>NZ_JBITMP010000004.1:0-427511 GCF_044466425.1 Nonomuraea sp. NPDC049400
CACCGTCAGTGGGCAACGACATCCCAGAAGCGATCAACTCTCCCGGCCAACCGGCAGGGGCACTGTCTTTCAGCAGGACTCGAAGTCCAGGACGCGCAAGTGCTCACCTGCCGGACGGCTACCAACCACCGAGTCTGCCGCAAGGCGACTCGCTAACACTGATTAGGACCGCAATGCCAGATCTAGCGATACAGACCTCCGGCCTGGTCAAGGTCTTCGGCGACACCCGTGCCGTGGACGGCCTCGACCTCGCCGTCCCGACCGGCGCCGTGTACGGCGTGCTCGGCCCCAACGGCGCGGGCAAGACCACCGCCGTACGGATGCTGGCCACGCTGCTGCGACCCGACGGCGGCGAGGCGACCGTGTTCGGGCACGACGTCGTGCGCGAGGCGGACACCGTACGCAGCCGGGTCAGCCTGACCGGCCAGTACGCCTCCGTGGACGAGGAGATGACCGGCGCCGAGAACCTGATCCTGCTCGGCCGCCTCCTCGGCCACCGCAAGCCGGCCGCGAAGGAGCGGGCGGCGGAGCTGCTGGAGGCGTTCGGGCTGACGGATGCCGCGGGGCGGCAGGTCAAGACGTACTCGGGCGGGATGCGCCGGCGGATCGACATCGCGGCCAGCATCCTCAACACGCCCGACCTGCTCTTCCTCGACGAGCCCACGACCGGCCTCGACCCGCGCAGCCGCAACCAGGTCTGGGACATCGTGCGCGTCGTCGTGGCCCACGGCACGACGGTGCTGCTCACCACGCAATACCTGGAGGAGGCCGACCGGCTCGCGAGCCGCATCGCGGTCATCGACCACGGCAAGGTCATCGCCGAGGGCACTCCCGGCGAGCTGAAGTCGTCGGTCGGCTCCGGTTCCGTGCACGTACGGCTGCGCGACCCGGCCACCCGCGGCGAGGCCGAGCGCCTGCTCGCCGAGACGCTGGACGCGCCCGTCTACCTGGAGGCGGACCCGGTGGCGCTCACGGCCCGCATCACCGGCGACGGCGGGGAGGCGGCGCAGGCCGCCCGCGCCCTCGGGCGGCTGGCCGAGGCCGGCATCGTCGTCAACGACTTCTCACTCGGCCAGCCCAGCCTGGACGAGGTCTTCCTGGCACTGACCGACCGCCCCGCGACCGAGGAGGCAGCATGAGCACCACCACTGAGACCACGTACGCACCCGCGGCCGAGACGCTCGGCACGGTGCTCGCTCCGGGGGTGAAGCCGCCGCGGCCCAGCGCCTGGTCGGCGTCAATCACGTTCGGCTGGCGGGCCATGTTGAAGATCAAGCACGTGCCGGAGCAGCTGTTCGACGTGACGGCGTTCCCGCTGATGATGACGCTGATGTTCACGTACCTGTTCGGCGGCGCGCTGGCGGGATCGCCGACCAAGTACCTGCAGTTCCTGCTGCCGGGCATCATGGTGACGAGCGTCGTGATGATCACGATGTACACCGGCGTGGAGGTCAACAAGGACATCGAGAAGGGCGTCTTCGACCGCTTCCGCACCCTGCCCATCTGGCGTCCTTCGACCATGGTCGGCTACCTGCTCGGCGACGTCCTGCGGTACACGCTGGCCTCGACGGTCATTCTGGCGGTCGGTCTGGTGCTGGGCTACCGGCCGCCGGGCGGGGTCGCCGGTTCGGTGGCCGGGATCCTGGTGCTGCTGGGGTTCTCGTTCGCGTTCTCCTGGGTGTGGACGATGTTCGGGCTGCTGCTGCGGAGCGAGAAGTCGGTGATGGGGGTCAGCATGCTGGTGCTGTTCCCGTTGACCTTCCTGAGCAACGTCTATGTGCACCCCTCGACCATGCCGGGGTGGCTGCAGATCTTCGTGAACGCGAACCCCATCACGCACGTGGTGGCTTCCGTGCGGTCGCTGATGGCCGGCGCGCCTGACGGCGCGGAGCTCATGTGGGTACTGGTGTCGGCGCTGGTGCTGATCGCCGTGTTCGGCACCCTCACCATGCGCCTGTACAACCGCAAGTAGCATGGCCCCTGCTCAGAGGCGCCAGGTGACGGGGCGGTCAGGTTGGTAGCGGCAGGTGGAGCCGGTCGAGACGGCGGCGCGGAGATGGGCGGCCAGCTCGGGATGGGCTCGGTCGAGCTTGCGCAGCACGTCGCGGATCCTGGCCGTGACGGTCTTGCGGGCGCGCTCCGCCTCGTCGCCCAGGCGGCGGGTGCGCCCGCCGAGCCCCGCCGCGGCCCGCAGCTCCTCCAGCAACGCCGCCCGCTCCCGGTCGAACTCGGCCGCCCGCCGGTCGTCCCCCAGCTCCGCGGCCCGGTCGATCTCGTCGTCGAGCTGGGCCAGCCGGCGCCGGTAGCGGCTCTTGGCCTCCTCGTCGAGCACGTCGTCGCCGCCCATCCGCCGGGCCGCGACCACGACCTCGCCGCCCTCGGGGTCGAGCAGGAGCACGGCGGGCACGTCGTCACCCGGACGGCTCAGCAACGTGTGGAGGTCGCGCAGGCCCTTGGCGTCGGGCATGTGCGCGGTGCGGCCCGCGAACGCCAGCGACCAGACCTTCCCGTCCCTCCTGAACTCCGCGGTGCCGCCTCTGTCCGGCCGGGGGGCGACCGGCTCTGGACGCGCCGGGCGTACGGACTCAAGGACGTGGCGCATGCCCAGCTCGCCCGCCTCCCTGCGCACGCCGGCGAGCAGCCCCTCCGCCGCCTCGGCGTCGCCCGGCCCGCCACGGGAGAGCAGCGTCTCGGCCAGGTGCGCCCGGGCGATCACCGACCACGGCCGTGCCCGCATCAGGTCGGCGGAGCGGTAGGCGGCCGTGAATCCCTCGATGGCCTGCGCCCACCGGCCCTCGGCGGCGTCGAGCAGCGCGAGCCAGAGATCGTAGGGCCCGCTGACGTCCCAGCCGTAGAACGACACCACCCACTGGCCCCGATGCGGAGCCAGCGCGGCGCGGGCCCGCGCGCACAGCTCCGGGTCCTGCGTGGCCGCCGCCACCTCCGCCTGGAACCGCAGCCACAGCGGCTGCGCCATGCGCTCGCTCGGCTCCCCGGCGGCGAAGTGGCGTAGCGCGGTGTCGAGGTCGCCTACTTGCAGGGCCGTGAGCGCCTCCAGCACCGGCACGCACGGGTGGGCGGTCTCCCTGAGCTCGCGGAGCAGCTCTTCTGCCTCCTTGATCCTGCCCTGCAGCGACGTCATCGCCCACCGGTGGTGCATGATCATGAACAGGAAATGATCGTGCATCGAGTCCACGTGGATGCCCGACAGCGCCGACTCCGCCTCGGCGAAGCGGCCGGTGAGGGCGGCGATGATGCTCATGTCCACCGACGTGGACAGGTCGAGGTGGCGCCGGCCGCTGCGCCGCCCTCTGGCGGCGTAGTCGTGGAAGGCGTCGAGGTAGCGGGCGTCACCCTGCTCGATCATGGCGACCCAGCGCAGCGCGGCGGCGAAGTGGGCGAGGTCCCCGTCGGACGTGCGCCTGGCCACGTCGAGCAGCTCGCCGGTCAGCGCCAACCGCTCCTCCGCCGTGCCGGGCCCCCAGATGATCTCGTGGTGCTTCCACAGGCTGAACGCCAGCGCGTCGTCGTCACCTCCGCGCCTGGCCAGGTTGGCGAGGTGGAGCACGAGCTCGAGCGCCAGCCGCTCGTCGGGCGCCGAGCCGCCGACCAGCCTGCCGTGGGCCTGTCGCAGCCGCTCGAGGGCCTCGTCGAGGCCGTATTGGGAGTGGAACGTCAGCGCGACGCGGGCGGGCAGCTCGGGGTCGTCGAGCTCGCGGGCGATGGCGGCGGCCAGCTCGAACGCCTCCCTCGCCGCGTCCAGCTCGCCGACGTGGTGCAGCTCCTTGCCCAGGTCGAGAGCGATCACGGCCTGCCTGCGCCGGTCGACGCCGCCGCTCAGGTCGCATGCCCTGCGCAGGTGGCCCAGCTGCTCCTCGTCCGCCAGGCGACCCTTGGCGTCGCGGGAGGCGGCCAGCAGGAGGTCGATCACCCGATCAGGGTCCAGGCGGTCGCGGGCGAGGTAGGCGTGCCCGGCCAGGTCGCCCGGCAGCACCTTGCCCGCCAGACCGGGCGCGCGGTCGAGGGCGCTGACGATGGCGCCGTGCAGCTCGAGCGGGTCGTCCAGCGAGTCGTAGAGGGTCTCGCGCACCAGGTCGTGGGCGAACGCGAACACGCCGCCGCCCTTGGCCACCACGAGCTTGGCCGCCACGGCCACGTCCAGCAGCCGGTCGACGTGCGCGACGGGCGCCGCGACGATCGCGGCGAGCACCTGCCGGTGGAACTCCCGCCCGAGCACCGCCGCGGCGGGCAGCAGCTCGGACACCTGCCGCGGCAGCAGGGACAACCGGCGCAGCAGCGCGTCGCGCACGCCCGGCGCGATGGCGCCGGCCGAGCCGCCGCTGCGCCACAGCCTGGCGGTCTGCTCGACGAAGAACGGGTTTCCGCCCGTGCGCAGATGGACCTCCGCGACCAGCTCGGGCGGCGGCTCGTGGCCGGCCGTGCGGGTCATGAGCGCGCCGACGCCCGCCTGGTCGAGCCCGGTGAGCGTGATGGTGGTGGCCCGCGCGACGAGCGGCGACAGGAGATCGCGCAGCGGGTGGTCGACGGACTCCACCTCGGCGTCGCGATAGGTGCCGATCAACAGCAGCCGCTCGAACCAGGTCTGCTGCGCCGCGAACTCCAGCAGCCGGAGCGAGGCCGGGTCGGCCTCGTGGAGGTCGTCGATGACGACCACCACCGGGCGCCGCTGCGACAGCGAGACCAGAGCGGAGGTGACCGCGTCGTAGACCCGGAAGGCGTCGAGGGCCGCCGCGCGGCTCCTGCCCTCGCCGAGCAGGGCGGCCAGCCTGCCGTCGGCCGACTGCTCCACCGCGGCCCACTCCCCGGGCTCCGCGGCGCGCCGCAGAGCCCGGATGACCTGGACCCACGGCCAGAAGCCTGGGGCATTGTCCGAATCCCAGCACGCGCCGCCGACCACCAGCGCGCCCTGCCGCCTGGCCTCCCCCGCCGCGCTCGTGACCAGCGTCGTCTTGCCGATGCCCGCCTCGCCGGTGACCAGCACCAGGCCGCCGTGGCTGCCGATCACCCGGTCGATCTCGGCACGCATCAGCGCGGCGGGGTGCTCCCTGCCGATCAGCTCGTGTGCCGCGACGTCGATAGGCATGACCCTTGCACGCTATCCGCCGGGACCGACAATTCCCATCAGCCGCTACCAGGCGACCTCCAGGGAGCTCAGGCCGTAGACGATGTGGGCGGAGCGGAAGTCCGCGGCGCCGGCCTCGCGCAGCCCCGGGAAGCGCTGGAGCAGCGCGGGGAAGGCGATGCGCAGCTCCATGCGGGCCAGCGGGGCGCCCAGGCAGTGGTGGATGCCGTGGCCGAAGGCGACGTGGCCGGGAGCGCCGCGGGAGATGTCGAACGTGTCCGCGTCGGGCAGCAGCCCCGGGTCGCGGTTGGCCGCGGGCAGGGCGCAGACGATCAGCTCGCCGGGCGGGATGGTACGGCCGCCGAGCCGGACCTCCGTGGTCGTGACCTTGGTCGTGCCCGAGTTGACGATGCTCAGCCAGCGCAGCAGCTCCTCCACCGCGGCGTCGATGCGCTCGGGCTCCTTCCTGAGGAGTTCGAGCTGTTCGGGGTGGCGGAGCAGGGCCAGGGTGCCGAGGGCGAGCATGTTGGAGGTGGTCTCGTGACCGGCGAACAACAGCAGGGCGCCGATCCCGACGAGCTCGTCCGTGGTCAGGTCGTCGCCGTGCTCGCGCACCAGCATGCCGAGCAGCTCGTCGCCCGGGTCCTGCTGGATGCGGCGGACCAGGTCCTCCATGTACGCCCGCGACTCGAACTGCAGCGCCAGCCGCTCCTCGCCCGGCACCGACATGTCGAGCATCCTGCTGGTGCGGTGCTGGAAACCCGCGCGGTCCTCGTACGGGACGCCGAGCAGCTCGCAGATGACCAGCGACGGGATCGGCAGCGCGAACGACTGCACCAGGTCGGCGGGCGCCCCGGCGGCCTCCATGGCGTCCAGGTGGTCGTCCACGATGCGCCTGATCCGCGGCTCCAGCCGCTGCATCCTGCGGATGGTGAACTCGGGGGTCAGCATCTTGCGCAGGCGCGTGTGCTTGGGCGGGTCCGCGCCGAGCAGGTTGCCCGCCTGCGCCTTGGCGAGCTGCTCCGGGGTCATCTCCGGCGCTCCAGGCAGCCGCGCGACCGTCTGCTCTGCGATCTTGAACCGCTCGGCGTCGCCCAGGACCTCGCGTACGTCCGCGTACCGGGTCACGAGCCAGGCGTCCAGGCCGAACGCACTCGTGATGCGCACGATCCCCGCCTCGTCCCGGACCGCCGCCAGCTCAGGAGCCGGGTCGAACCCCACCCGCCGCATGTGCGGCGGCATCACCGAGGACTCGGTCATGGCTACCCCTTGATGATCGTCGTTGAGGCGACAACGGTAACAATCAGGGAGGTCGGTCTCCAGTGACCCGGCACAAGCGGTTTGCCCGGCCTGAGGCTCAGCCGGGGAGTCGATCGAGCTCCTCCTGCGGATACGGCGTCCGCCTGCTCTCCTTCTGGAGCCTGCGGTAGAAGTCGTCCATCACCAGGGCGAGCGCGCTGTGACGGGTCAGGATCGCCGCCGCTGACTCCGGCACCCCGGCGGGTGGCTCTCCCCCGGCCCACGCGCGCACCAGGTCGTCGTGATCGCCCCACTTGCGGCCGTACAGGGCGGACGCCAGCCAGTGCACGAAGTGCGTGCGCGTGTAGCAGCGGTCGTAACTTCGGTGCCGGCGGAAGAAGTCGGCTTGCTCCGGCGACAGATCGAAGCGCGAGGAGATCGCGAGCCCGAAGTCGGCGAAGTAGACGCGCCGCCCGTCGGTGAGGAGATTGAGAAAGTGCGCGTCGAAGTGCAGCAGGTCGTTGGCGCTCATGAAGGAGACGCCCGCTTCCAGCTCCCGCTCCACCAGCTCGCAGGCGGCGTTAGCGGCCTCGTCACCGGCCCGCATCCGCGCTCCCAGCCAGTCGCTCAGGTTGTGCGGGAAGTACTCGAGGAACAGCACGAGGCTCGCCGAGGACCGCTGGAGCGCCTCGATGCGGTCGCGCACCTCCGGGCCTCCTCCCCAGTAGGCAACGGTCTGCTCCACGTCGGACATGACCTCGGGCAGGGACGGCGGGGTGTCGGGCAGCACCCGCCAGTGGTACATCAGGGGAAAGCCGGGATACTGACCGGCGATCACCCAGTTCGTGGTCATGACGTGCGTCGCCAGCTCCCGCCACGCCCCGAAGCCAGGACTGCCGATGCCGTAGTTGAAGAAGGCCGGGAGGCCGAAGACATTGGCGGTGGACCTGAAGTTCTCCGGCAGGAGCTCCCGGTCCGTGAGGGGCACCCGTTTCACGAACACCCGGGTCCCGGCCACCTCCAACAGCGCGGACCGGCCGCCGATGCCGGCGCCGAGCGGGTCGGCCTGCTCGACCAGCTTGCCCAGCTCGACGTCGCCGCGAAGGGCCAGGGAGGTGGCGACGTCGCTGTAGGCCGTGAGGCGTGACGTTTCCATCGGGGCACTCTAGACGGCGATCACGACCTTCCCCGGCACATGGCCCGCCTCCTGGTACCTGACGGCCGCCGGGAGCTCCTCGAACGGGTAGCTCCGGTCGATGACCGGATGGACCGCGCCGGCCTCGATGAGCTCGGTCAGCGTCGCCAGGTTCCGCTTGTTCTCCGTGCAGCGCACCACGTCCGCCAGAACCGTCCTCTGGGACACGAACGGCGCCGCCGCGAGCGCCGCGACCACGTGGCCGACGGGCTGCAGCCAGCGACCGGCCGGGCCGCCGACGAGCACCAGGATGCCCTTGCGGGCCAGCACCCGCCGGCACGCCGAGGCGGGACGGCTGCCCGCGATGTCCACCAGCAAGTCGTAGCGCTGCCCGTTACGGGTGAAGTCCTCTTTGGTGTAGTCGATGACCTCGTCCGCGCCGATCGACCACACCATGTCCACGTTCCGCGCGCTGCAGACGCCGGTGACCCGCGCGCCGAACGCCTTGGCGAGCTGCACGGCGAACGTGCCCACGCCTCCGGAGGCCCCGTTCACGAGGACCTTCTGTCCCGGCTGGACGCGTCCCTGGTCACGCAGGGCGATCAGGGCGGTGTTCGCCGCCATCGGCACCGCCGCCGCCTCCTCGAACGACAGGTTCGCCGGCTTGCGCGCCAGCTCGCTCTCCGGCACGCACACGTACTGGGCGAAGCCGCCCTGCTTGGGCATCGCGTACACCTCGTCGCCAGGGCCGAACTCCGTCACGCCAGCGCCGACCGCCTCGACCTCCCCCGCCACGTCCGCGCCCAGGATGCCGAACGGCGGCGTGAGCAGGCCGGGGCCGCCGGGCATCAGGCGCGCGACGTACGGCTCGCCGCGCATGAAGTGCCAGTCGTAGGGCTGGACGGAGGTGGCGCGCACCCGGACCAGCACCTCGCCGTCGCCGGGCACGGGCCGGTCGACGTCCGTGAGCCGGAGGGGTGAGCCGTACGAGCGTAAGACGAACGCCTTCATCGCATTCTCCTCATGGAGGGGACTCGAGACCAGTGTCGCCAGACCCCGCACGCGAGCTCTACAGCCGAAAGTACGACCTTCCGCCCGGCCGATCGGCCGGATCAGTCGCGCACGCGCCTGGTCTCGTAGGCCCACATGGCGATCTCCACGCGATTGCGGACACCGAGCTTGGTCATGAGGCTGGCGATGTGGCTCTTGACCGTGCTGAGCGAGATGTGCAGCTCGTCGGCGATCTCGCTGTTGGTCCGCCCGCGCGCCACGGTGGCGAGGATCTCCTCCTCCCGGACGGTCAGCGCATCGACGGGTTGCGCGGGCGGCGTGGCGCGCCCGGCGAAGGCGAAGGTCTCGAGCAGGCGTGCGGTGATGTTCGGGGCGATGAGGGCGTCGCCGTTGGCGGCGGCGCGGACGGCCTGGGAGAGCAGGTCGGGGCCGGCGTCCTTGAGCAGGAAGCCCCGGGCGCCCGCTCTGAGCGCGGCGTAGACGTACTCGTCGAGGTCGAAGGTGGTGATGACGACGACGGCGAGGGGTTCGGCGACGCCGGGACCGGCCAGGCGGCGGGTGGCCTCGATGCCGTCGAGGCCGGGCATGCGGATGTCGAACAGGCACACGTCGGGGCGCAGGCGCCGCGCCAGCTCCACGGCGCGCCGCCCGTCGGCGGCCTCGCCGACGACCTCGATGCCGGGCTGCGCGTCGAGGATCATCCTGAGCCCCGTGCGGGCGATCTCCTGGTCGTCGGCGACGACCACCCGGATGCCCTCGCCCCCGGCGGTCATGTCGCCGTCCCGGCGCGGGGCAGCACGGCGGTCACGGTCCAGCCCCGGTCGGGGTTCGGCCCTGCCTCGCAGGTGCCGCCGAGCAGGCCCGCGCGTTCGATCATGCCGATGAGCCCGTAGCCGGGCGACGAAATCGAGCGTACGGAGCTGGTGTCGCCGTCGTCGCTCACGCGCAGGCGCACCGACGTGTCGTCGGCGGCGACCTGGATCGCGATGCGGGTGGCGTGGCGGGCGTGCCGCCGGGCGTTGGTGACCGACTCCTGGGCGATGCGGAAGATCGCGGCCCCGACCGACGGCGGCAGGCCGTCGAGGTCGCCGAAGAGCTCCACGTCGACGGATGGGCCGACGCGGGCGTGACCGGCGAGCTGTCGGAGATCGGCGATCTGCCGCCCCGGCGACAGCTCAGCCGGCTCGTTTCGGCGCAGGAGGCGGACCATGGCGCGCATCTCGGCGAGCGTACGCGACGCCTCGGCCGCGATCACGCGGAGCGCGTCGGTCGCGGCCTCCGGTTGCGAGGCCGCCGTCGCCAGGCCCGCCTGCGCGCGGATCGCCATGGCCGACACGTGGTGAGCCACGGTGTCGTGCAGGTCGCGGGCCAGCTGCTCGCGCTCGAGCAGCTTGACCTGCTCGAGCTCGCGCATCCGCGCCCTGGCCCGGTACCGGACCGCGAGGCCCAGGGCGATGGCCGAGAACATGACGGCGAACCCGGCGACGGCGTCGGCGGGCGCGAGCCCGTAGAAGGCGACCGAGACGCCGACCGCGACCAGCATGATCGCCAGCCCGGTCGCGGCCTCGCGTCCCGACCCCCACCTGAACAGCGCGTACACCACGAGCAGCAGGAACACCATCGTGTACGTCTCCGGCCGCACGCCGCCCATGAGCAGCGGAGCCAGGCTCGTGGTGACGAAGGCGGTCGCGAGCATCAGCAGCGGCCTGGTGCGGCGCCACAGCAGCGTGGGCACCAGCCCGACGGTCATGGCCACCGCGACGGCCCGCCACGGCAGCTCCGGGCGCAGGGCCCCTTCGAGCACCGCGACCGGCACGAGCACCCCTACGAGCGCCCAGTCCCGCCAGACGCGTAACGGAGGGTCGGAGGGACGGGGCTCGTCCCACACGGAGCGAAGCACACCCTCATGGTAATCACCCGAGGACCGCGCCGATCGTGGTCATGATCGGGATGGACAGGCCCGTGGTCAGCAGCACCGCGCTGCGGGCCAGGCGGCGGCCCGTGTCGTAGTTCACCGCGTACACGTAGATGTTCTGCGCGGTCGGCAGGGCGGCGAACAGGGTGGCGGCCAGGAGGTCGCTGCCGTCGAGGCCGAGGGCGAGGCGGGCGGTCAGGTAGGCGATGGCCGGCTGGACGAAGGCCTTCAGCGCGACCGCGAGGAAGACGTCCTTGCCGACGCCGTTCGTCTCGGGGTCCTTGGGGGTGCGCTGGGAGCCGTACAGGCTGAGGCCGTACGCCAGCAGCGCCACGGGCACGGCGGCGCCGCCGAGCAGCTCGACCGGGCGCATGGCCAGCTCGGGGAGGGAGATCCCGCTGAGCGCGAAGGCGAGGCCGAGGAGTGAGGCGACCGTGAGCGGGTTGCGGAGCGGGAGGAGCAGCGCCGCACGCGCCGAGCGCGCCCCCTTGTCGAGGATCAGGAACGAGATCGGGGTGATGACGATCAGCTGGAAGAGCAGGATCGGGGCGACCAGTGCGCCGTCGCCCAACACGTAGATCGAGATGGGCACGCCGAGGTTGCCCGCGTTGACGTACGACGAGGCCAGGGCGCCGATCGTCGCCTCGCGGCGGTCGCGCCGCCAGGCCAGCCTCGCCACCAGCACGTAGACCAGCTGGACGCAGGCCACCGCCACCACCTCGGTCAGCAGCACCGGCGAGAAGAGCGTGCGCAGGTCGGCACGGGACACCGTGGCGAACATCAGCGCGGGAGTAGCCACGAAGAAGGCCAGCCGCGACAGGACCAACTCGTCGCTGGCGCGCAGCAGACCGCCCATCCCGATCAGGTAGCCGAGCACCGCAACGGACACCAGGGCGGCGAACGCCGCGACAACCCCCGACACGTACCAACCTCCGAAATGGGACGTTCAGCAGCGTATCGGGATGGTTGACCGCCGAGACGGCGGGTCTACGCTGGGCGCATGCGAGTAGCGGTGATTGGTGCCAGCGGTCATATCGGCACATATCTAATCCCCCGGCTGGTCGACGCCGGACACGACGTCGTCGCCGTGAGCAGGGGCAAGCGCGAGCCCTACAGCCCGCACGGGGCCTGGCAGCGGGTCACCGCCATCACCGCCGACCGCGAGGCGGAGGACGCCGACGGCACGTTCGGGCGGCGGATCGCCGACCTGGAGGCGGACGTCGTCATCGATCTCATCTGCTTCACGGAGTCCAGCGCCCGCGACCTGGCGGCGGCGCTGACCGGGCGGGTCCGGCACTTCCTGCACTGCGGGACGATCTGGACGCACGGGCCGAGCAGCCGGGTGCCGACGACCGAGGACATGCCCAAGCGCCCGATCGGCGAGTACGGCAAGCAGAAGGCCGCCATCGAGGCCCACCTCCTCGAACGCGCGCATCGCGACGGCTTCCCCGCCACGATCATCCACCCCGGACACATCACCGGGCCTGGCTGGGTGCCGGTCAACCCGGCGGGCAACGTCAACCCCGCCGTGTTCCAGACGCTGGCCGACGGCGCCGAGCTGGCGCTGCCGAACTTCGGCATGGAGACCGTCCAGCACGTGCACGCCGACGACGTGGCGCGGCTGTTCGTGGACGCCATGGTCAACCCGTCCGTCGCCGTGGGCGAGAGCTTCCACTCCGTCGCCACCACCGCCCTGACGCTGCGCGGTTACGCCGAGGCGGTGGCGGGCTGGTTCGGGCGGGAGGCGCGGCTGACCTTCCTGCCGTTCGAGCGGTGGCGGGAGACGGTGTCGGAGGAGGACGCGCAGATCACGTACGACCACATCGCCTACAGCCCCCACTGCAGCATGGAGAAGGCCGAGCGGCTCCTGGGGCACCGGCCCCGATACGCGCCGCTCGAGGCCATCTCCGAGGCGGTCGACTGGCTGGTCAGGGCGGGCACCATCACCCGGTGAGGCCCATCACCCCGTGAGGGGGCCGAACTCCTTCCGCGTGTCGATGACGTCGCCGAAGAGCTCCCAGCGCTCTCCCTTGAACGTCATGAGCTGCATCGACTCGATCGGGAAGCCGTCCGCCTGACCGGTGTCGAGTGTCACGCCGGGCAGCAGCATGTCGATCTTGACGCCCTTGAGGTCGCGTACGGAGTCGCGCAGCCCCTCGCGGGTCGGGCACTTGGCCGCCTCCATGGCCTTGTGGAAGCTGTTCGCCACGGCCCAGCCGAAGGTGTGGTAGGGGATGTTCGGATCGGCGCCGGGCGCGTACTGCTGCATCTTCTGCCTGTACAGCGTCATCTCGGGGTCGTTCTGCCAGGTCGGGTCGTTGGGGTCCTTGTAGTACGTGGCCGAGACGACGCCCTGCACGTTCGCGAAGCCGACGGGCTTGAGCACGGTGATCGAGGCGGCGACGTTGTTGACGATGTGCAGCGGGTTCCAGGTCGTGTTCCTGGCGTCGGCGGCCAGCGCCTGCGAGCCGAACTTGGGCGTGGTGATGTCGAGGAACACCTCGGCCTTCGACTCGGCGAGGTTGCGCATCTGGGGGTCGATGCTGGGGTCGGTCACCTCGTAGCTCTGCTCGGCCACGATCGTGATGCCGGTGCCCTCGACGGCCCGCTTGAACCCGCCGAGCAGGTCCTTGCCGAAGTCGTCGTTCTGGTAGAGGACGGCGACCTTGGCCTGGGGCTTGTCCTTCTTGAGGTACTGGGCGTAGACGCGGGCCTCGGAGACGTAGTTGGGCTGCCAGCCGATCGTCCACGGGTGCGCGGTGTCGGTGCCCCACTTGGAGGCGCCGGTGGCGACGAAGATCTGCGGGACCTTGCGCTGGTTCGTGTAGTCCCAGGTGGCGGTGGTCGAGGGCGTGCCGAGCGTCTGGAACAGGGCGAACACCTGCTCCTGCTCCACCAGCCTGCGCGCCTCCTCGACGGCCTTGGGCGGCTGGTAGCCGTCGTCGCGCACGACGAACTCGACCTTGCGCCCGCCGATGCCGCCCTTCTCCGCGTTGATGTAGTCGAAGTACGCCTTGATGCCCTTGGGGATGTCCCCGTAGGCGGAGGCGGGGCCGGACAGCGGGTAGATGCCGCCCAGCTTGATGGTCTTGTCGGTGATGCCGGTCGTCTGCTGTCCCTGGCACTGGCCCGACGCCGCCGTGCCCGCGCCGCCGCCGCTGTCCCGCCCCCCGCAGGCGGCGACCAGGAGAAGCACCGCAGCAGCCCCGATCGCAGATACACGCATCGCTCTTACTCCTTCCGGGGAACTTTCTTGACCAAGCGCCCGGCCAGCCCGGCGAGCCCCGCCGGGGCCACGTACATCACCGCGATGATCAGCAGGCCGAAGACGACGCCGGGAGCGGCGTCGTTGATGTCCTGCGCGATGCTCGGCACGAACATCACGAACAGCGCGCCCAGCACGGGGCCGGACAGCGAGCCGAGCCCGCCGACGACCAGTCCGGCCAGCAGGGTGATCGACAGGTTGACGGTGAACGAGTCCGGCGACACGAACCCGATCACCCACGTGTAGAGGCAGCCCGCCGCTCCGGCGAACATCGCGCTCCACGCGAACGCGAGCGTCTTGTAGGACGACAGCCGCACGCCCATGACCTCGGCCGCGGCCTCGTCGTCCCTGATGGCGTGCAGCGCCCGGCCCACCCTCGAGCGCAGCAGGCTGCCCGCCACCAGGAACGCCGCGACGGCGACGAGCAGGGCGAGGAAGTACAGCCACTGGTCCTCGGCCAGGCCGCTCCAGGCGGGCGGCGCGGGCTTGGCCAGCGTCAGCCCCATGGAGCCGCCGGTGACCGCCTCGAAGCGCTTGAGCAGCGGCACCAGGAAGATGGCCACGGCGAGCGTGACGAGCGCCAGGTAGAGACCGCGCAGCCGCATGGCCGGCAGGCCGAACGCCAGGCCAAGCACGAACGCCGCCCCCGCCGCGACGGGGAGGGTCAATGGGTACGGGAGCGCCCAGCGGTCGAGGAGGATCGCGGTCGCGTACGCGCCGACGGCGAAGAACGCGCCGTGCCCGAGCGAGATCTGGCCCGCGTGGCCGACGAGGAGGTTCAGCCCGAGCAGCGCCACCGCGTAGACCAGCACCATCGTGAGCTGGAAGACGTGGAAGGGGGCCAATTGGAAGGGGGCGTAACACGCGGCCGCCAGCAGCGCCGCTGCCGCTGCCCACCGCCGGCGGACTGCGGGCGACGTCGTGGCGGGCGTCCTTTTGGAAGTGGGGGTGGATGCCGTGGAAGCAGGGGTGGGTGCCGCTGCGCTCATGACCGCTCCACCACCGCTCGCCCGAACAGGCCACGGGGCCGCAGCAGGAGCACACCCAGGATGATCATCAGCGGCACCCCCACTTTGAGGTCGGACCCGATGAACCCGACGTAGGCGCCGGCCAGCGTCTCCGCCACCCCGACGATCAGCCCGCCCACGACGGCCCCCACCGGGCTGTCGAAGCCGCCGAGGGTCGCCGCCGCGAACGCGTAGATGAGGACGCCGCCCATCATGTTCGGCTCCAGGAACAGCAGCGGCGCCACCAGCACCCCCGACACCGCGCCCACGGTGGCCGCCAGTCCCCAGCCGAGCGCGAGCGTCCAGCCCACCCGGATCCCGACCAGCCGCGCCGACTCGGGGTTGCTCGCCACCGCCCGCATCCCCAGCCCGATCTTGGTGTGCTGGAAGAGCAGGTACAGGAGCCCCATGACGACCGCCACCACGGCGAGCACCCCGAGCGTCGAGAAGCTCACGCTGATCCCGGCCGCCTCCAGCGCGCCGCCGGGGAACGGGTTGGGGAAGTCCTTGATCAGGAACGTCCAGATCCACCCGGCGGCGGCGTTGACGAAGATGAACAGCCCGACGGTGACGATGACCAGCGTCAGCTCGGGTGCGCCCTCGACCGGCCGGATGATCACCCGTTCGATCAGCATCCCGCCCGCGAACGACACCACCAGCGTGAGCGCCAGCGCCAGCCAGAACGGCAGCCCGGCGGCCACGCACTGCCAGGCGACGTACGTGGCGAACATGGCCAGCTCGCCCTGGGCGAAGTTCACGATGCCGGTGAACTGGTAGATCAGCACCAGGGCCAGCGCCAGGCTGGCGTAGATGGCGCCCGCGCCGAGCCCCTCGACGACCTGCTGCAGGAATCCGCCCATCGGCTACACCCGGTATCCCAGGTAGGACTGCGCGACCTGCTCATCGGCCCTGATCTGCTCGGCCGTGCCCGACAGGACGATCCGCCCGGTCTCCAGCACGTGCGCCTGCTGGGCGATGCCGAGCGCGAGATGGGCGTTCTGCTCGACGACGACCACGGTGGTCCGCTCCTCTGCGTTGACGGCCTGGACGATGCGGAACAGCTCCCGGGTGACCAGCGGGGCCAGGCCGAGCGACGGCTCGTCGAGCAGGAGCAGCCGGGGCCGCAGCATGAGGGCCCGGCCGATGGCCAGCATCTGCTGCTCGCCGCCGCTGAGGCTGCCCGCGGCCTGCTTGAGCCGGCTCTTCAGCACCGGGAAGTACGTGTGGACTCGTTCGAGGTCCGCTTCCACTTCGGCACGTCCGCGCCGGACGAAGGCGCCGAGCCGGAGGTTCTCCTCGACGGTCAGCGGCATGAACGTGCCCCGCCCCTCCGGCACGTGGGCCACGCCCTGCCGGGCGAGCGCGTCGGGCGAGCGGCCCGCCAGGTCCCTGCCGTCGAGCGAGACCCGGCCACGTGCTCTCACCATGCCGGACAGGGCACGCAGCAGCGTCGTCTTGCCCGCGCCGTTCGGCCCGAGAATCGCGCAGATCTCCCCCTCGCCGACGGTCAGGCTCACGCCGTGCAGCACGCGGGCGTCCCCGTACCCGGCCACCAGGTCCTCCACGACGAGAGTCATGCGCCCTCCTTCGTCGGTCGCATGACTCCATGAGTGCTTTGTTCGATTGTTCGCTCGCTTCGCTCACTCACGGCCGTCCCCAGGTACGCCTCGATGACGCCGGGGTCGCGCTGCACCTCGCCCGGCGGCCCTTCGGCGATCTTGCGGCCGAAGTCGAGGCACACGATCCGCTCGCAGATCCCCATGACGAAGCCCATGTGGTGCTCGACCACGATCACCGTCAGGTCGTACTCGGACCGGATCGCACCCAGCGTGCCCGCGAACTCCTCGACCTCGGCCGCGTTCAGCCCGTTCACCGGCTCGTCGAGCAGCAGCAGCCGGGGCCTGCCGACGAGCGCGCGGGCCAGCTCGACCCGCTTGAGCGTCCCGAACGGCAGCCCGGTCGCCGGATGGTCGGCCACGCCGGTCAGGCCCAGGCGCTCGATCACGGCGTCGGCGTCCGCGCGCAGCGCGCGCTCCTCGCGGCGTACGCCGGGCAGCCGCAGACCCGCGCCGAGGAAGCCGGCGCGGCCCCTGTGGTGCGCGCCGACCAGCACGTTGTCGCGTACCGGCAGCCGGGGGAAGAGGCCGAGGTTCTGGAACGTCCTGGCGATGCCCAGCTCCGCGATCGCGTAGGGGGCCACGGCCGTCAGGTCCCTGCCCTCGTACACGATCGTCCCCGAGCCGGCCTCGTACCGCCGGGTGAGGCAGTTGAACAGGGTGGTCTTGCCGGCGCCGTTCGGCCCGATGAGCCCCACCATCTCCCCGCGCGCCACCTCGAAGCCCACGCCGTCCAGCGCCGTGATGCCGCCGAAGCGGACGGTAAGATCGTCTACCTCCAGCATCCGGCCTCCTGGAGAACAATGTTCTGAAGGTGGGCTCAGCGTAGGATCGGCCGGTCACAGGCCGCATTGGGCACGGTGACCCAAGATGTTTCAGGCGAGTTGTCCGCTGAGCACAGGGTGGGTCTCGGACCGGTCACAACCCGTTGACCTCCCGGCGACGGCCATGGATCATCCCGGGCATGTCCACTGGTTCGTACACCGTGGAAGCCGTCCGCGTGGAACGCGCGCGGATTCTCTCCGAGCTGCTCACCGACGTCGACGCGCTGGCCGATGCCGCGCTCGCCGCGATACTGAGGGAGATCCCGGTCTACGCGGCGCAGGGGCCGGACTTCCACGCCGACGTGCGGGAGCACGTGGTCAGGCACTACCGCGCCAAGCTGGCCGTGCTGCTGGAGGAGCGCACGGTCACGCACGGGGACATCTCGTTCACCCGCCGGCCGGCCATGCGCCGGGCCAGGGCGGGGGTGCCGCTGGCCGACTACATCAACGCGTTCAGGGTCGGGCAGCGGGTCTTCTGGGAGGCGGTGGTCGAGCGGGCCGGGCACTCGTACGCCGGTCGCGAGGCGGCGCTGTCGCTGGTTGCGCCGCTGATGCGGTACTCGGACTTCGCCAGCACGCACACGGCGAACGCGTACATGGAGTTCCAGCAGTACGCGGCCGCCGAGGCGGTGCGCGAGAGCCGTGACCTGCTGGAGACGCTGCTGGCGGGCTGCGTGCCGACGCGGGGCAGGGAGCTGGCGGCGGCGCAGGCCCACGGTCTCGCCCCGGACGCGCGCACGCCGCTGCTCGTGGTGATCGCCGTGCTCGCCGGGCCGCCCGCGGCCTTCGACGAGGGCGCCGACGCCAGGCACGCGGCCTGCGCGGCCATCGCCAGGACCGGCGGGAACGTCACCCGTACGCTGTCGGTCGTGCGCCAGTCGGAGATCGTGGCGATCCCCGTGCTCGGCCCCGGCACCGGCCCCGAGGAGCTGTGCGACCGGCTGCAGGCGGTGCTGGAGGGCCTGGCCCGCGAGGGGATCAGGCTGGCCATGGGCATCAGCACGGTGTCGGCGGGGACGGCGCAGATCCCGCAGGCGTACCAGGAGGCCAGGGCGGTGCTGGACTTCGTGCCCGAGGAGGGCGGGGTGGCGGCGCTGCCGCGGATCACGCCGTTCCAGTACCTGGCGCTGAAGGCCGACGACACCGCCCGCCACCTGGTGGACCCGCGCATCACGGCGCTGCTGGCCGAGGACCGGGCGCGGGGCGGCGTGCTGACGGCCACGATCAGGGCGTTCGCCGCCGCCGACCTGAACCTGCGGGCCGCTGCCGAGCGGCTGCAGATCCATCCGAACACCGCTCAATACCGGCTGCGCCGGATCCAGGAGCGCACGGGGCGCAGCCTGCGCTCGATCAGCGATCTCGTCGAGCTGCTCGTGGCGATCGCGCTGCAGGACTCGCTCCCCACCAATGCCGGGCGGGAAAGACTGGTCACCGCGACCGATGAGGGGCGAGGAAGAGCGGACGTACGGTCTTGCCATGAACCTCGCTGACCGGCTCCACATCGCCGCCGGGCGACTCGGCGGCAGAGCGGTTCTCACGCTGGACGAGGCGGAGCTCACCTACGGCGGGCTCGACGAGCTGAGCGCCCGGCTCGCGGGGCTGCTGCGGGGCCGCGGGATCGGCGCCGGCGACCGGGTCGCGATCATGCTGCCGAACGTGCCGGAGTTCGGCGTCGTCTATTACGGGGTGCTGCGGATCGGGGCGATCGTGGTGCCGCTGGACCCGCTGCTGAAGCGGCGGGAGATCGCCGCGTACCTGGGGGACTGCGGGGCGCGGCTGCTGATCGCCTGGCACGCGTTCGCGGAGACCGCCGAGGCGGGCTCGGCGGGCACGAAGGCGGACTGCTTCTTCGTCGTGCCCGAGGAGTTCCGCAGGCTGCTGCGGGGCGTGGCGGGCGAGCGGGAGATCGCCGCCACCGGAGACGGCGACACAGCCGTCATCCACTACACCTCCGGGACGACGGGCCGTCCGAAGGGCATCGAGCTGACCCACGCGAACCTGGGCGGCAACGCCGCCACCGTGGCCCGCATGCACGCGCTCGGCGTGGACGACGTGGTTCTGGGGGCGCTGCCGCTCTACCACACGTTCGGGCAGACGTGCTCGCTCAACGCGACCGTGCACGCGGGCGCGCGGCTGACGCTGCTGCGGCGGTTCGAGGCGGGGCGGGCGCTGGAGGTGATCAGGCGCGACGGGGTGACGGTCTTCCACGGCGTGCCCGCCATGTACATCTCGCTGCTCGACCATCCCGGCGCCGCCGACCTGTCGATGCTGCGCGTCCGCGCGTCCGGCGGGGCGGCGCTGCCGCTGGACGTGCAGCGCGCGTACGAGACCAGGTTCGGCTGCGAGATCATCGAGGGGTACGGGCTCAGCGAGACGTCCCCCGTGGCCGCCACGAACCGGGGCGGCCACCACCGCAGGCCCGGCTCCATCGGCTGGCCGATCAAGGGCATCGAGATGAAGATCGTCGACGAGGACGGCCGCGAGACGCCGCGCGGCGAGATCGGCGAGATCGTCGTGCGCGGCCCCAACGTGATGAAGGGCTACTGGAACGACCCCGCCGCCACCGCGGAGGCCGTCCGCGACGGCTGGTTCCACACCGGCGACCTCGGCAGGGTGGACGAGGACGGCTACTTCTACCTGGTGGACCGCCGCCGCGATGTGATCATCCGCGGCGGCTACACCGTCTATCCGCGGGAGGTCGAGGAGGTCCTGTACGAGCACCCGGCGGTGCGGCAGGCGGCGGTCTTCGGCGTGCCGCACCCGGGGCTCGGGGAGGAGATCGAGGCCGTGGTGGCCGTACGCGCCGCGGTGACCTGCGCGGACCTGCGCGATTTCGTGCGGGAGCGGGTGGCGGCCTACAAGTATCCGCGGCGCATCTCGTTCGTGGACGAGCTGCCGATGAGCCCCACCGGCAAGATCCTCAAGCGGGCGCTCATCTCGCGCTGATCGTGTACGTACGGGTGACCGCCACCAGGTCGCCGTCCTCGCGCGTCGCCGCCACCACACCCGCCGGCCTCGGGACGAAGCCGGGCACCTGCCGGAGTCCGTCGGTCTCGGCGATGGCGGTCACCCTGAACCCGCCGGTCCGCGGCACTCGCACGGTGATCTCCGCACCGGAATCGGGCAGGCCGCGGAAGCGGATCTCGCCGGGCCAGGTGTTGGCCCGCGTGCCGGTGACCTCGACGCTCACGGGGGCCATGCCGGCCACGGCGGCGCTCGCCCCGGTGATGGGCCGCTCGACTCTCAGCGTGACCGAGCGGGCCGCCCGGCCGGCGGTCACGCGGAGCTTGACCGTGTCGCCGTCGCGGGAAAGCACGGTGACGCGGGGCTCGGCGGCCCTGGTCACCGGCGCGGGTCCCGTCCAGAGCGAGGTGCCGCGGGCGTAGCCGGGAGGCAGTTTCGCCGTGTCATGGCTCGACACGTACTTCCTGGTCCAGGCGGGCGGCTCCGGGTCGGCGCTGACCCAGCTCGCGGTCCTGGCGTCGGCGTCCAGCACGTACGCGAGGTGCGTGCGCAGCGGGTCGTCCGCGTCGAAGCCGTCGGTGGCCAGCCCGCCGCCGACCAGCACCACGGCGAGCCCGGCGGCGGCCAGAGGGACCAGGCTCGGCACCCGCTCCGGCAGGCACAGCTCCACGATCGGCAGCACCGTCAGCCCGAACAGCGCCAGCACCAGCGCGGGCGCCCCGCCGAGCGCGAGGCCCATCCCGTCGAACGCGTTCCCGGCCAGGGCGGGCAGCAGCATCGCCGCCATGACCGTGCCCAGCGTCGCCGCCGCCACCGGCCGGACCGCGCCACGCAGCAGGATCGCGGCCGTCCCGCCGAGCGCGCAGAACAGCGCGGGCAGCGTGAACACGAACGACGCGCCCGGCGCGACCTGGGCGCACAGCAGGCCGAGTCCGGCAGGCCAGGCCAGCGCCCCGACGGCGAGCGCCGCGGGCCCGAGGCGGCGGCGCAGCGGCAGGTACCAGCAGAGCAGCGCCAGCCCCGACAGCACCGCGACGGCCACCTGGAACACCCGCGGGTGGTGCAGCAGCCCGCCCATCCCGTCGTACGCGGGCCTCGCGGCCACCAGCACCTCCCACAGCCCCTGCGCCAGGGCCACCGCGAGCACCAGCGGCACGACGCCGGACACCGCGCCCGCGGCGAGCCTGGGCAGGCTGATCAGCCGCCGCCGGCGCGCGAGCAGCGCCAGCCCGGCCACCGCCACCACCGCGAGCACGGCCAGCGGCCAGACGAGCGCGTTCGAGTACGTGACCATGGTCCCGAGAACGCGGAAATAGGTGACGTCGTGGTCGGAGGCCAGCGCCTGGAGGTCGGCGTTCCCGAGGGCGCGGGCCAGCGCCAGCATGTTCGAGCCGTGGTGCTGCAGACTGCCCCGGTCGAGGTGGGCGAGCGAGTCGTCGGCGGTGTGATAGCGCGACGAGCCCTCGATGTAGGCGAAGTTCATGCCGGTGAAGCCGCTCTTGGACATCGGGGTGAAGTCCGTGTTGTTGGGGAGCAGCCGGTAGATCTCCACCATCGTGGAGTCGCCGCGCGGGTGCGGCACGGCGCTCGCGAACGTCTCGACCAGCCCGGCGTTCTTCCTGGACGTCTCGAACATCAGTGACGGGCCGCTCACTCCCCTGGCCTCCCAGTTGAGCAGGACCCCGCCCGCGCGGCCCAGCGGGTGCTCCCTGACGAACGCCTCGGCGCCCAGCGTTCCGTCCTCTTCGCCGTCCGTCATCAACAGCACCAGGTCGTTGCGGAGCGCGGCGCCCTTGAGCGCCCGTACCGTCTCCAGCATCGCCGCCACCGCGGCGGCGTCGTCGGAGGCGCCAGGACCCATCGCCGCGGAGTCGTAGTGCGCGGCGATCAGCACCGTCCCGGTCGGATCGGCGCCCTTCGCCGTGGCCACGACGTTGTCCACCTGCCCGAACGACGCCAGCCCCGTCGACGGGTTCGCGCCGATCGCCCGCTGGACCCGCACGTCGAGCCCCGCCGCGCGCAGCTGCCCGGCGAGGTAGTCCCTGGCCCGGTCACCGGCCTGGCTGCCGATCGGGCGGCTCTCGGTGGCGAACCTCTCGAGGTGGCGCAGGGCCCGCTCGGCGCTGAACTCCCCGGCCGGCGCGGAGGCGGGCAGCGGCTGCATCGTGCTGTTCGCCATGACGGTCAACATGATCACTCCGACGAGCACGAGCAGGGCACACACCCCCGCCGACGCCCGGCGCGGGACGTCGAACAACTTTCCCATCATGACCGGGAACGCTAGGTACCCTGGCCAGGGCGGCGGAATGATGTGCGCGCCCGGATCCACCTGCGGTTTTCCACACCATGCGTCTCACATGGCGGGACCATTCGTCTTAGAAGATAAGACATGCCCTAAAGTCTCATGGCATGACACCTTGGGAGATGGTCGCGGTGCTGGCAGCCGGCGTCGTGGGCGGGGGCATCAACACCGTGGTCGGGTCCGGATCGCTGATCACGTTCCCCACGCTGCTGGCGGTCGGCCTGCCGCCGATCGTCGCGAACGTCTCCAACAACATCGGCCTGGTCCCCGGCGGCCTCACCGGTGTCATGGGCTACCGGCCCGAGCTGAAGGGCCAGCGCGAGCGGCTGCTCAGGCTGGCCCCCGCCTCCGTCGTCGGCTCGCTGGCCGGCGGCCTGCTGCTGCTCAACCTGCCCGAGAGCAGCTTCAACGTGATCGTCAGCGTGCTGATCGCGCTGTCCTGCGTGCTGGTCGTGATCCAGCCCAGGCTCAGCCGCATGCTGGCCGCCCACCCGGGGCGCACGCACGGCGGCCCGTGGCTGTGGCTGGGCACACTGGCAGCCGGCGCGTACGGCGGCTATTTCGGCGCCGGGCAGGGCATCCTGCTCATCGGCCTGATGGGCATCCTCCTGCATGAGGACCTGCAGCGCATCAACGCGGCCAAGAACGTGCTCGCCCTGCTGGTGAACTTCACCGCCGCCGTCCTCTACACGCTGGTCGCCGACGTGGACTGGCTCGCCGTGCTGCTGGTGGCGCTGGGCTCGATGATCGGCGGCTTCCTCGGCGCCCGTGTGGGCCGCAGGCTGCCCGCCCCGATCCTGCGCGGCGTGATCGTCTGCATCGGCGTCGCGGCGATCGTCAAGCTCCTGGCCGCCTAGCTCAGCCGGACAGGCCCAAGAAGAACGCGGCCGGGATCAGGCCGACGGTGAGGGCGACGGCCCACCAGCGGGGAGCGGGGCCGTCGCGCAGCACGGCGACGCCGAGGGGCACGAGGGCGACCGCCAGCCCGGCCAGGGCGATCAGCGAGATCGGGTCGCTGCTGCCCTTGAGCACGCCCAGCGGCAGCCCGGCGGCCAGGGCCAGGCAGACGCACCTGGCCACGCCCAGCGCCCTGGCGCGGTAGGCGCCGACGGCGAGCACGATCCAGCCGCCCATGATGCAGACGTTGACCGCCTTGAACACGTGGAACGCGCCGTAGGTGGCCGCGACCGCCCGCTGCGCCGCCTCCAGTCCGAGGGCGTCCACGAGGTGGAAGGCCAGGTGGCTCACCCCGGCGTGGAAGACCCGCCCGAACAGCCCGAGTATCACCAGCGTGGCGCCCCACCGCGCCCAGCCCGGGTGCTTCGCGCCGACCGTGCGGGCGAGCGCGGTCACCGCGGGCCACAGCAGCACGACCCCGGCCGCGAACAGGCTGTAGGACAGGACCATCTGGTCCGGCCGCGCGGCGTAGGCGGCGAGCTGGTCGGGGAAGAAGTCGCCCTCGCCGGCCCGGATGAGCACCCCGGCGATGAGCAGCGACGGGCCGAGCACCAGACCGGCGCCCTCGACCCAGCGCCCGGGAAGCGTGTGCGTGATCGTCATGCCATCGATCCAAGCGACCGGAGCGCGTCCGCACATGGGCGCTGCCGCGAGAACCCGAGGTAGACCCAGCACTACCACCCCACGCTGCACTCTATGCACCGGATCTCGATAGTCTGCGTAGTTTTAGGGACGACCGAATCCTGTGACAGAAGGGACCAGGCACGTGCTCGAAGATGCCGGCCTCCAGGCGCTCCGCGAGGCGGCACGCCTGTCTCCGGACAACCTCCCTCTCCGGCGGCATCTCGCCGAGCAGCTCCTGGCCAAGGGCTATCTGGCCGACGCGGAGGCCGAGTTCCGCGCCGCTCTCGTGCTCGCGCCCAAGGACCCGGACATCACGGCGGGGCTGGCCGAGGCGTTCGTACGGCAGAGTGCCCACAGCGCCGCGCTGTCGGCGCTTGAGCCGTTCCTTGCCACACCCGGATATCCGCCGCGCATGGGCGTGCTCGCGGCCAGGGCGCTGCTCGGCGAGGGGGACACGGGCAGGGCTGGTCACCGCTACCACGAGGCGGTCTCCCGTGACCCGTCCGTCGCCGATCCCGAACTGGCCGCCCGCCTGACCGCCCCGCCCCCGCCCGCCGCGCCCGCCTACGCGGCACCGGCATATGCCGCACCAGCCGACGCGCCTTCGGGGGCCGAGGTGGAGAAGTCGAAGCAGACCTTCGCCGACGTGGCCGGAATGGAGGCGGTCAAGGAGTCGCTGCGGGTGAAGCTGCTGCTGCCGATCCAGCAGCCCGAGTTGTTCGCCGCGTACGGCAAGCGCGCCGGCGGCGGCGTCCTGCTGTACGGCCCGCCGGGGGCCGGCAAGACCCACCTGGCCAGGGCCGCGGCGGGCGAGCTCGGCGCGGCGTTCGTCAACGTCGGCCTGGCCGACATCCTCGACATGTACGTCGGCTCCAGCGAGCGCAACCTGCGCGCGACCTTCGACCTGGCCCGCCGCAACCGCCCGTGCGTGCTCTTCTTCGACGAGGTGGACGCGCTGGCCGCGCGCCGCTCCGACATGCGCCAGGCGCACACCCGGCAACTGGTCAACCAGTTCCTGGCCGAGCTCGACGGCGTGGACCAGAGCGCCAACGAGGGCGTGCTGGTGCTGGCCGCCACGAACGCGCCCTGGTACATCGACGTGGCGTTCCGCCGCCCGGGGCGCTTCGACCAGCTCGTGTTCGTGCCGCCGCCGGACGCCGCGGCGCGCGCGGCCATCCTGCGCATCCTCTGCCGCGACAAGCCGCTGGCCGAGATGGACTTCGACGCGGTGGCGAAGGTCACAGACCACTACGTCGGCGCGGACCTCAAGGGCCTGGTGGACCGCGCGGTGGAGGTCAAGCTCCAGCAGTCGATCAGCGCGGGCCGCCCGATCCCGATGACCACCGGCGACCTGCTGGCCGCCGCCCAGGGCGTCAGGCCCACGGCGGTACGCGAGTGGCTGGCCACCGCGCGCAACTACGTGCTGCACGCCAACGAGTCCGGCGCGTGGGACGAGCTGATGCCCTGGATCAAGGGCAAGTGGTGAACCCGCGCGAGTCGATCCTGCGGGCCGGCACGCTGCTGGAGATGCGCCGCCCGGCCGACGCGGAGCGGGAGCTGCGCGGCGTGCTCACCGAACGGCCCGACCACTTCACCGCGCACTCGCTGCTCGGCCTCGCGCTGGTCCAGCAGGGCAGGACCGCGGAGGCGGTGTCGGCCGCCCAGGAGGCGGTACGGCTGGCGCCCGACCAGTCCTTCCCGCACTACATCGCCGGTAAGGTCTACCTCGACATCGACCGGCCGGACCTGACCGTCGCCTCCGTGCGGACGTCACTGGCGCACGATCCCGAGCAGGCGTCGGGCTGGGAGCTGCTGGCCCGCGCGCACCTGATGATGGGCCAGTACCGCGAGGTGATCGAGGCGGCCGGCCGCGGGCTGGCCATCGATCCGCAGGTCTCGGATCTGGTGAGCCTGCTGGCGGTGGCCCACGAGAAGCTCGGGGAGACGGAGCAGGCCAGGGCCGCCGCCGCGAACGCCGTTCGGCTGGATCCGGAGAGCGCCACCGCGCACCTCGTGTACGGCCGCGCGGCGCTGGCCGCCGGCGATCCCAGGACGGCCGCCGAGGCGTTCCGCGAGGTGCTCCGGCTCGAGCCCGGCTTCGACCCGGCCAGGGAGCTCCTGGTGACGGCGCTGAAGCAGCGCAACCCCCTCTACCGGATGCTGGCGGGCCTGCGCAGGTTCAGGGGCGGCTGGCGGATGGTTTTCCTGCTGCCCACGATCCCGCCGCTCATCATCGTGTTCGTGCTCATCGCGGTGCTGCACTGGGCGGCGTGGCTGGCCGAGGCGGTGACCGTGCTGCGGCTGGCCCGCGCCAGGACGACCCGCCTGCTCTTCGAGGGCGTCGAGGCCCGCGCGGCCATGGCGAGCTGCGCCCTACTCCTCGCCGGGGCGGCGGTGCTCGCGGCGGGCATCGCGCTCGGCCAGGAGGCGCTCGGCACGGCGGGGGTGGCGGTGATGGCGCTGGTCACCCCGGTGCAGGAGGCCACGCACACGGGCTCGGCCCGCGGGCGCGGGATCCTGTACGGCTGGGCGGGCCTGCTGGGGGTCGCGATCGTCACGTCCGCGGTCATCGGCTCGCCCGCCGTTGCGCTGCTGGCCGTGTACGCCGGGCTGGGCACGATCTGGCTGGCCGGAGGCGTACGCCGGCTGTTCCCCGTCCCCGGGAGTTAGACCTCGTCCAAGGTGAGCGCGAACCCTGACTCGCGCCGAATGTATCTGTGGCGTACCTCGCTGGTATGTGAATTGTCAGGCCCGTTTCTAACGTCTTCGGTGATCCCAAAAACGCCCGACGAGAGGCGGTTCACATGAAGATCGGAAAGCTGAGCGACTGGCTGCTGGCCAAGGTGCTCCCTGAGCAGTCGGCGCAGGCCGCGTGTCCGTGCTGGTGGGAGGGCACCACGTGCCTGATCCGCAAGTGCTGCACCTGGGGTGCCTCCTGCGCCACCGGCGAGTCGTGCGGTCCCTGGCAGTACACCTGCGGCTGACGGCCACGTAGATGACCATGTTCGCGTGGACGGCCGGTCTCCTTGCCGTCGCCGTGCTCCTGGCGGCCCCTCTGGTCCTGCGGCGCCGGCTCACCGTCGTCGTGGTGTCCGGCCTCAGCATGGAGCCGACCTTCCACGCGGGCGACCGGCTCCTGGTCAGGCGGACCGGGCTGGCCACGATCTCGGCCGGGGACGTCGTCGTGTTCGAGACGCCCGACTGGCTGGAGACCGGCGAGCCCCTGCCGCCCGAGCGGCGCTGGATGGTCAAGCGAGCGGTGGCGCTTCCTGGCGATCCCGTCCCCGACTCGGTCCGGCCGGTGGTGCCGGATCGCCGGGTGGCGCCGGACCGGCTCGTGGTGCTGGGCGACAACCCCTCGGCCAGCTTCGACTCCCGCCAGTGCGGCCTCATCGACGGGGGCACCCTGCTCGGAGTGGTGCTCCGCCGCCTGTCCTGACTCGGCGACGACCTGATCAACCTGCTTCCTGACCTGGAGTCCAGCCATGCCCTACCTCGTCACCTTTGTCATCCTCCTGGGCGTCCTGTGCCTGCTGAACCTGATGCTGACCGTCGGTGTGATCCGGCGGCTGCGCAAGCACTCCGAGGCCCTCGCCTCGCGCTCCGCCGACGGGCGGCAGGCGATACTCACCGAGGGCTCGGTCGCGCCGCCGTACACCACCGTGGCCACCGACGGGTCCGCCGTCTCCAGTGAGCTGATCACCGAGCCGGTCCTCGTGGGCTTCTTCTCGCCCGGCTGCGACGCCTGCCACGAGGCGATGCCGGGCTTCCTCGACATGGCCGCGAAGTTCCCCCGCGAGCAGGTGCTCGCCGTGGTCGTCGACCAGAAGGGCGGGCTGGCGGGGCCGCAGCGGGAGCAGCTGGAACCGGTCGCCCGCGTGGTGGTCGAGGACATGGACGGGCCGGTCACGTCGGCGCTGCGGGCGCAGGCGTTCCCGGTGTTCGCGCTGGTGGGCGGCGGCGGCCGGATCCTAGCCAGCGGGCTGCGGCTCGGCCAGGTCGTCGCACTCGCCAGGGCATAGCCGCCGTGACGCCGAATCCCACCCCGATGAGCCCCACAACCTCGGCAGACGCCACCTCGGCAGGCGGCGCGTCGACGGTGGTGGCGCAGGCAGCGGAGGCGGACGGAGCCGGGTCGGCGGTGGCGGGAGGGCCGGACGTGCGGATGAAGGCCAGCCCCGCGGCCCTGGTGCGCGCGCTCGGCCTGGCCTGGCGGTCAGGCCCGTGGCACATCCTCGCGTACGCCGTGCTGGCCCTGCTCGAAGCGGCCGTGCCCGTGACCGCCGCCTTGCTGACCAAGTCGGCGCTGGACGTGATCGCCCACCAGCAGAGCGGCGCGTCCGCGCTGGTGGCCGTGGGCGTGGCGCTGGCGGCGGCAGGCGTGGCGGCGATCGTGCTCCCGCACGTCTCCCGCTACGTACGCAAGGAGCTCGAGCGCCGCACCGGCCGCCTGGCTCAGGACCGGCTCTTCGCCGGCGTCGAGCGCTTCACCGGCCTGGCCAGATTCGAGGACCCCGCGTTCCTGGACCGGATGAGCCTCGCCCACACCTCGGGCGGCGCCACCCCGAGCGCGGTGGTCGCCGGGACGCTGGCCATCTGCCGCGGGCTCGTCACGGTGCTGGGCTTCCTCGGGGCGCTGTTGGTCGTCAACCCGCTGCTGGCGGGCGCGGTCCTGGTGGCCGCTCTGCCCGCGCTGGCCGCCGAGCTGCGCCTGTCACGCCAGCGGGCGTCCATGATGTGGCGGATCGGGCCGATGGAGCGCCGGCAGCTGTTCTACCGGCAGCTCCTCACCAGCGTCCGCGCCGCGAAGGAGCTGCGCCTGTTCGGCGCGGGCCGGTACTTCCGGTCCAGGATGAACGCCGAACGTGCCGCGGCCGACTCGGAACGCCGCCACCTCGACCGCCGCGAGCTGGGCGTCGAGGGCGGGCTCGGGCTGCTGTCCGGCGTGATCGCCGGGGCCGGCCTGATCTGGGCGCTGCTCGCCGCACGAGACGGGCGGCTCACCGCGGGCGACATAGCCCTGCTCGCCACCTCGATCGTGGGCGTGCAATCGGCGCTCGCCGCGCTGGTCAGCGAGGTCACGATGGCGCACCAGCAACTCCTGAACTTCGACCACTACCTGGCCGTGACCGGCGCGGAGCCCGACCTGCGGCAACCGGCGCGACCGGTGTCCCCGCCGGCGCTGCGGCACGGCATCGAGTTCCGCGACGTATGGTTCCGCTACTCCCCCGAACATCCCTGGTCGCTGCGCGGCGTCAGCTTCACGATCCCGTACGGCTCGGCGGTCGCACTCGTCGGCAGGAACGGCGCGGGCAAGAGCACGATCGTCAAGCTGCTGTGCCGGTTCTACGACCCAGACCGGGGCACGATCCTTTGGGACGGCGTCGATCTGCGCGATCTCGACCCCGAGGAGCTGCGCGGCCGGATCGGCGCGGTGTTCCAGGACTACATGGAGTACGACCTGACCGCCGCCGAGAACATCGCGATCGGCGACGTGGCGGGGAGCGACAACCTGACCGCCTCCGCCGCCCGGATCGAGGCCGCCGCCAGGAAGGCCGGCGTCCACAACGCGGTCAGCGCTCTGCCGCGCGGCTACGACACCTTGCTGACCAGGATGTTCTTCGGACCCGACCCCGAGGCCGAGGCCGGGGTGGTGCTGTCGGGCGGGCAGTGGCAGCGGCTCGCGCTGGCCCGGGCGGTGCTGGGCGACGGACACGACCTGCTGATCCTGGACGAGCCGAGCTCGGGGCTCGACGCGGAGGCCGAGGCCGAGATCCACAACCGGCTGCTCGAGCATCGGGCCGGACGCACGAGCCTGCTGATCTCGCATCGGCTGGGGGCCGTGCGGGAGGCCGACGTGCTCGTGGTGCTCGACGGCGGGCAGGTGGCCGAGCAGGGCTCGCACGAAGAGCTGATGATGCTCGACGGGCTCTACCGGCGGCTGTTCACCCTGCAGGCCCAGGGCTACCAGTCCGCCGAGGCCGGGTCCCCCGATGGTCATCCGGGACCGTGAGACCGGAGACCCGGCGGCACGGGAGCCGCGGTGGTCATGCGGAGCCCGGGAAGAGGCGCACGGGCGGCGGCGGTCATGCGGAGCCTGGGAAGAGGCGGACGGGGCGGCGGTGGCAGCGGAGGCGGCGGCGGCGCCAGCCCAGCGCGGGGCCGCTCAGGCGGGGATCCCGGTTCAGCATGAGATGGTGCAGTTCGGTCAGCTCGGGCCCGGGCTCGATGCCGAGCTCGCGGTCGAGCGCCTGCCTGGCCTCGGCATACACCGTCAGCGCCCCCGCCACGTCTCCGGTGCGATACAGCGCCACCATGAGATGCCCCCACAGCCGCTCCCTGGTGGGCCGCAGGGCCAGCGTCTCCCGGAGGCCGCCGATGACCTCGCTGTGCCTGCCGAGCGCCAGGCGGGCCCGCGCGCACTCCTCGATCGCCATGTAGCGCTGCTCCTCCAGCGCGTCGAGCTGGGCGGCCACCCCGACGGTCCTGGGCAGGTCCTCGGCCGCGGCTCCCCGCCACAGGTCGAGCGCCGCGGTCAGATATCCCAGAGCCTCCTCGTAACGGTCGCCTGCCATCGCGTCACGGCCCTGCCGTACCCGCTCGTTGAACTCGGTGGCGTCCAGCTCACCGGCCTCGACGGTGAGGAGGTAGCCGGGCGGGTTCGCCCGCAGGCGGCCGTCGAGGTCCTTGCGCAGCAGGTTTGCGTAGCTGCGTACGTTGGCCAGGGCCGACTTGGGCGGGCTGTCCTCCCACAACGCGCTGAACAGGCGGTCGTGGGAGACCGCGCGGTTCGGCTCCAGCAGGAGGCGGGTGAGGAGGAGCCGCTGTTTCGTCGTGCCCAGCGGCGCCATCGCGCCGTCTCGCCAAATCCGTACCGGTCCGAGGATGCCGAACCGAAGACCCATCATTTCCCTCCCGCACAGCTTCTTGGGAGCGCTCCCACGAAACGGTACGTTTGTGTCGATCATGTGTCAATGGACGCTCGGTACGAGGCGGCAGCTTGTGAAACTTTCATGCGTTCGCGCAGGTCAGGGCGGATTGGCAGGCGGCGCGTTGACGTGCCAGAAGCGGGGGGCCCTCTCCGAAAGGGCACCGTTCCTAAGGGCTGAGCATGAGTTGCACGTGCTCAGTCGAACGCTCCGAACGGTGTTGAGTGTTCTGGTCGCCCGCGTTCGTGCCGCGTCCGGGCGGCACGGATCGTGTCCGTGGTCCGGGGATGTGGGGGCGGGGTCCCTCACGCCCGCAGGCGTCCGTTCCGGCCTGGACGGTCCGATGCCCCTGTCCATCGCTCCGGTGGGCAGGGGGCGGTGCCGTCCGTCGCCGGATCGGGTGCCCTTGGGCGCGTCTGCCGATCGCCACGGCGGCTGCGTCGTGGCGCGTGGTCGTGCGAGTCTTTGTGGTGAGGGGCTTTTGCCAGTGCTGGGCGCCCCACTTGGAGGTGTAGGCCGGGTCGGCGGCGATGATCGCGATCCCGCTCTGGTCGGCCATTGAGGTGAGCCGGGCGCGTAGCTTGCTGGTGGGCATGCCGGAGATGAGCTTTCGGAAGCGTTTGCGGCGGCCGTGCTTTTCCCGGGTCTTCTCCGTCTGAAAGTCGAGGTCTTCGATGGCGATGGCCTTCACCCCGCAGGCCCTTGCCCAGTGCAGCAGGCGGGTCAGGGCGTGGCGGACCTGCGCGTCACGATGGTCTGCCGACCCGGACAGGTCGTAGACGAAGCGGCGTGGGTTGCCGATGGGGTTGCCGTGGACGTCCAGGCGCCAGGCGGCCAGGTGGTCGGCGTTGGTGTCCACCCCGATCACCCCTGCGGCAAGCGCAGCCGATAGGGGCATGGTCGGGGCAGCAGGGATCTGCCAGGAGGCGGTGATGTACCAGCGTCCCCGCGCCACGTCCAGGTGGATGCGGTAAGCCACGGCTCGGTTGGCCTCAATGCGATCGGCCCATTCGGTGCCACGGTGGGCGAAGGCCACCCGGCAGGCGAGGACGTAGCGGCCGTGCGGCGCGTTGGCCAGGTGCGCCAGTGGCGCGGGCAGCTTGATCGACACCTGCCCGTCGGGGGTGATGCGGATGGTCTCGTTGCCGTAGCGTTTGCCGGACTCGCCATCGGCGGCCAGGAACCAACGCTCAGCCTCCCACCGCTGCCGCCACTCGGCCTCGGTGAGTCCGGCGGCGTCCAGGTGGTGGCGAGTGTTCAGCAGGCGTTTGCCGCCCCGCACCACGCGCACCCGCCCGGCCTGCTGGCCAGCCCGCAGCCGCTTCAGCCGGTCCTGCAGGAGGTGCAGGCGGCGGGACTTGGCGAACCATTCCTGCGCCGAGCGGTAGCCGCCCGGCTCCTTGCCGGTGCCCTTCTTCCCGATAGGCAGCGACAGCCGACGGGTGATCGTGGCAATCGCAGCCTCAAGGTCGCGGATGTGGTCCGCCTGGCAGCGGCGGGCCAGCGCCCACTGATCGTGGGACGCTTTGGTGATGGCCCCCGCCCAGCGCGCCGACGACTGCCCAGTCAACTCGCGTTTGCGGGCCGCCCAGGCGTCGGCGGAGTGACCAAGCCCGTCAGCGCACCTGGTTTTCAGATCGGCCGAGGCCAGCGCGCCCGTATGCGCCCCGACCAGGCGCAGCACCTCGTCATCTGCGGCGGTGAGGTGCTTGAGCCGATCGCGGACAGCAACACCGGACGGGCCAGGCACCACGAAGGCAGGGGCGATCGGACGCAACTCAGCCATGCTCACCGACCTCCGCCACGATGCCAGCGCGGTCCATGGCCGACCGGCGAGGGCGCCACGCGGTCGGTGCCTGTGGATCGCGGTCGAACGGGCACGCGGGCATGACTGGCACTCACCCTTCCCGGGTTTCACGTTGCGTGACCGTAACAATACCAAGAGTTGACCCTGTCGGATAGAACATGTGCGCGACAAGTCTCGGCAGACTGCACAACGCAACCCCGCTGGCCAAGCCGGAACCCGAGCAGCGCGGCCTGGGCCGACACGGCGACCGGCACCGCGTTCGCCCTCACCAATAACCGCCTCACCAACGACTTCGCCGCCGCCACCCAGATCGCCGCCATCGTCAAAGCCGCCTGACGCGCTCCCGCCCCTCCTTGCAAGGGCCCGTCGCCACTCCCACGGGCCACGGCGGCCCCATCGCGCCCTTCCCTTCAAGGGACGGCCACCGCCCATCCGGCCGCGGCCCGCCAGCCTCCCTTTCTTCCCCAAGGGACGGCCACCACTGACTGCGGTCACGTCGGGTTGGCGGGAAGCGGAGCCGTTCCCCCCAAAAGGGCGGCCGCCATCGACCGCCGTCACCTCGGTGCCGGTGGGAAGTGCCGCCGGCGTCAGCCGTCGCGGCAGAGTGGTTTGCCGCCGACCACGCACGCGATGTCGTCGAGCTGGCAGCTCAGCAGGGTGCCGTCCATGCCGAGCACGAGCACGAGATCGCGCCTGGACGGATGAGCCAGCATGACCCTGCCGACCACGCCATTATCCAAGATCACGGTCGGGCGGCCTGCCGCGTTGTCCATGCCCTCGTGACTCCTCTCAGCTGCGGAACGAAACCCGCTCCCCACCAGGATGCACAGGTGTGTGCCATGAGCGCATCGGCCATCCGGCTCTATTTCCGGTCCGGAGGTAGGGAAGGCCATGGAAGACTGGCTCCAGCAGGGGTTTTGGAGGTAGTGATCTTGCACACCTGGCTTACTGATCGGTTCGGGCTGAGGGTGCCCGTGGTGGGCGCGCCGATGGCGGGGGTGGGCGCGGGCCGGCTGGCCGCCGCCGTCTCCGAGGCCGGGGCGCTGGGCCTGATCGGGGTCTCCGCCACCACCACGGGGGATTGGATCGAGAAGGAGGCCACCGTCGCGGGCTGCGAGCCGTACGGGATCGGGCTCATGGCCTGGGCGCTGCCCCACAACCCGGCCCAGCTCGACGTCGTGCTCGAGCTCCGCCCGGCGATGGTCTCCGTGAGCTTCGGGCCGTACGAGCGTTATGTCGGGGAGCTCAGGCAGGCGGGCATCACGGTCGTCACCCAGGCGGGCACCACCGACGAGGCCCGCGCCGCCGAGCAGGCAGGGGTGGACGCGGTGGTGGCGCGTGGCGCCGAGGCCGGCGGGCACGGGCGCGACGAGGTGGGCACCTTGCCGCTGCTGCAGAGCGTGCTCGACGCGGTGCGGATCCCGGTGCTCGCGGCGGGCGGTATCGCGACCGCGCGCGGGCTCGCCGCCGTGCTGGCCGCCGGCGCCGCCGGGGCGTGGGTGGGCACGGCGTTCATGGGGTGCGTGGAGACCGCACTCTCCGCGGCGGCCGGCGATCAGGTGCTGGCCGCGGAGGAGACGGGCACCGCGTACGGCCGGGTCTTCGACGTCGCCCAGCGCCTCGGGTGGCCACCGGAGTACGGCGGGCGCGCGTTGCGCAACGCGTTCTTCGACCGTTGGGCAGGGCGGGAGGACGAGCTGGCCGCGGACGACTCCGCCCAGGCGCAGCTGGAGGTGGCGCGGCGCGAGGGCGACTTCGACACCGCCTACATCTACGCGGGGCAGGCAGTGGGGATGGTGCGCGAGCGGCGTACGGCCGCCGACGTGGTGGCCGGCTTCGCCGCCGCCGAGCAGCTCCTGACCCGCTTCAGCGCCCCGGCGCCTGACGGCCCGCAATAAACGAGAACGTGTTCTGTTTCGCCTGCCTGTCCAGTCGAAGAAGCTTCGCAGACCTGGGCCTTCGGCGCGGAAGCGCCGAGTAGTATGGCGTTCGAGTCGTACACGTAGAAGGAGACGGCCCCCGTGACCGAGCTAGAACGCGTTCCGCCCGGTGTGGATCCGACTGTTCCCAGCTCGGCCCGGGTTTACGACTATCTGCTCGGCGGCAAGGACCACGTCGCGGTCGATCGGGCGGTGGCCGACAAGCTGCTCGCCGTCGCCCCGGAGGCGCGCCTGGTGGCCAGGGCCAACCGCAGGTTCCAGGTCGAGGCCGTCCGCCATCTGGCAGAGCGGGGCATGCGGCAGTTCGTCGATCTGGGCACCGGCATCCCGACCTCACCGAGCATCCACGAGACCGTCCGCTCGGTCAGCCCGGCCTGCCGGGTGATCTACGTGGACCACGATCCGATGGTGCGGCTGCACGCCCAGGTGCTGCTAGCCGACTCGCCCGGCGTCGCCAGCATCCAGGCCGACCTGCGCCGCCCCGCCGACGTGCTGTCCGACCCACACGTCACCGGCTTGATCGACTTCGATCAGCCGGTGTGCGTGCTGATGGTCGGCGTGCTGCACTACGTGATGGACGAGGAGGATCCCGCGGGCGTCGTGGCCGCCTTCAGGGAGCCTATGGCGCCGGGCAGTCACCTGGTGCTCACCCACGCGATGGCGGAGAGCGACCCCGAGGCGATCGCTCAGCTCACGATGGCGACGGCCGGCTCCCCCGCGCAGGCGCGGTTCAGGGCGCGGGATGAGGTGCTGCGGCTGTTCGACGGGTTCGAGCTGATCGGCCCCGGCCTGGTGCCGGTCCAGGACTGGCACATCGGCGAGGAGCCCCACATCCCCCTGCTGACAGGCATGTCGAGGCTCCGCATCGAAGGCGGCGTCGGCCGGCTCAGAGCTTGATGCCCTTGATGATCTTCGCCAGTTCGGGCACGAGGGGCTGGCTGGCCATCACCGTGACGACGACTCCCTTGCGCTCGACCCAGCCCGCGTACCGGCCGTGGCCCAGCGCGCCGTCGCCTTCCTGGGTGAGCACCTGACGGCCGCCGATCTTGACGGTCTTCGTGTCACCGGAGAACGTGCCGGTCTGGAACGGCGCGTTCTTGAGCTGGGCCAGCTTGCTCGCCTTCGGCCAGCACACCACCCTGACCCACAGGGCCCGGTGCTTTCTGTCCACGTCGTCGCGGTCGTCCGCCCACTGGTAGCCGTACTCGATGAGGCCGTCGTGCTGGTTCGCGAGGATCTCGCCGTACGTGAAGCCCTTGGGGAGGTAGCCCACCCTGACGCCCTTGATGGCGGTCGCGCCCTTGGCGGGCCTGTCCGTCTGGTCCGACTGCGCCTTGGCGGGGACGGGGCAGGCGGGTCGCTCCGCCGCCTGGGCGGGGAGAGCCAGCAGAGCCGCGGCGACGGGCAGGACGGACAGGGTGGCGAGCTTCTGAATCTTGTTCATGCCGGGGTTGGATGCGGCGGATGTGAGAAAAGTTCAGTACTCCTTGAGCGCGATGTCGTTCGCGAACTTGTCGCCCATCTTCATCATCAAACCCAGCAGGAAGCTGTACTTGAACAACCAGTTCCGCATCCGGATCCCCCTCTTGGTGCGGGGGGCGAGGAAGGGGCCCGCGTTGCCGTTCTTGGCGATCTTGGCGTATCCGCGCATCTGCTCCTCGTACTGCGCGAAGGCCACGCGGTGATCGCCGCCCGCCCGCTTGAGCTCGCCCGCGAGCACGTACGCGCCGACCACGGCCAAGCCGCTGCCGAATCCGCCCAAGGTGTTGCCGTACGCGGCGTCGCCGAGCAGCACCACGCGACCCTGGCTGTAGCGGTCGATGCCGACCTGGCTGATCGAGTCGAGGTAGACGTCCCCGGAGCGGCGGACCGCCTCCGTGAGCGCCGGGCCCTGCCAGCCCATGCCCGCGTAGGCGCGGGTCAGGATGTCCTTCTGCTGCCGCATGTCGTACCGGTCGTAGTCGAGGCGCTCGGAGGCGAAGACGAAGAACGCCGGTGCCTTCGGCCCGCCGACGGCGGCCATCCTGCCGGGCTCGTTGTACATCTTCGAGACCCCGCCGAAGTCCTCCTGGACGTCGACCAGGGCGTAGTAGTAGCCGAGGTGCTTCACGTGGTCGGCCTCGGGGCCGAAGGCGAGGCGGCGTACGTTGGAGTGGATGCCGTCCGCCCCCACTACCAGGTCGAACGTGCGGGGCGCGGCGCGTTCGAAGGTGACGTGGACGCCGCCGGAGGTCTCGGTGAGCGAGGTGATCGAGTCGCCGAAGACGTACTCGCAGCTCGCGGCGGTCCGCTCGTAAAGGAGGCGGGACAGCTCGCCGCGCTTGATCTCGATGTCGCCGCCGGTGAACTCGCCGGGCATGACCGTCAGCCGGCGGCCGTCCGCGTCGACGATCTCCTGGTCGACACCGCCGGTCTGGTGCGCTTCGATCTCCTTGAGCAGCCCCATGCGGGTCAGTACGGTGCGGTGGGTCCTGCCCTTGAAGTCGACGGCCTGGCCGCCGAGGCGGAGCGACGGGGCCTTCTCGACGACGGTGACGTTGAAGCCGTGGCGGGCGAGCCAGAGGGCGAGAGCGGGGCCGCCGATGCCGGCCCCGGAGATGAGCACGTTGGTGTTCTTCATGTCCCGCAGCCTCGCGGGCGGCGCTGACAGCGGGGCGACCACCGGCTGACAGCCGGGGCGGGCTCTGTCAGTCGGTGGGGCCCGTGGTCGCGGTCAGGGCGGACAGCGCGTCGTCCCTGCTCATCGAGGCGCCCTTGGCGAACGCCGCCGCGAACCCCTCCGCCCCGAGGACCTCCGTGGCGGCGGCGGCGACCCTGGCGACGTCCCGATCCCCGGCGACGGCCATGCCGCGCAGCGCCACCCCCACGCCGAGCAGCAACGCCGCCCGCTCCGCCGAACCTCCGTCCTCCGTCGTGCCGCCCGGCAGGCACTGTCCTGCCAGGCCTTCCGCAGCGTCGGCGAGGTCGGTGGACAGCGGCGACTTCAGCGCCGTGGCCAGGGCCTCCGCGTGCCTGCGCGCGGCCTCGGCAGTGTCGCCCGTCGCCTCGGCCAAACGGCCGAGCGCCGTCAGCACGTGCGACCTGAACCCCGTGGACGTGAACGCCCCGCTCTCCGAGGCGGCCAGGGCCGCGTCGAGCAGGCGGCCGGCCTCCGCGAGGTCGCCCTCGGACCGGGCGATCTCGCCCAGCCGCAGGTGAACCGCCGCCGCCAGCTCTGGCCTGCCCAGCCGGCGCGCCAGCTCCCCGGCGCGCTCGGAGTCGGCGCGTGCCCTCTGGACGTCGCCGGCGCGCCGGTGCGCGTCGGCCCGCCGGCCCAGCACGTCCACCAGCTCCTCCACCGCGCCGAGCTCCTCCAGCAGGGCGACCGCGTCCTGCCACAGCGCCATGGCCCGTCTCCACTCGCCGCGCCAGCTCGCGATCATCCCGAGCCAGTCGAGGCCCTGCGCCTTGCCCCAGCGCTCCCCCAACGAGCCGAACTCCGCGCGCGCCGACTCCAGCTCCTGCTCCGCGACCGCGACCCCGCCGCTCACCAGCATCAGCAGGGCGCGGCCGAGCCGATCGAGTGCCCTGCTCCACGGGTCGGACGCGAGCACTCGCCCGGACAGCGCCTGCGGCTCCGGCGGCCCCGCGATCATTCCCCACAGGGCCGGACCGAACGGGCATCGCATCGGCCGGTCGAGCGACTCGATCACCGCACGGGCCTGCTTCCAGTGCGGCGACCCGGCCTCGGGCACGGCGTGCAGCACCACCAGCACGTACTCCTCGGCCAGTTCGGGCCCGATCGTGTCAAGGAGGCGCACGGCATGCGGGGTCGCCTCCCCCCGCCGCCCGCTCAGCCACCAGTACATGGCCAGCGCCGCCACCAGCCGCGCCGCCGCCGGCCTGTCGTGCTCCACGCTCCACCGCAGCGCCGCCTGCAGGTTCGCGTTGTCAGCCGAGAGCCGGGCCAGCCACTCGAGCTGCTCGGCGCTGTAGAGGTGGCCGTCGGCGCGGCCCGCGAACTCCAGGAACCAGGCGGCGTGGGCCGCCCTCAGGCGTTCCTCCTCGCCCGCCTCCGCCAGCCGCTCCGCGCAGAACAGGCGGATGGTGTCGAGCATGTGGTAGCGCTCGCCGTCGGTCTCGACCAGCGACTTGTCCACCAGGTCGGCCAGCAGGCCGGCGCTGTCCGCGCCGCAGACCCGTTCCACCGCCGCCAGGCTCGCGCCGCCGGCGAACACGGAGAACCGCCTGGCCAGCGCCTGCTCCTCGGCGTCGAGCAGGCTCCAGCTCCACTCCACGACCGCGTACAGCGTCTGGTGGCGAGCAGGAGCGGTACGGTCGCCGCGCGAGAGCAGCCTGAACCGGTCGTGCTCGGCCAGCCGGGTGGCGATCTCCGCCACCCCGAACGTGCGCATCCGGGCCGCCGCCAGCTCGATGGCCAGCGGCAGGCCGTCCAGCGCCGCGCAGATCCGCAGGACGGCGTCCTGGGCGCCGGGCCCGACCGCGAACCCCTGCCGCACGGCCGCCGCCCGTTCGGCGAACAGCCGGACAGCCGGCCCGGTGGGCAGGGGCGCAAGCGGGACCAGGTGCTCGCCGGTGATGCCCAGCGGCTCCCTGCTCGTGGCCATGATCGTCAGGCCGGGAGAGGCGGCGAGCAGGCGGCGGGCCAGGGCGGCGACCTCGGCGATCACGTGCTCGCAGTTGTCCAGGACGAGCAGGAGGTCCTGCTCGGCGAGCGCCGCCACCAGGCGTTCCGCCGGGTCGGGGAGCCTGCGCAGCGCCGGCTCGCGCAGCCCCAGCGCGGCCAGCACCATCCCCGCCACCTGCCCGGCCCCGTCCACCAGCGACAAGTCCACGAAGCACGCCTCCCGGGCGCCGCCCCTCCCCGCATGGAAGGCATCGCGATCGGAAAGCGGCGCGGGACGGGTGGTGGCTTCGATGGCCAGGCGGGTCTTGCCGGTGCCGCCGGGGCCGACGATCGTCACCAGGCGGGCGCCGCGCAGCTCGGCCAGCCGCGCGAGCTCCTCCTCCCGCCCGACGAGCCGGTTCAGCTGGGCCGGTGGTGCGGTCCGCCGGACCTGGTGCCGTTCCGCGCGCAGGATCGCCAGGTGCAGGGCCGCCAGCTCGGGCGAGGGGTCGGTGCCGAGCTCGTCGGCGAGCAGGCGGCGCGTCTCGTCGTAGACGGCGAGCGCCTCGGACGGCCGCCCCGCCGCCTCCAGGGCGCGCATCAGCAGCCCGCGCGGGCGCTCCCGCAGCGGATGCGTGGCCACCAGGTCCTGCAGCGCGGCCACCGGGCTGCCTTCCGGCAGGCCCAGCTCGGCCTCCATCAGGTCCTCCGTGGCGGACAGCCTGAGCTCCTCCAGCCGGAGCGCCTGCGGCCCCGCGAACGGCGCGTCGGCCACGTCCGCGAGCGCCGGTCCCCGCCACAACCCGAGAGCCTCCCTGAGCGAGGAGGCGGCTCCCGGAAAACGGCCGGCCGTCAGCAGCCGCCGCCCCTCGCGGGACAGCCGCTCGAACCGGTGCGCGTCCACGTCATCCGGCGAGACCGCCAGCCGGTATCCCGCGCCGTGGAACTCGATCAGCCCGGCGGGCAGGCTCCGCCTGAGCCGGGAGATCTGCGCCTGGATGGCGTTGGCGGCCTCCGCGGGGGGCCGGTCGCCGTACTGGCCGTCGATGAGGCGCTCGACGCTCACTACCCGCCCGGCGTCGAGCAGCAGCAGCGCGAGCAGGGCACGCGGGCGCGGACCCCCGATCGACAGGGCGTCACCGTCGGGGGAGCGCACCAGGAGCGGGCCCAGGATGCCGTACTGCACGCCCCGATTGTTCCTCAACTGAGCAGTCAGAACGGAATTATCGGTATGCCTACGGATGCATATACGTATTTCCCAGTCAGGAGTGACCGTTTAGCGTCGCGGCATCAAGGCGCAACAGTACTGCTAGCTTCCCACCCCCCAATCTCCCTGCAATCCCGCCGCCGAGGCGATCCCCGGTGCGGCGTGTCGTGCGCTCACGAAGCGTGCCGACCCCCGAGGGAGAACGTCGAAAGGAGCAGCACAGCGTGAAACGTAAAGCCTTACTCGCGGCGGTCGTCGGCATGGCCACGGCCGCGACACTGGCCTTACAGGCGCCACCCGCGAACGCCGCCCCTCCGGGAGCCACCCCGCGCAAGCAGACCACGCGAGCAGGCGACCCCGCGTCGCTCGCCGCGCAGGTCGCGGACAAGGCGATCTCCAGCCAGCTCGACGAGCTGACCAGAGGGCCGGACGAGGCCTACAGCCGCGTCGCGGTCACCCCGGGCGCGGCCGACATGTACTACGTGTCGTACGAGCGCACGTACAAGGGCCTGCCGATGGTCGGCGGCGACGCCGTCGTGGTCACCGACGCGGCGGGGAACGTCAGGGACACGGTCGCGGCGGCGGGCCCGACCCCGAGCGACGTGCCGACCAACGCCACGATCAGCGCCGACCGGGCCACCGAGGTCGCCAGGACCAGGCTCTCCCGCGTGGACGACACCGCCGCGCCCCGCCTGGTCGTGCTGGCCTGGGGCGAGAAGCCGAGGCTGACCTGGGATGCCATGGTCAGCGGCATCGCCGAGGGCAAGCCGAGCATCCAGCACGTGTTCGTGGACGCGCGCACCGGCGAGATCGCCGACTCCTACGACCTGGTACGCGCGGGCACCGGCAACGGCTACTACTACGGCCAGGTCACCATCCAGACCAGCGGCTCCGGCAGCTCGTACTCGATGACCGACTCGACCAGGCCCGGCATCCAGTGCGGCGGCCAGAACGGCAGCGCGTACACCGGCACCGACGACGCCTGGGGCAACGGCTCCGGCACCAACCTCGAGACCGCCTGCGTGGACGCGCTCTACGGCGTGCAGCGCGAATGGGACATGCTGCGCGACTGGCTGGGCCGCAACGGCATCAACGGCAGCGGCCGCGGCTTCCCGATCCGGGTCGGGCTCAACGACGTGAACGCCTACTGGAACGGCAGCTACACGAACTTCGGCCACAACCAGGCCAACAACCGGCAGGCGACCCCCATCGACGTCGTGGCGCACGAGTTCGGGCACGCGATCTTCCAGACCACACCTGGCGGCGCCGGATCGGGCAACGAGAACGGCGGCATCAACGAGGGCACCGGCGACATCTTCGGCGCGATCACCGAGGCGTACGCCGCCCACCCGAACGACCCGGCCGACTACCTGGTCGGCGAGGAGGTCGACCTGGTCGGCGACGGGCCGATCCGCAACATGTACAACCCGAGCGCGCTCGGCGACCCGAACTGCTGGTCGTCCTCGATCCCGAGCACCGAGGTGCACGCGGCGGCGGGCCCGCTGAACCACTGGTTCTACCTGCTGGCCGAGGGCAACAACCCCGGCGGCGGCAAGCCGTCCAGCCCGATCTGCTCCGGCGGCCCCTCGTCGGTCACCGGCATCGGCATCCAGAACGCCGGCAAGATCTTCATGGGCGCGCTGTCCCGCAAGACCTCGTCCTGGCGGTACACGAACGTCCGCGCCGCCTCTGTCGCGGCCGCGATCGAGCTGTTCGGGGCCAACAGCGCCCAGTGCAACACCACCAAGGCGGCGTGGAGCGCGGTCAGCGTGGCGGCGATGTCGGGCGAGCCCGCGTGCGGCACATCGACCAGCGACTTCTCGATCTCGCTCAACCCGACGTCCGGCAGCGCGACGCCCGGCGGCCAGGCGACGGTCACAGTGAGCACGCAGACCACCTCCGGCAGCGCCCAGACCGTGAGCCTGTCGGCGTCCGGCCTGCCCAGCGGCACCACGGCGAGCTTCAACCCGTCGTCGGTGACCTCGGGCAACTCCTCGACGCTGACGCTCTCCGTCGGCTCGTCGACGGCGGCGGGCACGTACAACATCACAGTCACCGGAACCGGCTCGACGACGCACACCGCGACGTACGCGCTCACCGTCAGCTCGAACCCGCCGACGCGTGACTTCTCGATCTCGGCCAGCCCCGCGTCCGGCACAGTGCAGGCGGGCTCGGCGGCGACGACGACGATCGGCACGACCACCACGGCGGGCACGGCGCAGACGGTGAACCTGTCGGCCAGCGGCCTCCCGACGGGCGCCACGGCCGCGTTCAACCCGGCCTCGGTGACCTCGGGCGCCTCGTCCACGCTGACGATCTCGACCGCGCCCACCACACCGGCCGGCAACTACACCGTCACGGTGACCGGCACGGGCGTGACGGCGACGCACACGGCGACGTACGCGCTGACCGTCCAGAGCACCTCGGGCGGCAGGACGTTCACCAACGGCACGAACTACACGATCGACGACTGGAGCACCATCCAGAGCCCGATCACCTCCACCGCGACGGGCACCGCGACCTCGCCGGTCAAGCTGTCCATCACGATCAGCCACACGTGCGCCGAGGACCTCGACATCTGGCTGCGCGGTCCGAACGGCACGTGGTACGCGGTCGACAGGTACGGCGGCACCACCTGCACGCAGTACGGCACCAGGACGTTCTCCGTCCCGGTGAGCCAGCAGGCGGCGGGCACCTGGATCCTCGAGATCGAGGACGTCTACCTCCAGGACACCGGCTACCTGGACTCCTGGAGCATCACCGTCTAGCTCTCCACGAGCCCCGGCCGGTCGTCCGGCCGGGGCTCACGCACGTCCGCCCTCGTGCGCACGCCGAGCTTGCGCAGCACCTTGGCCACGTGCGTGTCCACGGTGCGGCGCGACAGGAACAGCACCTCGGCGATCTCCCTGTTGGTCCGCCCGAGCGCGACCAGCCTGGCCACCTCGCTCTCGCGCGGCGACAACACCCCGCTCCCGCCCCTGCGGCCCCTGCGCCGCGCGGCAGTCGGGCCGATCTCGCGCAGCAGGTGGCGGCAGCGGGCCGCGTCGTGGGTGGCGCCGAGCGCCGCGTACCGCTCGCCCGCGTCGGCGACGAGGTCGGCGGCCCGCTCCCGGTCCCCGAGCGCGAGCCGCGCGCCCGACTCCGACTCCCCCGCCCTGGCCGCGTCGCACGGCCGCGGCATCGCCTCATAGACGGCACGAGCCCTGGCGTAATAGTGCGCCGCCTCGTCGGCGTCCCGGGCCAGCGCCCCTCTGGCGGCGTCGAGCCCGGCCTGCGCGGACGGCGCGTTCCTGCCCTCGATCCCCGCGGCGAACTCGCCCACCAGGTCGGCCGCTTCGCCCCGCCTCCCCGCCCTGACCAGCGCGCCGGCGGCGGCGGGCACCAGCTGGTCGCCCCACACCCACACGCCCTTGCGCCGCAGCCTGCCCACCGCGAGGTCGGCCTCGCGCAGCGCGGACTCGAGCGAGTCGCGGGTCAGGTGCAGCTCGACCAGCCCGCTGGAGGCCGCCGCGGCGACGGGCAGGAAACCCGAGTCCAGGTCCCGTACACCGGCCGCCTCGAGATGCGCGCCGGCCTCGTCCCATTCGCCCCTGGCCAGGGCCAGCATGCCGAGTGTCAATCGGGCGTCGACCGCCAGCAGCGGCGCCTCGAAGGTCATCTCGACGGCGGCGACGGCCCGCTCACGCAGGCCCTTCCAGCGGCCGGTCAGCAGGTCGAGCCTGATCGACGACATCTCCACCAGGAACTCGGGGTAGAGCGCCCCGGTCTCCTCCGCGATGCGCCTGCTCTGCTCCGCGAACCGCTCGGCCGCCGCGTAGTGCCCGAGCGCCACCGCGGCGTCGTACAGGTTGGAGTAGCCGCGCGCCACCTGGCGGCGCACGGCCGTGGCGGGGTCGTCCACCGGCAGCGCCGCCACCAGCTCGAACGCGTCGGGCGCGCCGACCAGCATGGCGAGGCTCACCTTGTTGGCCAGCACGGCGGCGGCCAGCTCGGGTTCGTGGTCCTCGTCGATCAGCTTCTCCGCCTGGACCATCCACTCCTGGTGCGTGGAGAGCGGCTCGCCGCCCCAGGCCGGCATGGCCAGCAGGGCGAGGCCGCGGGCGGCGAGGCTCGGGCTGTCGTGCAGGTCGGGGAGCGCGGCCAGGATCTCCTGGCGGCCCGCGGCCACCGCGCCCGCCTGGTTGGACAGGAGGATGCCCAGGTTGAGCCTGGCCTGGCCGCGTACCTGCGGGGACAGGAAGTCGTCCTTGAGCAGGTGGCGCAGGATGCGTACGACGCGCCGGTGGGACAGGCCGATGGCGGCGACCCTGCTGAGCCTGAGCGCCAGCGGGCCGCGGGCGTCGCGGGGCAGCTTGGGGTCGGCCAGCAGCCCTTCGAGCACCTCGACGGCGAGCGGGATGTCGCCGAGCGCGGCGGCCCGGTCGGCGGCGGCGCTGCCGTGGCGCTGCCAGGCCGCGAAGTCGCCGGCGCGGCGGGCGTGGTGGGCGAGCTGGACGAGGGGCGGCGGGTCGAGCGCGGCCAGCGCGGCCATGGCCCGCTGGTGGATCAGGCGCCGCTCCGGGCCGGGGATCGTGTCGTAGACGGCCTGCTGGGCGAGGGTGTGGCGGAAGCCGTACTGGCCGTCGGGCTGCTCGAGCAGCACCCCCGCCTCGAGCGCCTGGCCCAGCCCGGTTTCGGACGGGGCGGGGACGGAGACGGCGGCGATCAGGGGCTCGTCGGCGGGCAGCCGCAGGACGGCGGCGGCGCGCACGGTGCTCAGCGCGGCCGGTGACAGCCCGGCGAGCCGCTCGGCCATGGCCTCGCGCAGCAGCAGCGGCACGGCCATGCGATCGAGCGCCTCCGGCTCGGGTAACCGGCCCTCGTCATCGAGCAACGAGCGCACCACCTCCTCGATCACGAACGGCACCCCCGCGGTGCGTTCATGCAGCTTGGCGGCGAACTCGGGGGTCGGCGCCGACCGGCCGAGCAGCGCGCCGGCCAGCCTGCGCACGCCCTCGACGTCGAGCGGCGTCAGCGAGATCACCTCGCCGCGCACCCCTGGAGCCCGCCGGTACGCGTGCCCGAACGGCAACCCGGGCACCGGCAGCTCCTCCCTCCGGAACGTCACCACCAGCGCCAGCCCGTCCGGCGGCTGGTCGGTGAGGAACCGCAGCAGGTCACGCGTGCCGTCGTCGGCCCAGTGCAGGTCCTCGACCACCAGCACGACGGGACCCGCGGCGGCCAGCAGCGCGTGGACCGCGCGGAACAGCCGGTGCCGCTCGGCCCGCGGGTCGTCGAGCGGCTGTGGCGACGGGGCGGGCGGGAGCCGGTCCGCCAGCTCGGGGAGGTAGCCGCACAGGACCCCGGTGAGCGGGCCGAGCTGTTCCTGAGGCGGCAGCGCCGCGGCGACGTGCCGCAGCGCGTCGAACACCGGCCCGTACGGCAGCGGCTCGCGGATCTGGTGGCAGTGGCCGAGCAGCACCGTCCGTTCGCCGCCGCCTTCGCGCAGCGGGTCGATGGCCGCCCTGACGAGTCTGGTCTTGCCTATGCCCGCCTCGCCCTGCACCTGGATGACGGAGGGCGGCCCGGTGATGGCGCCGTTGAGCAGCCGCAGCTGGGCGTCGCGCCCGACCAGTGCGGGAGAAGCCGCGCTTGCCATCGGGGTCTCCGTAACAGTGCAGGTTTACTCCCTTTGCCGGAATCCGTTATCCATCACGTGCGAGCCAGGGTCAACCGTTCCTGAGGACTGAACATGAGTTGCGAGGGGCGGGAGGGCGTCAGGCGGCTTTGACGATGGCGGCGATCTGGGTGGCGGCGGCGAAGTCGTTGGTGAGGCGGTTCTTGGTGAGGGCGAACGCGGTGCCGGTCGCCGTGTCGGCCCAGGCCGCGCTGCCGCCCGCACCGGGCACCCCGAAGACCGTCGGGCTCGCCTCGGCCGTCGAGTCGGGGCCGCCGATGCCGTACCCGAGCCCCCAGGCCGAAGGCATGCCGAACACCTCGTCGACCCCGCTGGAGGCCACCGCCGTCACCTCGCGCAGCCGTTCGGGCGAGATCAGCCGCGTCCCGTCCACCTCGCCGAGCAGCGCCGCGTACATCCGCGCGATGGCCCTGGCCGAGGTCTTGCCGCCCGCGGGGATGTCGGCGGACAGGTAGTCGGTCCGGTTGCCCAGGTCGGCGGTGGGCATCAGCGTCATCGGCCCCGCCTTGAACATCGGCAGGTCCGCCGGCATCTCCCCCCACGCCGACATGTCCACCGGCGCGTCCTCCAGCCTGGCCAGCCGGGCGTGCTCCTTCTCCGGCATCCCGAAGTAGAGCTCCTCGCCCACCCCCAGCGGGCCCGCCACGTCCTCGAGCAGCACCTGCGAGATGGGCTTGCCGGTGACCCGGCGGACGATCTCGCCGACCAGGAACCCGAACGTGTACGCGTGGTAGCCCACCTTCGTGCCCGGCTCCCACCACAGCTCGGCGTCCTCCAGCGCGGCGACCATCTTGCCCCAGTCGCAGACGTCCTCGGGCGTCGTGTCGAGCGGCACGCCGGGCACGCCGGCGGTGTGCGACAGCACGTGCCGTACGGTCACGCCCTGCTTGCCGTGCCGCCCGAACTCCGGCCACAGCTCCACCACCGGCGTGTCATAGCCGAACAGCCCCCGCTCGGCCAGCACGTGGGCGACGGTGGCGGTGGCGCCCTTGCCGATCGAGAAGTTGTAGAAAGGCGTGTCGGACGTGACGGGCCGCCCGGTCCCGGGGTCGGCCACACCCGCCGCCACGTCCACGATCTGGACGCCGTCTCGATAGACCGCCACCTGGAGCCCGCGCTCCTCGCCTGACTCGACGAGCCGGTCGGCGGCTTCCTGCACCTGCTTCTGGAGATCGCTCATGGGAAAGTCCTTGGTCATGTTGGGAACTAGACGGTACAGTACTCATATCAGTACGGAACTGTCTAGTACTGTTCTCCGCAGCAGCGCGAAAGGGTGGTCATGGCAGCGGAAGAGAACGACCGCACGGCACGCAAGCGCAGGCAGATCATGGACGCGGCGCGGCCGGTCTTCCTGCGCAACGGCTATGTGGGCGCGAGCATGGACGAGGTGGCCGCGCTGGCGGCGGTCTCGAAGCAGACCGTCTACAAGCACTTCACCGACAAGGAGCAGCTGTTCACCAGCATCATCCTCGACACGACGGGCCAGGTGGACGGGCTGGCCAAGCTGATCACGGCGGCCCTCGACGACAGCGGCGACCTGGCGAAGGACCTGGGCGAGCTGGCCCGCCAGTTCCTCGACGCGCTCATGCGACCGGACCTGCTCCGCCTGCGGCGGCTGGTGATCGCCGAGGCCGACCGCTTCCCCGACCTCGGCCGCACCTGGTACGAGCAGGGCTTCGAGCGTTCGCTGAAGACCATGGCCGACGCGTTCGGACGCCTGGCGGAACGCGGGCTGCTCAGCCTGGACGACCCCCAGCTGGCCGCCGAGCACTTCGTGGGCCTGCTGCTGTGGGTCCCGGTGAACAAGGTCATGTTCTGGGGAGGCGGCGACCACTACACGGAAGCCGACCTGGAGCGGCTCTCCGAGGCCGCCGCCGCGGCGTTCCTGCGCGCGTACGGGGCGGCTAGCTCAGATACTTCTTGAGCCCGCCGGCCAGGGCTTCGGCCATGCGCTCGCGGAAGGCGGAGTCGGACATCTTGGCGGCGTCCCCGCGGTTGCGCATGTTGCCGCACTCGATGAACACCGCGGGGCGCGTGGAGAGGTTGAGCCCGCCCAGGTCGGTGCGGGTCTCCAGCGCGTCCACGCCCCTATAAGTGGAGTACGGGAGCCCCGTGCCGGCGTGGTAGGCGTTCCTGATCGCCACCCCGAGCCGGCGGGACGGCTTGACGATCGCGTCGTTGTGCCCGGCGACCAGCCCCGGCATGATCACGTGGAAGCCGTGCCCGGCCGGCGCCGCGCCGTCGCCGTGGATCGACAGGACCGCGTCCGCCCTGGCCTCGTTGCCGATGGCCGCCCGCTCGGTGACGCACGGGCCGACGCCCTTGTCGTTGGGCCTGGTGAGCACGACCTTGGCGCCCATCTTCTCCAGGATCGGCTTGAGCCTCCTGGCGACGTCCCAGGTGAAGGCGTGCTCCGGGTATCCCGCGTCGGTCTCGGTGCCGGTCGTGTTGCACGCCTTCTTGCCGGTGATGATGTCGACCTGGCGGTTGATCTCTTTGGGGTGCGAGGCGTTCCCGCCGTTGTGGCCGGGGTCGATCACGACGATCTTCCCTGCCAGCGCCTGCCCGGTGGACGACCGGCTCGGCGACGGCGACTGGGACTGGGGCTGGGCCGACGCGGGCGCCGCCTGCCGCGCGGCGGGCGCGGCGCCGCCGCACGCGGCGGACAGCGCGCCCAGTGCGGCCAGCATGGCGAACGCCACGGATCCGGTCCGGTACGCGTGCATGGTCCCGACCGTACCTGGTGCCGCCCGGCAAACCAATAACCCGCCTGACCTGGGCCTTCGTGTCTGACGATGCCAGGCCGCTCCGGTGGAGGCTATCCGTCCGCCGGCCGCAACATCGGCCAGAACAGGGACCCGTCCGGCAGCGCGAACGGCTCCCGTGCCTGGTAACCGTGGCGCGCGTACAGGTCGCGGTTGCGCGGGTCGCTGGCCTCCAGGTACGCGGGCACGCCGTCCAGACGAGCGTGGTGGTGCCGCAGCAGCGCCGAGCCGAGTCCCTGGCTCTGGTGGCCCGGGTGGACCGCCATGAAGGCCAGGTAGTGGCACGGCTGCGCGGGATGGTTCGCCGCGAACAGCGCGTCGCGCGCCCGGAAGCGCTCGGCCCAGTGGCCCGTGGCCTCGGCCAGCCGGCGGTCGTAGTCGGACTGTTCGGGCGGCGGCGCGGTGTGGGGGAGCCAGACCGCGACCGCGGGCCCGTCGTCGATGAGGTGGATCTCGCCGTGCTCGATGGCATGGTCGACGAGGATCCGGATGTTCGCGGTCATCACCCGGTGGCGTTCCCTGCGGACGGGCACGAGGTAGTGCACCACCCTCAGCCCGGAGAACGCGGTCGCGACGAGCTCCGCCACCTGACCCGCGTCGTCGGCCGTCGCACGCCGGATGACCGGCCGCATCGTCCAGGATTCTGTCATCGTGTCACGCCCCATCCCGGATCGCCGCTTTGGCGCCCATTCCCACCAGAGCGTAAACGGCGAGCTGCCCCACCCGCAGTACGAGCGCGCACACCACCCCGATTTTCCACAAGTCCGAATAATTAGGCATTAACGCTAAAAAATGGCCATTTATCCGCATTCTGCCGCGTCGCCGAAGAGCCCTGTTGACGGGACGGCGACAGGACAGGAGGATCAGATCGCTCCGGCAATTGGGAGCGCTCCCACCCCCCGAAGGACCTCCATGATCCGAAGCCGGGCCGCCATACTGGCCCTCCTCACCATGGTCGCCCTGTCCCCCGCCACGACAGCGCAGGCGGACGAGGGACCCGAGCAGATCGTCAACGGCACCTTCGACGCCGGCACCGCCCCCTGGTGGAGCACCGCCAACCTCACCCTCACGGTGGACGGCGGCCGCCTCTGCGCCGACATCCCCGGCGGCACCGCCAACCCATGGGACGTCATCATCGGCCAGAACGACATTCCGCTGGTCGCGGGCGAGACGTACGCGTACCGCTTCAGCGGCTCGGCGAGCCCGGCCAAGGTCGGCAAGGCGCTGATCCAGCTCCCCGTGGACCCGTGGACGCAGTACCTGTCGGCCAACCCGGAGCTCAGCGTCTCCGGCAACGACCACTCCTACACCTTCACCGCCCCCGCGTCGCTGCCCAACGCCCAGGTCGCCTTCCAGCTGGGCGGCAGCGCAGAGCCGTGGCGGTTCTGCCTGGACAACGTGTCGCTGAAGGGCGGCGCGGAGCCTGAGACGTACGAGCCGGACACCGGACCGCGGGTCCGCGTGAACATGGTCGGCTACCTCCCGCGGGGCCCGAAGAAGGCCACCGTGGTCACCACCGCGACCACGGCCCTCGACTGGGAGCTCAAGAACGCCGCCGGCCATGCGGTCGCCAAGGGCAGAACCACCCCCAGAGGCGTGGACGCCAGCTCCGGCCAGAATGTGCACACGCTGGACTTCGGCGCATACCGCAGGCCCGGCAAGGGCTACACGCTGACGGCGGACGGCGAGACCAGCAGGCCGTTCGACATCGCGGCCGGCATCTACGACCAGCTCCCCGCGGACGCGCTGAAGTTCTACTACACCCAGCGCAGCGGCATCGAGATCCTCGACCGGCTCAGGCCCGGCTACGCCAGGCCCGCAGGGCACGCCGGCGTAGCGCCGAACCAGGGCGACGTGAGCGTCCCGTGCCAGCCCGGCGTCTGCGACTACTCGCTGAACGTCAAGGGCGGCTGGTACGACGCCGGCGACCACGGCAAGTACGTCGTCAACGGCGGCATCTCGGTGCACCAGCTCATGGCCGCGTACGAACGGGACAGGTCCGCCTTCAAGGACGGCCAGCTGAACATCCCGGAGAGCGGCAACGGCACGCCGGACATCCTGGACGAGGCCCGCTGGGAGCAGGAGTTCCTGCTCAGCATGCAGGTGCCGGAGGGCAAGCCGTACGCGGGGATGGCCCACCACAAGATCCACGACCAGAACTGGACGGGCCTGCCCCTGCTGCCGCACCTGGACCCGCAGCTCCGCGAGCTGCACCCCACCTCGACCGCCGCCACGCTCAACCTGGCCGCGACGGCGGCGCAGGCGGCCAGGCTGTTCGCCCGGTACGACCCGGCGTTCGCCGCCAGGAACCTCAGAGCGGCCCGCAGGGCGTGGGCGGCCGCCAAGGCCAACCCGGCCAGGTACGCCGACCCGAACGACGGCACCGGCGGCGGCGCCTACAACGACGGCGACGTGAGCGACGAGTTCTACTGGGCGGCGGCGGAGCTGTTCATCACGACGGGCGGGAAGGAGTTCAAGGACTTCCTGCTGGCCTCGCCGCACCACGCCGGCGACATCTGGCGTGACAGGGGCTTCGACTGGGGCAACACCGCTCAGCTCGGCCGCCTCGAGCTGGCGACCGTGCCCAACGCCGTCCCCGACCGGGCGCGGGTGCGGCAGTCCGTGGTGGAAGGGGCGGAGAAGTATCTGGCGATCCAGCGGGCACACCCGTACGGGCTGCCGTACAACCCGCCGGACTTCGACTGGGGCTCCAACAACCTGGTGCTCAACAATCTGGTCGTCCTGGCCACGGCGTACGACCTGACCGGGCACGAGAAGTACCGGGCGGCCGTGCGCGAGGGCATGGACTACCTCCTCGGCCGCAACGCGCTCAACCAGTCATACGTGACCGGCTACGGCGAGGTGGCCTCGCGCAACCAGCACAGCCGCTGGTACGCGCGCCAGCTCGACCCCGCGCTGCCCAACCCGCCGCGCGGAACGCTGGCCGGCGGCCCCAACTCCAGCATCCAGGACCCGCTCGCGCAGCGGCTGCTCAAGGGCTGCAAGCCGCAGTTCTGCTACATCGACGACATCGAGTCGTGGGCGACGAACGAGCTGACCATCAACTGGAACTCCCCGCTGGCCTGGGTCTCCGCGTTCCTGACCGGCAAGGGCAGGTGATCCCGGTGACCCGGCGTTGCGGACGCTCCGTTCAACGGAATACTGTCTGCGCATGCCCAGGGGAACCTCCGAAGTCAGTGAGCCGATGTACTTCGTGCTCACCGCCCTACGCGCGGGCCCGTTGCACGGCCACGCGATCAGCAAGTCGATCAAGGAGCTGTCCGGGGGCCGGGTCCAGCCCTCGGTCGGCACCCTCTACGGCATCCTGGAGCGCCTGAACGAGCGGGGCGTGATCACCGTCGACAGAGAGGAGACGGTCAACGGCCGCAACCGGCGCTACTTCCGGATCACCGACGAGGGCCAGGCTCTGGTCGAGGCCGAGGCGAGGCGCATGCACGAGGCCGCCCAGCTCGTGCTGCGCCCCATCACATGACCGCCACCGCGCCCCAGCCCACGACCGCCCTCGAACGTCGCTACCGCAGGCTGCTGCTGGCATACCCGAGGAAGTACCGCGCGGCGCACGGCGACGAGCTGCTCGACGTCCTGCTGGAGTCGGCCGACCCCGGCAGGACGGTCCCCGCGCTCAGGGAGGCCTGGGGCCTGCTCGTGGGCGGCGTGCGCAGCCGCATCGTCCACCTGGCGACGGGCAGCGCGTGGGAGGACGGCCTGCACCTGGGCATCACGGCCGTGGCGGCGGCGAACCTGGCGGCGTTACTCCCCTACGCGGGCACGATACCGCTGTGGGCGCTGCTGTCGGCGCTCGCGCTGCTGGCCGTCCTGCGCGGACGGCTGCCGGCGGCGTTCCTGCTCACGCTCGTCACGGGCATGAAGGCGGTCGCGCTCGCGGGCGGCTGGCAGGTGTTCGAACTGACGCTGATGCCGGTCTACCCGTCGCTCCTCGCCGACCGTGCCCTGTTCTCGGACAGCGCCCCCTTCGCCGTGGCCTTCGCGTACGCGGTGGTGCTGCTCGGGCTGCTGGTGCTCATGTCGAGAAGGCGGCAGGCGCCACGGACCCGGTCATGGTGGTGGCCGGCGGCCGTCGTGGCCGTCGCGTGGGCGGGCCCTCAGCGGATGGAGGCGGACACGATATTCCAGCTCAGCGTCTGCGATTCTCTATGTTTACCTGAGGATTCCCGGCAAGTCGGGCGGGCGTGGCCGTGGGGGGCTGCCCCGTACTCTCCGAGGGTGAGGACGGGGGTGGCTGCGACACGGTGGAAGCCGGTCCGGTGTTGAGAATCGCGTGCAAGTCCTGTGCGTCCCGCCGGTGGGCGGGGCGCCTGGGGTGCTTGGCCCGCCGGACGCTGTCCACTCCCCGCAGGGAATGGGGCGGGCACCGTGCGCCGGTCGGGCACATGGCTGGAGGTTGTTGGATCGTTCGCTGAGTGACGGTTCTGGGCTCGTGTCGGTCGTTTCGGGGTGGGACGCATCTTGGATCGGTCCCGTGCCGCGGGCCGGGGGGGCAGGTCGGTTCGGGTGCGGCGGGCTCGCCGGGCGGCCCGGGTGGGCCTGCGCGTGCGGCGGGCGCGGGCCACGTTGCCCTCCACGACCTTGCCGATGGTGCGCACCCCCGTTGCACGATGGGTACGGGTGAGGTCCTGGCCCAGCAGACCGCGCGCGAGGATGCGTTCGGCCGCGGCCCAGTCCCGATCACATGACAGGCCGCAGACCGGACAGTACGCCCACGCCCAGCCCTGCTCGGCAACCCGGTCCGGGGCGGGGCAATGCTTCAGGACCGAGGTGCCGTCCCCGCACCGCGGGCAGTACTTGGACGTCCCGCGCGCCGGGACCGTGACCACGGCGATGGTGTGCTTGGCCGCCAGGTGCCGGATCGCCTCGATGACCTGCCCCCGAACCTGCCCGGACAGGCGGGCGTTTGCGCGTCCTCGGCGTCCGCGTGCTTCCAGGGTGGCCAGGTCTTCCAGGTAGATGACCGTCGCCCCGGCCGCGATCGCCTGGTCGGCCACCCAGCGCGCCGCCGACCAGGCCAGCGCATGATTCAGGTGCCGGATGCGGGCGCACACACGCTCGTGCTCGAGCCCGAGAACCTCATAAGCCCTGCTCAACGCCGGGAAGCGGGGATCGACGGGGGTGAGCCCAGCCAGCAGCCGTTCCACATGCCGGTGTTTGGCGGCCAGTTGCTCCCGCTCGGAGCGCAGCCGGTGCAGCTTGGCCGAGACGCCGGTGGCGTCGTAGGTGAGCGGCCGCCCATCCGAGATCACCCGGCCGTCGTTGGTCAGGCGCCCGGTCACACCGGTCAGCAGGGTGTTACAGCCCCAGTCGAACCCCACCCCCACCCTGTGACCGGTGGCGGGCGCGAAGCCGATCGGGATCTGAAACGGCAGATCGACGCGCACCCGGCCCTTGCGCACCCGCAGGGTGGGAGTGCACAGCGTGGCTTGCGGCGGGACGGTCGGCGGCAAGGCGAGCGGCAGCATGTGCCAGGCCCACTCCTTGGCGGAGGCGGGACAGGCCACCAGGGGAAGCCGCACCCGCACGCAGGCGCGACGGTCGCCGGTGCGCTGCAGGGTGACCAGTTGCCGGTCCGCGGCGGCCAGCACGATCTGCGCCGCCACGGTCGGCGGCTGCTCCAGGTCAGTCAGATCGGCCGGGAATGTGTGATGCTCGTCGCGGTAGGCGGCGATCTGGCGGGTGCGGTTGCGGATTTGGGCCGGGGTAGCCCCGTCCGGCAGCACAGCGCGCAGCGCCTGCCATTCGGCGTCGGTGCGGGCCCGCGAATTGGCCGGCCAGGTGGCCACGATTGCCGTCACCAGGGCGCGGCGGTGCAGCGCCAGCCGCAAGCTGCGGGCGGCCTGCTCCTGGGCGCACCGCACCACCCGATCACACACATGCACGCCTGGGGCGAGGCTCGTGCCCCAGCCCAGACGGCGCACAGCCATCCAGCCCTTCGCCGGCAACGCGCGCCCGTCCGGCCCGACCCCGCAGGCCAGCGCATCCAGATCCGCCGCATTCCACCGGGCGGCGACCAGATCGGCGGTCAGATCCCGCGCCAAGCCCGCCAGCCAGGCGACCCGCTGGGCCAGCAACAGCTGAGGGACGACCTGACCGGTCTTCTCCACCACCGCCGCATGGGCGGTGCAGGTTGCGGTCGCGGTGAGCTTACTCATCGGCTGCCCCCTGTTTCGGGACGAGCGGAAGGCGGCGAACGACGCGTCGATCGGCTGCGCAGCGGGCCATGCTCGACCGTCTCCGGCACCGTGCGGGCACGACGGCATGTCGCCGACCGCGCTCGGACCCGGCAGGCGCACCGCCCGGCCGGCCCATCCCGGCCGCAGGCGAACCGACACGCCCTGCATGACCAGCCCCCGCCTCTCTCCCGCATTTTCACAGTGAGTGTCCGAAAGGCTACCAGTTGTTTACCGGGCTGAGTAGAACATATGAACGACACACCGAAGCTGACCATCCCCACACCCCACCGCCCACGTCCGGACAGGACGCGGCGGCACCGGCACCGGGTGGCGGTGATCGGCGACCAGGCGGCCAGGATGCTCGGCGTCACCCGGCTCGACCGGGCACCGGCGATCTTCATCGGCAAGCACGCGTACACGGTCATCGGGATCCTGGGCGACCTGCGCCGGGAGCGCAACCTGAGCGCCGCCGTGCTCGTGCCGCCCACCGTGGGCAGGCAGTTCGGGCTGCGGGACGTCACCAGGGTGCTGGTCAACACGAGCCTGGGCGCCGCCGGGCTGATCACCCGTCAGGCGCCCGCCGCGCTCAGCCCGGGCAACGGCGACATGTTGCAGGTGGTCGCCCCGCCCAGCCCGACCAGGGCGCGTGACAAGGCGCAGGACGACGTCAACGCGCTCTTCCTGATCCTCGGCCTGGTCTCGCTCGTGGTCGGCGCGGTGGGCATCGCGAACGTCACGCTCGTCACGGTGATGGAACGCGTAGCGGAGATCGGCCTGCGCCGCTCGCTCGGCGCCGCCAGGCGGCACATCGCGGCCCAGTTCCTGCTGGAGTCGACGCTGATCGGGCTCACGGGCGGCGTGATCGGCGCCGCCCTGGGCATCGTCACGGTCGTCGCGGTGTCGGCCGCCAAGCAGTGGACGCCCCTCCTGGACCTGCGGCTGGCGGTCGCGGCCCCGGTCGCGGGCGCCGTGGTCGGTCTCCTGGCCGGGCTGTATCCGGCGCTGCGAGCGGCCAGGATGGAGCCGGTGGACGCGCTCAGGTAGGACAGGCCGCTCAGTCCGGCGCCCAGTACTTCTGCATGATCTTGTCCAGCTCCTGCACCACCGGCTGCCAGCTGGCCGGCAGCGTGTAGCGGGTGACGCGCTGCTTCTTATGAACAAGCGTGTACTTGATGAAGTCCGCCCCCGCCGGCGGGGCCTCGGAGCGGCCCAGGACCAGGCCCTTGAGGTGCTTCCGCAACGTGCGCTGCTCCATGGCGGTGAGGCACTTGTCGATGGTCGGCCCGGTACGGCGGCTCAGCCGGACGCAGTAGTTGTCATAGACGATCACGCGGTCGTCGAACCCCGCGAACCCGCCTTGCCTGCTGTAGTCGAGCAGCACCTTCTTCTTCACCGCCCGCACGGCCGCCGCCTGCGCCGGCGCCATGGACGACGTCAGCGCCAGCAGAAGCAGCGGCAGGAGCACGATTCGCCATATCTTCACATCTCCATTGACGTACAAGAGCGCCGGACGGCTCAAGCGCGACACTCCTCAGCGCACATCACGGTGAGCAGGCGCCTGCCCCGGAAGGCGAGTGACGCCGAGCGCCACGGGCAGTGGGACCAGGTGACACTACGGATCGGAGTGCCCGTTTCGCGGTCCGGGAAGCATGCCCGTTTCGGCAAGCAGGTCGAGCTCGGGCTCGAGGTCTGGCGAGCCCTCACCCCCTCCGTGGAGCTGCTCGTCGAGGACGACCGCAGCGAACCCGGGACCCTGGACGTCGTGCTTCCCCGGTTGGCGGGGCAGTGCGACCTCCTGCTGGGGCCGTACTCGACGCAGCTCATGCGGCGGGCGGGCGGCATCGGCGCGGCGCTGGGCTGCCTGATCTGGAACCACGGCGGCGCGGGCGACGACGTCCAGACGGCGCACCCCGGACATGTCGTCTCGGTGCTGACGCCGGCGAGCCGGTACGCCGAGCCGTTCATCCGCCACCTCGTGCGGGCCGGCGACCGGAGCCCGCTCCGGATCGTGTACGGCAAGGGCGGCTTCGCCCGGCAGGTGGCGGACGGCGCCGCGCGAGCCGCGAACGAGCAGGGCATCCCGGTGGTCCGAGGCGGCCTGGTGGAGGACTCATGGAACCTCCTGTGCGCCGGGTCATTCGACGAGGACGTCGAGGCCGTCAAGAAGGCCGGTCGTTCGCGGGTGGTCTGTGCCGTGGCCGCGGGGGTGCGGGAGTTCGGCGCGGCCGTCGGAGACCCTCGGGGGGTTTACGGCATCGGGCAATGGTTCCCCGGTCTGGGGGGCGAGGTGGCCGTGGGGATCTCCGAGCGGGACTTCCTCGCCGCGTATCACGACAGGGCCGGGAAGCCGCCGGACTATCCCGCCGTTCAGGCGGTCGCCGCCGCGATCATCGCGACCCACTGCGCAGAACGGGCGGGCGGCACCGGGCAGGCGGAGCTGTGGTCGGCGGCCACCGGACTGCGGACGGTCACCTTGTTCGGCGACTTCGCGATCGACCCGGGCACCGGCCTGCAAACCAGGCACAGGACGGCGCTCATCAGGTGGGAGAGCGACGGACCCGTCGCCGTGTAGGTGAGATGTCCCCGCCGCCGGAGAGGCCCGGCGGCGGAGCGCTGCCTCGGCAAGGGCGCGTCACAGGAGCCGGGGGTCACGATGGCGATGCCCAGGCACATCTCGTCGCTGGTCCCGTCGCCCCACACCACGTACCGCGGGGGGAGCTTCTGGAGCTGCGGCAGCTGGGCGCGCAGGCCCGCGTCATGCGTGCACGTCACCCGTACGACGTCGCCCTTCTTGACCTTGGCGGGCGTGGGCAGGACCCGCAGCGACTGGTCGTCGAAGTCGTAGTTCGGCACGTCCAGGAGCGTCCGGGCCTGCGGGGTGCCGGGGTTGAGCTCGACCTTGATGGAGCGGCCGAGCAGGTGCATGTGCCCCGCCATGGCGTGGACGGTCGCGGGGTGTTCGACGGGCATGTCGCAGTGCTGGGTCGGCCCGGGCTTGATGGGGCCGCAGAACTTGGCGAGCATCTCCGACGTCTCCTTGATCTCCTCACCGAACCTGGCGCCGACGTCCTCGACCGCGGCGGCCCGGTCGCAGAGCGGTCCTGACTCCTGCGGCGTGCACGGAAGCTCGATCGGGGCCTGGAACAGGGCGGTCTGCAGGGGCTGCAGGGGCTGGTCGGTGAAGCGGAGCCGGATGCCCGAGCGGTCGGTGCCCGGCTTGCCCGCCACGCCCAGCAGATTGTAGTGGACCTGCATGACGAGCCGGCTGCCCGGCGGCAGCTCGTAGCCGTACTTGGGGTCGAGCAGCGTCTCGCTGGTGCCAGGGGCCCAGTGCGCCACCCATGAGTCGCCGTCGACACCCGAGTCGCCGAAGCACGTCCAGCCCTGGCCGGGCGTGCTGTCGTCGAGCTTGCGCGCCTCGGCGGCGTGCTCGGGGTCGAGCCTGAAGAAGATCGCGTGGTGGACGAGGTCGCGGTTCTGGGGCTGGAACTGGGCGCCGGTCAGGAACACCTTGCTGGTCAGCTTTGGGTCGATGAGGAAGCAGCGGTAGTCGTCCGTGCCGCCGTTGGGCGGGGCCGGCGTGTACGGCTCCGCCATCGTGAGGTTGGCGAACCGTTCGCCGGTCCGCAGCGGGGCCGCGGCCGGCGTGGATCCGGCGGTGTGCCCCGTGTGTGCCCCGTGACCGGCCGGGGCAGGGGTGCTCTGGGCGCCGCACGAGGCGAGCAGGACGACCGCGACGAGTAAGGCGGCCGTCCGGGCGAGTCGATTCATACGTCAACACTCGCGCGCGAGGCCGAGCCGGGGCATCCTTCCTCAGGACGTTTTCCTTCGTTCCCTGGTATGACCCCGGCATCAGACCTGGGTCGATGCCCGGCGGGCCGGCTCCTTGAGCCGACGGGTCATGCGTGGCTGGCGTTCTCGGCGTTCGCGGTCTCGGTTTCGCCTGTGTTCCTGACCACGGCGTGCAGGCCGTCACAGGTGCCGCCGATCACCGTGGAGAGCCCGGTGAGCGTGGCCATGGACACCGCGCGGCACTCGGCGTACACGCTGGTGAACACGGCGAACAGGCCGTCGTCCTGCCAGGAGGAAACGCCGTCCCCGCGTGCCCTGAGCGGCTCGAGGGCAAGCTCGTGGTCGTCCCCGCAGGTCCCGATCCGCGAGGCTTCCCGCCCCGCCTCCTCCAGAGCGATGTCAACTCCCGTCATGCCGAACGACCATATCCGGATATATCGCTATACGGGCAGCACTCGCTGTTCATGAGATCTACATTTCACAGTCAAGATCGTGTTCGCTCTCTTACTGCAGGAGGTTGGCATGCGGTCGCCTGCGCCGGAAGACGACGCCGAATACCTGGCCCGATACCACGCCCAGGCCCAGCGGATCATGCATGGCCTGCGGGCGGCGCAGGCCGCGATCCGGCAGGTCGAGGGCCTGGCCAGAAGCGGGGACGGACTGGTCGAGGCCGCCGCGGGCGGCGAGGGTGACCTGACCCGGCTGCGCATCGACCCGCGCGCGCTGCGCCTCGGCAAGACAGCGCTCGGCCGGGAGGTGGCGGCCGTGCTGCGGGCAGCCCAGGACGACGCGGCACGCAAGGCTCAGGAGATCGCGGAGAAGGCAGAAAGCGGCGCCGAGGCTCTGGCGGCGCCGCTCGACGAGACGTTCGTGCGCCAACGGGTCGAGCAGGCGGTCCGCGATCTTCTCTAGGCTCGGAGGCAAGCGTGTACGGCCACCGGTTCAACCCGGCCAACATCAGTGACCAGGATCTGGACAAGGTCACCCGCCAGAGCGAGCAGCTGCTGGCCTGGCTCGAGACGGCCCAGGAGAAGCTCGACAAGATCGTCGGCGCGGGAGAAGCGGCGTCGGGCCAGGTCAAGGCGGCCGTGGATCAGCACGGCCGGGTCCTGGACATCGCCTACGGCCCCCGCGCGATGCGCCTGAGCAGCCACGAGCTCGCGGAGGAGACGCTTGCGGCGGTGCGCGAGGCCTGCGCCGACGCCCAGCGCCAGATCCACGACCTCATGCGCGAGGCCCTGCCCGGCTATGACCCCGTGGAGGCGAACGCCCAGTTGGAGCGCCTGATGAACGACTGGGACTGACCTCACGACGGCGACGCGGGCAAGGTCGCCTCGACGCGGAAGCCGCCGTCGTCGTCCTCGCCGCTCTCCAGGGCGCCCCCGGCCAGCTCGACGCGCTGCCGCAGGTCGAGCAGGCCCATCCCGGGGCCGGTTGCCGCGACCCAGGCGTCCGGCTGGCCAGGGGTGTTGCGGACGGTGACCCGTAACGAACCGGGAAGGTAGCGGACCTGCACCCGCACCTCCGCGCCGGGCGCGTGCTTGCGGACGTTGGCCAGGGCCTCCTGCACCAGCAGGTACGCGGTACGCCCCACCTCGCCGGAGACGGGCACCGGCGTCCCGGCCACCACCAGTTCCACCGGCACGCCCGCCAGCGCCGACTCCGTGACCAGCGGCCGCAGGTCGGGCAGGGGCAGCCCCAGGTCGAACCCCTCCCCCGTGCCGCGCCGGAGCAGCGCCACCATGTGGCGCAGTTCCCCCAGCGCTTCGCACCCGGTCGCGCGCAACTCCTCGGCCACCGCCCTGGCGCGCTCGTCGCCCGACGTCAGGGCCAGAACCCCGGCCTGCAGCACCATCCGGCTCACCCGGTGCGTGACCACGTCGTGCATCTCGCCCGCCAGCCGCTCGCGCTCCACCCGCTCGGCTCGTTCCGCCAGCTCGCGGTGGAGGCGTTCCCTGACGGCGACGTACATGCCGAACAGGGTGGCCAGCGCGATCGCCGTGTCGGTGCGCAGGATCAGGGGGAGCCGGTCGGGGAGCGCCAGCACGGCGAGGGCCAGGACCAGCACCGGCAGCCACCGCTGCACGCCGCTCCGGTGCTCCCCCGCGTACGCCATCGCGCCGTAGGCGGCGAAGGCGCAGGTGGGCGGCCAGACCAGCGCCCCGGCAGGGGGCGGCGCGTCCGTGATCACGGCCAGCACGAGGAGGGCGATCGCCGTACCCGCACTGACCCAGGCGACGGTGAGCGGCGCTCTGCGCATCCACAGCACCGGCACCGCCGCCGCCAGCAGGACCACGAGGACCGGACCGGTGTAGCCGGTCGCCGGCGTCAAGCCCCCCGCGACGAGGACCGCGACCGCGTCGATCGGCCGCGGACGGACACCGTCCACCGGCTCATCGTACGATCACCGTTGCCAATCGGCTACGTCTTGGTGATGCGGACGGCGTCGGCGATCACGTAGCCCGTCGTGGAGGTCCAGCGGCTCACCCCGACCACGTTGTACGTGCCCGCCGCCAGCGTGTACGTCCCCAGCACCCGCCACTGCCCGCCGCCGCTGCGCTGGTCCACGGCGACCGTCTGGTTGCCGCCGGAGGCCGCGACGATGTACGGGGTCGCGCTGTTGTACCCGGAGTTGGCCGGATACCACACCTCCACCCGATAACTCCCGGCGCTCGGAATGGTCGCCTGGTACCAGGCGGGGTCGCTGCCCGAGACCGGATTGGCGAAGCGGTAGTCGGTGCCGTGCAACTGCGTGGAGTAGGTGGAGGTGCCCCAGTTCGTACTGGCGGTGAAGCCCGCGTCCGCGTTGTCGATCACCACGCTGAAGCCCGGCCCGCTGCCCACCGCCCGGCCCGCGCTGGGCGAGCTCTCCTGGTGTGTCCGGTTGAGCGCGGTGACGTAGTAGGTGTAGGTGCCCGAGGAGGCGCCGGTGTCCGTGAAGGACGTCTGCCGGGTCGTGGTGACCAGGTTCCGGGCGTCGGCGAAGAAGCACGGGTCCGCCGTGGACTGCGAGCCGGCCACCCGGTACACCGCGTACGACGTGCCCGAGCCGGTCCACGCGAGCTGGACGCCGTTCGAGCCCTGAACGGCCGAGGCGATGGCCGGGGCGGACGGCGCGGCCGACGAGCCGCGGGCCGGTAAGAGCGCGGGGCGCGTGTAGTGGGTGTTCACCAGCCGGGTGATCGCCCCGATCCGGTCCGCCTTGACGTCCTTCGCGCTGAAGAAGACGTCACCGACCACCTCAGGATGCCGCCGGTTGTCGGTCAGGTGGTCGCTCAGCTCCGCCGGGTCCTGCCAGGCGGCGTCCTGCCCTGAGGCTCCGGCGCGGTAGGCGGCCTGGCCGACCACGAGCTGCACGCCGGTGCCCCGCACCACGTCGGACCACCAGGCGGTGAGCACCTCGTAAGCGGCCGCGGAGAAGCCGATGTGCCAGTAGATCTGGGGCGACAGGTAGTCCACCCAGCCCTGCTTCACCCATTGCCTGCTGTCGGCGTAGATCGCGTCGTACGACTGCAGCCCCGAGGTACGCGAGCCGAGCGGGTCCGTCGCGGCGTTGCGCCAGATGCCGAACGGGCTGATCCCGAACGACACGTGCGGCTTTGCGGCGTGAATGCGCTGGTCGAGCTCGCGTACGAGCAGGTTGACGTTGTTGCGCCGCCAGTCGCCGATGTTGCTGAACGAGCCGCCGTACTGGGCGTAGGTGGCGGAGTCGGGGATGGTCTCGCCGCTCACCGGATAGGGGTAGAAGTAGTCGTCGAGGTGCACGCCGTCCACGTCGTACTTGGAGACGGCGTCCATGATCGCGTCCTCGATGAAGTCCCGCACCTCCGGGATGCCGGGGTTGTAGTAGAGCTTCCCGCCGTACGCGAAGCGCCAGCCGGGGTGCTGCCGCGCCGGATGCGTGGACACGAGCTTGCTCGGGTCGGCGTGGTTCGCGATCCGGTACGGGTTGAACCAGGCGTGGAACTCCAGGTTGCGGGCGTGCGCCTCGTTGACCATGAAGGCCAGCGGGTCGTACCCGGGGTTCCCGCCCTGGGTGCCGGTCAGCCACTGCGACCACGGCTCGTACGGCGAGGGCCAGAACGCGTCGGCCGTGGGCCTGACCTGCACCACCACGGCGTTCATGCGTTTCTGCACGGCCAGGTCCAGCCAGGCGCGAAATTCGGCCTGCTGCGCCGACGCGCTCAGCCCCGTGCGGCTGGGCCAGTCGATGTTCGCGACCGACGAGATCCACATGGCCCTGAGCTGCCGCTTCGGGGTGGCGGGATCGGTCGCGCAGGCCATGGCGGCGGCTGGGGAGGAGGAAACGGGGGCCACGATGCTGACGAGTGCGGCGGTGAGCGCCGCCAGGACGGTACGCAGAAGCGCGGTCACGAAAGGAAGTTTCAGCGCGATCAGCTGAAAGCGCAATAGTTTTCACAACTTCGACGGGACCCAAATCCTTGGCGGACAGGGCGCCGCGCCACGCCCTGCCCGCCGACGGACCCCGGCCGGCGGGAGAGCGTGCACGCCACGCCTCTCCCCAAAAAGGATCAGGGGCGAAAAGTTTCACCTAACACGGCAGTAATGTCAATTATCGACATATGTCAGGAGATGTCTTACGGTGCAGCCGTCCCCCTTTACGAGGAGCACTCATGACTCTCGCCCGCACGCGATTAGCAGCCCTCGCTACCTCGATCCTCGCCGTCCTCCTCATCGCCGCAGGCCAGCCCGCTCTGGCGGTGGCCAAGGACAGCCCGCTCCAAGCCGCGTTCGCCAAGGCGGCGGCCGCGCAGGACGTGCCCCGTGACCTGCTCGTCGCGCTCGCCTACGCCGAGACCCACCTCGACGGGCACAAGGGCGAGCCCAGCGCCAGCGGCGGCTACGGCGTCATGCACCTGGTCAGCAATCCGACCAACCACTCGCTCGAGAAGGCCGCCGAGCTCACCAAGCTCCCGGTCGAGAAGCTGAAGGCCGACGACGAGGCGAACATCCTCGGCGGCGCGGCCGTCCTTCGCTCCCAGGCCGACGCGCTGGGCCTCGACGAGACGGCCAGGAAGGACATCGGCCGCTGGTACCAGGCCGTGGCCAAGTACGGCAACGCCTCCTCACCCGAGCTGGCCCGGCTCTACGCCGACGCGGTGTACGAGCAGCTCGGCCTCGGCATCGACACCCGCGGCGTGCAGGTCAAGCCGCAGGAGGTCACCGCCGACCGCGGCGACCTCGCCAAGGCCCGCCAGCTGAACGCGCAGGCCGAGGTCGCCAGCCCCGACTACCCGCCGGCGTCCTGGGTGGCCGCCAGCTCCAGCAACTACACCGCCTCCAGCCGCGAGTCGAGCTACGCCATCGACCGGGTGATCATCCACGTCACCCAGGGCTCGTACGCGGGCACCATCTCCTGGTTCCAGAACCCCAGCGCGCAGGTCTCCGCCCACTACGTGGTCAAGTCCTCCAACGGCGCCATCACCCAGATGGTGCGTGACAAGGACATCGCCTGGCACGCCGGCAACTGGACCTACAACACCAGGTCCATCGGCATCGAGCATGAGGGCTTCGTCAACGACGCCTCGTGGTTCACCGACGCGATGTACCGGGCGTCCGCGGCCCTGACCAAGGCCATCTGCGACAAGTACGGCATCCCGAAGGACCGCACCCACATCATCGGGCACAACCAGGTCCCCGGCGCGACCCACACCGACCCGGGCTCGCACTGGAACTGGACCACGTACATGAACTACGTGACCGGTGGCGGCACCCCGACGTGGTCCACGACCGTCGACAACACCACCTCCGGCCAGTTCACCGCCAGCGCGAACTGGGGCACCTCCACCTTCTCCAGCCAGCGCTACGGAGCCGACTACCGCTTCGCCGACCCGGTCGCCGCCAGCGACCCGGCATGGTACTTGGCCACCATCCCCAGCGCGGGCACGTACCGGGTCGAGGTCTGGTATCCGGACGATGCCGGATATAACAGCTCGGCGCCGTACATCGTGGCGGCGTCGGGCGGCAACCAGACCGTCTACGTCGACCAACGTTCCGGCGGAGGGGCCTGGAAGAGCCTGGGCACCTTCTCCCTCAACGCAGGCACCTACAACGCCGTCGGCGTGAGCCGATGGACCTCGGGCACGGGCCTCGTCATCGCCGACGCGGTCCGCATCAGCCGGGTCTGACAGATTCTGTACGGCCCGCTTCCCGCTTTGCTCGGGAAGCGGGCCGTGCTGATCATTTTATCCCGCTACGGTCGTTTGGCATGGATGTAGCGCTTCCCCCGCAGGCGGCCGGGATGATGGAGCAGCTGGGCCCGTGGCCGAGCATCGAAGTGGACGATGTGCGCTCCGAGCGTGACGCGGTGCGTGCCGCGAGTGCCGGGACGGCCCAGGCGGCGAGCGGGGCCGACGCGGCGGCGCGCAGCGCGCAGCAGTCCTATCGCAGCCAGTCGGCCGCCGGGTTCGACGGCCAGTGGGCCAGGACCGGCGCCGACGGCGGTCACCTGGCACAGGCGCAGGCCGCGATGAACATCGCCCCGGTGGCGCTGGAGTGCGGCGCCGCGGTGATCTCCGCGGTCAAGGTCGCCGCCGCCACGCAGGCGGTCTACACCTCGGTCAAAGTCGCCAGGGCCCTGCTCGTCGGCGGCCCGCTCGGCCCCAGCCACGCCACCGCCCACGTGCTGGCGGGCCGCAGGACCGTCGGCAGGATTCTGCACGAGGGCATCGAGGGCACCGGCAAGGACATCGGCGACCTCATCCGCCGCCGTATCACCGAGCCCATGCGCCGCATCTACGACGATCTGCACCACCCCGGCGGCCGTGGCGGAGGCCCCGCCCTGGCGGGCGCGGGCGGCCGGAACGTCCCGCTGCGGCCCGCGGGACGCGGAGGGACGAGCGGCCCACGTTCCGTCCAGGACGGCATGGCCCAGATGGGTCGCAACAACAAGAAGGGGCGCAGCTCCGGAGGCGGGGCGCGGGTACAACTCGGGCCATGCCGACCAGCGCAAGGAAGAACGTGGCGTCAGCGAGGCCGAGATCAACCGGACGCTCTCCGAAGGCACCGCGAGACCCGGCAAGACGCCGGACAGAACCGAGTACGAGAAGGACGGCGTCGTCGTGGTCAGGAACAACAAGACCTTTAAGGTGGTCACCGTCATCAGGAAGAACAGGAACCGAGGCTGACTTGCGCATCGAACACGACGACGAGAACGATGTCGCCTACATCTATCTGGTGGACCGGATCGCCGCCGGGGAGGCGGCCAGGCAGGTCGTGGTCGAGGCCGACGGGGTGCCGGGCGAGGTGATCCTCGACCTGGACGGGCAGGGTGCCCTGCTGGGCATCGAGATCCTCGGCGCGTCCCACATCCTGCGGCCCGAGACCCTCGCGACGGCACACGACGACGCCGCCGCCGAGTAACACCGGCCCGAGCCACCGGCGACGCCGCTGCCGCGTAGCACCGGTCCGCGGCCCGGTGACGGCGGTGCCGCGTCACGAAGCCCGGGGTCAGGCGGTGGCGCCGCCGTCGATCACGTGGTCCTGGCCCACGACGAAGGCGGACTCCGGCGACGACAACCACAGCGCCGCCGCCGCGACCTCCTCCGGCGTGGCGACCCGGCCGATCGGCAGCGCGCCCTTCATGCGCTCGTCCCGCTCCTCCCGGGTCTCGCCGGGGCGCGTCGACATGGGCGAGTCGATCGGACCGGGGCTGACGGCGTTGATCCGCACCCCGTCCGCGATGTGGTCGCGGGCGGCCGTGCGGGTCAGGAAGCTCACCCCGGCCTTCGAGGCGGCGTACGCGGCCGCCCCGGGCAGCCGCCAGTGCGCGCCGAGGTTGGATGACACGTTGACGATGACACCCCCGCCGTGCGCGCGCATGTGGTCGATCTCGTGCTTCATCGCCAGGAACACGCCCTTGAGGTTGACCGCGAGCACCTGGTCCCAGGTGTCCTCGTCGTAGTCGGCCAGCGGCGCCAGCATGCCGAAGATCCCGGCCGCGTTGAGCGCGACGTGGAGCCCGCCGTACCGGGAGACCGCGGCCTCGACCATGGCGGCGACCTCGGCCGAGCGGGTGACGTCCAGGGCGAACGCGCTCGCCCGCCCGCCCTCTTCCTCGATCAGCTTCACCACCTCGGCCAGCCGGGCGGCGTCACGCCCGGCGGCCAGCACCGCCGCGCCCTCGCGCGCGTACGCCAGCGCGGCGGCGCGCCCCAGGACGCCGCTCGCGCCGGTGACCAGAGCGACCTTGCCTTCGAAACGGCTCATCTATTCCATACCAATCGTTCTCAAATTTCCACGGCAATCATGGCTTGTCCGACCGCGTCACGCAGCCGGCGCGGGTCGGGGTCGGCCCTGCCGAGCACCCTGAGGCCCTGCAGCAGCACAAGCAGGAACCTGGCCAGCGCGTACGGGTCCTTCTCCGGCGGGATCTCCCCCTGGGCGCGCGCCCTGACGAGGGTGGCGGCGAGCGTGGTCTCCAGCCCGGCCCAGCTCGCCGCCACCCGCGCGGCCACGACGGCGTCGCGCGAGCCGAACTCCACTGCCGAGTTCACCACCATGCAGCCCCGCCGCAGCTCGTCCACCAGGCACTCCGCCACGTACGAGTCCAGGAACGCCCTGAGCGCGGGCAGCGCGGGCCCCGGCTGGGACAGCGGCTCGACGATGTTGCGCTGTCCCAGGTAGCGCTCCAGCGCCTTCAGGTAGAGCTCGCGCTTGCCGCCGAAGGTCCCGTAGATGCTCGCCCGCGCGATCCCGAGGTGCTCCACGAGGTCCGCCATCGACGTGGCCTCGTATCCGCGCTCCCAGAACAGCTCGAGCGCCTTCTGCAACGCGACCTCGGGATCGAACTCCTTGTTCCTCGCCACGACGCCGAAGCTAGCACATTCAAGAACGATCGGTCTAGTTACCTAGGCGTCAGCACCCATCGCCAGGCCCCGTTCTTTCTGGAGTCACGGTCGGTGGCGAGCTGGGTCGTCCGCTGGCCGTCCACGCTCACCAGGACCAGCCCGTTGTTGAACTCGTTCTCGCACGACCCGGCGCAGCCCAGCGCGATGACGTTGTCGTCGTCCGCCCAGGCGTGCAGTTGCAGCACCCGCTGCCGCCCGGCGACCTGGCCTGTCTCGGCATCGGTGATCTTGGTCGGCAGGCCGTCGGGGCCGAGGACCAGTCGGCCGTTCGGCGAGGTCGCCGAGATGCTCGAGTGATGCACGTACCGGTCCCCCTCGGGCGCTTCACGCTGCTCGCCGTCGAGGGTGTAGAAGACCCGGTCCGGCGTGGTGGAGGTGGGTGCCCAGAGCATGCTGCCGTCCAGGCTCCAGCCGAGGTCCTGACGGCCGTTCATGTTGACGATCTTCTCGTTGGTGAACAACCCGGAGCTCAACGGCGGCAGCTCGTGGTAGTCGGCCGTGCCCGCCTCGACGTCGACGATGTAGTAGCCGGTACGCGGGCTGCCCTCCCGCCGGGGGGCCGCCTGGTCACCCTTCCCCTGGAGGATGTCGGGGTAGCTGGAGTAGGCCGTGGCCAGGACCTTGGTGCCGTCGGGAGACCACGCGACCGACCCCACCGGGCGCTCCAGGTCGATCCACTTCAGGATCTGCCGGGTGTTCATGTCCAGGATGCCCAGCCGCTTGCTGATCAGGTCCCCCTCCAGCACGGCCGCCACCTGCAGCCCCGGAGCCACGTCCACCCAGGCCCACCGGGTCTCCTCGTAGCCGTCGGTCCGCGGGTCGTACAGCGACCAGGTGCGCATGATCCGCTGTTCGTCGTCCGAGATCTGCTCCCGCCTGATGGTGTAGTAGGCGGACACGGCCATGCGGCCCGCGGCGATCAGCTTGGCCGGCGGGGAGTGCTCCGTGTCGGTCCGCACGTCCGTCGGCGCGGGCGACGGGCGAGGGGGAAGCGTGACGCCGGTGGCCGCGTGCATGGTGGCCTTCGGGTCATGCGCGGCCGGCTGAGTGCCGCGCAGGCCCACGGCGAACACGGCGACGGCCGCCACCAGCCCCACGGCCAGCACTACCATGCCCGCGGGCTTCCAGGCGCGTCTCCGCAGCGCCCGGTCGGCCAGGTCGTGCGGCACCCTCGTCTCGTCGGCCCATTCCCGCAGCGTGTCGCGAAGCAGTTGTGTCACTTGGCCACCTCCAGTTCCTGGGCCAGCTCGGGGGCGATCTCACGCAGGCGGGCCAGCGACCTGTGCGCCGTGCTCCTGACCGTGCCGACGGAGCAGCCCAGCGTCCTTGCGACCTCCTGCTCGGGCAGGTCCTCGAAGTACCTCAGCACCAGCACCGCGCGCTGCCGCGCGGTGAGCCTGGCCAGCGCCGTCCGCAGCACCATGCGCAGCTCGCTCTGGTGGTTGAGGTCCCGGTCCGCCGGCTCGGGCGGCGTCGCCTGCACCACCTCGCCGCGCCGCCTGCTCGCCCGCCACCAGCTGATCTGCTGGCGGTACATGATCTGCTTGGCGTACGCCTCGGGCGTCTCCACCTGCCGCCACCGGCTCGCCAGCTTCGCCAGCGCGCTCTGCACCAGGTCCTCGGCCGCGTGCTGGTCACCACCGGTGAGCAGGAACCCGAGCCGCATCAGGGCGGGAGAGCGCGCAGAGACGAACTCGCGGAAACGTTGCTCGTCCGCGGCGTCCACGATCACCTCCGGGGGATTGATGTCACCCTCTCAGACGCCCGCCCACGCCCCCGCTATGCGTCAAGCAGATCGCGGACTTGCTCCATCACCCGGTCCACCGGGACGTCGGTCACCCATGACAGGTCGTGCGGGCACCGCTCGGCACGCGGGTCCATGCCGTCGGCGCCGCAGACCGGGCAGACCGTCGTCCATGAGACCAGCGGCCGGTGCCTGTCCCTGCTGAGCGGCCCGAAGTTGATCAGATTGCCGCACCAGTAGACGGCGACCGTGGCCGTGCCGACGGCGGCGGCCAGGTGGCGCGGGCCGGTGTCGTTGGCGACCACCAGGTCGCACCGCTCGTAGAGGGCGGCCAGCCCGCCGATGCCGAGCGCGCCCACGACGGGGACCGCGGGCCGGCGCATCGCGTCGACCACGCCCATCACCAGATCCTTCTCCTCCGGCGCGCCCGTGACGGCGATGGGGCGGTCGATCCCGTCGGCCACCTCGGCGAAGCGCTCCACCGGCCAGCGCCGCCGCGGGTCTCTCGCGCCCGGGTGCAGGGCCACCAGCCCGCGCGGCAGCTCGCCGAGCGCCAGTGCCAGCTCCGCCCGGTCGTCCCCGGTCACGGCCACCCGCGCCTCCAGGCCGCCCGCGACCGCGCCGACCAGCGCGGCGACCTGGAGGAAGCGCAGGGTCTCGTGGTGGTAGACCGTGTACGGCACCCAGCGGTCCAGGCTCTCCGCCCCGGGAGCGCGCATTCCCGCGGTCACCCTGGCACCCAGCCCGCGGATGAACGGGTTGGAGTAACGGCCGCCGCCGTGGATCTGCACCGCCAGGTCGAACCGGCGCGCCCGCAGCCCCGCGCACAGCGCCTCCGGCGCCGGGTGCCCACCGGCCTGCGTCGACACGCCGGAGATCGGCGGCAGCGCCACCACGTCGTCCACCGGCCCCGGGCGGCCCCCGAGGAACTCCGCGTGCCATGAGAGGCCGAGCAGCGTCAGGCGGGCGCCCGGGTAGGCGTGCTTGAGCGCCTTCAGGGCGGGGACGGCCAGCAGGTAGTCGCCGAGCGCGTTGGCCCGTAGCACGGCGATCCGCTCCACCCCGTCGACCAGCCCGGATGTGTCTCCCATGGCCGCCCGTGCTACCCGGCGGGTTCACACGTTTAACCTGCCGCGCAGCGGCCCCGTCCCCGCCGCACTTCAGTCGTGGGGCGGGCGAACCTCCGCAGGGGCGGCCGTTGCCGACAAACCGGGTTTGAGCAGCGCTTTCTCCGGTATTCGCTCCTCATGGGCACAGAGAGCACCATCAGCGCCGTGGTCGTCGGCGACGTCATGCTCGACTCCTGGTTGCGCTGCTCGGCCAAGCGCCTGGCGCAGGAGGCGCCCGTGCCCGTGATGAGCCTGGAGGCCACCGAGGAGGCCCCAGGAGGGGCCGCCAACACCGCCGCCAACCTCGTGGCGCTCGGCGCCCGCGTACGGCTCCTGGGCGCCGTGGGGGACGACGCCTGCGGGGACAAGCTCGTACAGTCGCTCCACCTGCTCGGCGTCGAGACGGAGCTGGTGACCGTGCCGGGCCGGCGTACCGCACACAAGCGGCGGCTGGTCAGCGGCGGCCAGCTCACCGCCCGCTACGACGAGGAGGACCTCGACGTGCTCTGCGAGCGGGCCGAGCGGGAGCTGCTCGGCCGGCTGGGCGAGGCCGTGCGCGGCGCCGACGTGGTGGTCGCGTGCGACTACGGCGGCGGCGTGTTCACCCCGGCCGTGCGCCGGGCGCTCGCCGGGCTCCCCCTGCTGGTGGTGGACGCGCACGCGGTCGCGCCGTGGGGCGAATGCGCACCCGCCGCCGTCCTGCCGAACTACGCCGAGGTCGTACGCCTGCTGGGCGACGCGGACGAGCCGGCCGACCGCCTGGCGTACCTGTCGGCCCGCTCCGACCGGCTCATGGAGCTGACCCGCGCCGAGATCGTGGTGACCACGCTGGACGGCGAGGGCACGCTGCTGCACAGGAGGGACCGCCCGCCGTACCGCACCTATGCCCGGCCCGCGCCCCAGCACATGGCCACGGGGGCGGGCGACACCTACACGGCCGCGTTCGCGCTCTGGCTGGCCGGCGGCGCGTCGCCGGAGGAGGCCGCGGAGGCGGGCCAGGCGGCGGCCGGCGTCGTCGTACGCCGCCAGGGGACGGCCGTCTGCACCCGGTACGAGCTGCTGCGCGCCCTGCGCCGCCACGAGGGCACCGTCCAGACGGCCGAGCGCCTGGCCCAGCTCCTGGACGAGCACCGGCGCAGGGGCGAGCGGGTGGTGTTCACCAACGGCTGCTTCGACGTGCTGCACCGGGGGCACGTGACGTACCTGGAGCAGGCGGGACGGCTCGGCGACGTGCTGGTGGTGGCGGTCAACAGCGACGCCAGCGTGGCCCGGCTGAAGGGGCCGGGCCGCCCGGTCAATCCGTGCGAGGACCGCATGTCCGTGCTGGCGGCGCTGAACGACGTGGACTACGTGACGGAGTTCGACGAGGACACGCCCGAACGGCTGCTCAGGATGATCCGCCCGGAGCTCTATGTGAAAGGCGGCGACTACACCGCGGAGATGCTGGCCGAGGCGCCGCTGGTCCGCGCGCTGGGCGGCGAGGTGCGGGTGCTCGGCTACCTGCCCGACCACTCGACCACGGCCATCATCGGCCGCATGCGCTCGCTTCCCTGAGACGGCCGGGGCTCAGCGGGTTCGGCACGGGCACGCTCCGCATGTCCCCGCCCGGGGCGTCCAGCCAGCGCAGCAGGAGGTTGGCCTTGGCCGGAACGTGCGTGGCGGACAGCAGGTCACGCAGCTCGTCCGGATCGCCGTGCTCCTCGCCGCAGGCGGCGAACACCTCCCTGGCCCGCACCCACAGCTCCCCCCGCAGTCCCGGATGGCGCTCCGCGAGGGCCTCCGCGATCTCGCGGAGGTTGTTGGTGACCAGGCAGTACACCAGCCGTTCCCACGCCCGCGGGCCGTCCATGCCCGGCAGCAGCGGGTGCCGCTCCGCGAGCACCTTGACGCCCTCGTGGTCGCGGAAGACCGCCTGGACCGGGCTGCCGTGCCTGTCCACCGCGATCAGCACGTTCTGCAGGTGGCATTCGAGCACGATCCCGTGGCGGAAGTAGGCGTGCAGGACCGGGGGCACCACGTGGCCGAGGTAGCGCCCCCACCACGCGAGCGCCTCGTCCTCGCCCAGCCCGTCGATCGGGTTGCCGGGGAAGCCCTCGCTGATCCCGGCTGCCAGCAGCGCCGTCAGCCCCGGGCGCAGGTGCTCGCGCAGCCCGTCGCGGACGATGACCGCCAGCGCCTCCCCGCCGTCCCGGCCCAGCTCCGCGCTGCGGTAGCCGCGGTCGCGCAGTACGGCGGGGCGCGAGACGTGCTCCGGCAGGTCGTCGAACGCGTGCCCGACGAGGTCGGCGGTCGCGGCCAGCTTCTTCAGGTCGTGCAGCCACAGCCGCCGGATGTCGTTCGTGATCCGCACGTCCAGGCTGAACTTGCAGAACAGGTCCAGCTCCGGCAGGTACACCGTACGAATCGACGAGGTCGGCCACGCCACCGCCTGCGTGCGGCCCAGGTGCCGCAGCGGCGGGCCGCCCAGCAGCTCCACCTGCCAGGGATGCGCGGGCAGCAGGGCCAGGCCGTCGCCCGGCGGCGGACCGAGCCGGTCGAGCGCGCCCGCGTCCCCCTCCTCCACCAGCTGCTCCGCGGGCACGCCGAGCAGCGGCAGCGCGAAGCTCGCGTGCGCCTCCGGCGAGTACGGGAGCCAGGCTCCAGGGTCCGAGCCGCCGCGGGCCTTGGGCGCGGGGTGGTAGCGGTGGCCGGCGACGAGGGCCTGCTCGGAGCGCAGGTACGGGTCCGCGGGCGGCGTCGCGGTCTGCCTGGCGGCCAGCAGGGCGGCCATGACGTCCCGGCTGTGCGCGATCTCCGCGGGCAGCGCGTCGTTGGCGACCCCCGTGCCGGCGCGCAGCTCGGCGGCCGTCAACGCGACCAGGTCGTCCAGCGACAGCGGGCACCAGCCGTCCGGCGTGTGGAGCGCGGGCCTGCCGGGGAACCGCCCGTCGTCGGCACGCAGGAGGTGTCCGGTGGCGGGCAGCAGGAAGGCGCCGTCCCACGCGGGACGGGCCACTTCGCGCATCAGGCAGTTGAGCAGCGCCGTCATCGCGAGGGCTGCGGCGTCTCTCCGTGCCTCTCGCGAGAGCGGGAGAAGGCCGTCGGTAGCTGTCATGACGACCTTATCCATACCCTTTGTCCCCATTGATGCCAACAAGCGTAACTTTCCGGGTAATGGTGGGAAATATGAGGCGTACGGAGGCGGAATTCGCGGCCGACCTGGCCCTCATGCGCCCCGAGCTGTCCGCCGCGTACATGGCGGCGCTCCCGGACGCACGCGCCGCCGTCCTGGGCCGCCTCTGGCGCAGCCTCCTGTACGAGCCGCTCCCCGGACTGGTGAGCCCCGTGGGCTCCGAGTGCCGCCCGGACGCCCTGGTGCAGGTCGCGCTGGCGGACGGGCGCAGGCTCATGGGCCGGCCACGCGAGCCGTACGACCTCTGGGGCGAGCCCGCGCTCTGGCTGAACGGCCATCCGTACACGCACCCGGCCGAGCTGCTCGCCGCCCTCGGCCTGCCGGGGACGGGCCCGCTGGTCGAGGACCTGGACAACAGCGTGGCCTCGCTGGCGCTGTCCCGCGCGGAACCGGCCCGCACCCCGGCCACGCCCGAGGAGCACGAGCAGAGCGTGGTGGACGGCCATCCGTACCACCCGGGCTGCCGCAGCCGTCCCGGCGTCTCCGTGGCCGAGCAGCTCGCGTACATGCCGGAGCACCGGCCGGTCGTCCACCTGGACCTGCTCGCGGTCCCCGCCGCGGACTGCCTCGTCTCAGGACGGTGGCCGGACTCGCTCAAGGACGGCGACCGGCTCCTGCTCCCCGTGCATCCCTGGCAGAGCGCCCACGTCCTGCCCGGCCTGGGCCTGCGCCCGCACGTCGCCGGAGCCGTCCTGGCCCGTCCGCTCATGTCCGTACGCACCCTCGCGCCTCTCGACGGCGGCCCGCACGTCAAGACCGCCTTCAGCACCAGGATGACCTCCGGTGTCAGGGACATCTCGCCCGGCTCGGTCCGCGACTGCGTCAACCTGTCGCACCTGCTCACCGCCCTGTCGGCCCGGCAGGGCGGGCGGCCGCGCATCGCCCGCTACCTGGCCGGGGCCGCCGCGAAGGTGAAGGGCGAGCACAGCCCCGACCTGGCGGCCATGCTGCGCGAGCCGACGGGGTCCGCCATACCCGTCGCGGCGGTCACCCCCGCGATGGCCGGTGACCCGGTGGCGTGGCTGGCCGCGTTCGCCCGGCTGGCCTTGCGGGACGCCCTGGGCATGCTGGCGCTCGGCGTGGCGCTCGAGGCGCACGGCCAGAACCTGCTGGTCGAGCTCGACCGGGACGGCATGCCGTACCGGCTGGTCTACCGCGACCTGGCCGACGTCAGGATCAGCCCCGCCAGGCTCGCCCGCAACGGCATCGAGCTCCCGCCGGTCAGCGCCAGGTTGCTCGCCGACGACCCCGTGATCCTGCACGCCAAGCTCTTCGGCGGGCTCGTCGGGACCACGTTCGGCAGCCTGATCGCGCTCTTCTGCCGGGGCGACCGGGCCGCCGAGCCCCGCCTCTGGGACGTCGTGGCCGCCGCCGCCCGCGACGCCTTCGACGAGCTGCCCCGCAGCGAGGACCGCGAGGCGCTGTTCGGGACGCACCTCACGGTCAAGGCCCACCTGCTCGCGCGCTTGGAGGGCGCACCACCCGGCGACAGCTGGACCACGCTGCCCAACCCCCTCGCCACCTGATCGTGGGCCGGGGTCAGGAGGTCAGCTCGGCGATGGGGAGGCGGCGGAAGGCGATGGTCTCGTACGGTCCGAAGCCGCCGGTCTCGAACAGCAGCCCCACCGTGTCCCCGTCCACCCGGACCAGATCGGAGTAGGCCGCGGGCAGCCCCGACACGGTGTGCGCGACCCGCCAGGTCACCCCGAGATCGTCGCTGGCCCGTACCGTCATCAATGCCCGGGCGTCAGGGGCGGCGGGCCCCGAGAACAGCAGCACGTCCGGCGACGAGCACCACAGCGCGCTGCCCTCCACCACCGGCCCGACCAGCCCGGCCTGGGGGCGGAAGGGCTGGTCCAGCGTCTGGCCGCCGTCGGAGGAGCAGGCGTCGGCCCTGGTGCCCGGCGCGGTGGAGTCGGTGCGGGCGTTGACGTAGAGGCGCCCGTCCGGCAGCTCGGTGGCCGTGGTCTCGTTGACGTTGACGTACCCGTCGGGCTTGTCGTCGACGTACCCGATGCGCCACGTCCGCCCGCCGTCGTCGCTCAGCAACGCGTGGCCGCCGTCGTACTTGCCCTCGGTCTCGTTGTCCGACCCGGCGGGCGGCAGCGAGTGGTTGCCGGGCACCACGATCCGCCCGGCGTGCGGGCCGTGGCGCAGCTCGACCGCGTGCCCGGGAGCAGTCGCGTACCAGCGCCACTCGGCGTGCTTCACACTGCCGGTGATCTCTTGCGGCGCCGACCAGGTGACCCCGTCGTTGGAGCTGACCTGCGTGAACACCCGGCGCCCATCCGCCGCCGCGACCTGACCGCGCCTGATCTTCTCTTCCGTGGCCGACGGGCCCTGCCTGACATAGACCAGCACGATCCGGCCGTCGGCCAGCGCCACGGGCGCGGGGTTGCCCGCGGTGCCCCGGCGCGGCTCCGTGGCGACCACCTGCAGATCGCCCCACGTCCTGCCGCCGTCCGTGGACCGCTTGAGCACGATGTCGATGTGGCCGGAGTCCCCTGCCGAGGCATGCCGCCCCTCCGCGAACGCCAGCACCGTGCCCGCCCCGGTCACCACCGCCGCCGGGATCCGGTACGTGTGATAGCCATCCGTTCGCTGCCGGTACGGCACCGACGTCGGGTAACGATCATCCATGCGGGCACGTTACGGGCCGCGGGTGAACGCAGCGTGACGTTCCCCGCCCCCTCCCGCGAACGGCACGCGAGCCGCCGCGTCCGGCAAGGAGGTCGGTGCTCCGGCATGAAAGAGTGCAATTCATGGGCAAGTGCTTCTGGAGGCAGGGTGGCTGACGAGTTCGATGTCATCGTGATCGGCGCCGGTCCCGCCGGTGAGAACGTCGTGGACCGGGCCGTGCGCGGCGGGCTGACCGCGGCGGTCGTCGAGGAGCGGCTGGCCGGCGGCGAGTGCTCCTACTGGGCGTGCGTCCCGAGCAAGGCGCTGCTGCGGCCGGTCGATCTGGTGGGCGAGGTGGCGCGCGCCCCGGGGCTGTCGCTCGGGCCCGTCGACGTGGCAGCCGTGCTGGCCAGGCGTGACGAGGCCATCGGGAACTTCGACGACTCCGGGCAGGTGCGGTGGATCGAGAGCGTGCCGGCCGAGTTCGTACGTGGGCGCGGGCGGCTCGACGGCCCCAAGCGCGTGCGCGTCACCACCGAGGACGGCGGGGAACGCGTACTGACCGCCCGGCAGGCCGTCGTGCTGGCCACCGGCAGCACGCCCGCCATCCCGCCCACTCCGGGGCTGGCCGAGGCGGAGCCCTGGACCAGCCATGACGTGACCGTGACCGACTCCATCCCCGAGCGGCTGGTCGTGATCGGCGGCGGCGTGGTCGCCTGCGAGATGGCCCAGGCCATGCACGGGCTCGGCGCGCGCCAGACCACCATGCTGGTGCGTGGGGGCGGGCTGCTGCCCAGGATGGAGCCGTTCGCGGGAGAGCTGCTGGCCGAGTCGTTCGCGGAGGCGGGCATCGAGGTGCGCGCCCAGGTCGAGGCCGTCAGGGTCGAGCGCCCGGAGCGCGGCGGGAAGGTGACGGTGCACCTGCCGGACGGGCCGCCACTGGAGGCCGACGAGCTGCTGGTGGCGACCGGCCGCCGGCCCGCGACCCGCGACGTGGGGCTCAGCACGGTGGGCCTGGCCGACGGCAAGTACGTCGAGGTGGACGACAGCATGCGGGCCACCGCCATCTCCGACGGCTGGCTGTACGCCGTGGGCGACGCCAACGGGCGCGCGCTCCTCACCCACATGGGCAAGTACCAGGCCAGGATCTGCGGTGACGTGATCGCCGCGCGGGCCCGCGGCGACGAGCTGCCCGCGATGCGGGATCTGGCGGACGGGTACGGCGCGCCGCAGGTCGTCTTCACCGATCCGCAGATCTGCGCGGTCGGCAGGACCGAGGCGGCGGCTCGTGCCGACGGGTTCCGGGTGCGCGTGGTGGACTACGACATGGGGTCGGTCACCGGGGCTTACCTGATGGGCGACGGCTACCGCGGCCGGGCCAGGGCCGTGGTGGACGAGGACAGGAAGGTGCTGCTCGGCGTCACGTTCGCCGCGCCGGGCGCGTCCGACCTGCTGCACTCCGCCACGATCGCGGTGACGGCCGAGGTGCCGCTCGACCGCCTCTGGCACGCGGTCCCGTCCTTCCCGACGGTGAGCGAGGTGTGGCTGCGGCTGCTGGAGGCCTACGGGCTGTGATCCCGCACGGCCGCCGCCTCGGATCCGCGCGCCGGGGCGGCGGCCGATCCCGGCTCCAGCATCAGCTCCGCCACCGTTTCCTCCACGCTCCCCCGCAGCTCCACGCGCGACAGCAGGTCGGTCAGCCGCAGCACCGACAGCAGGTGACCGTCGGGCCGCACCAGGATGATGCGGCCGCTTCTCTGCTCCTCCATCCGCTGCATGGCCATCGCGAGCACCCCGATGACCGAAGAGTCGTAGAAGTCCAGATCTGCCAGGTCGAACACCAGAACGGGCCCCTCCGACCAGTCCCACACGGCGTTGATGCAGGCACTGAACCGGACCCGGCCCGCGTGGTCGAGCTCACCGCTGGCGCGAACGACTGTGCAATGGAGGTGCCGGATCGTCTCGATGCGCAAGCCGTTCCTCACATAGGAAAAGCTTCCCGCTGAGCGGCGATATCACGGGCTGTCGCCATTTTTCCTGCCTGCATTACGCATCACGGCCCTCAGGGTTACCAAGCGGCCCGTCCAGCAACTTGCGCAAGATCGCCGCGAGCGTCTCGGTGTCCTCGGCGGTGAGCGGAGCGGCCAGCCGGGCCAAATTCGCGGCGTGCTCGGTGAGCGTCTCGTCGATGATCCGCAGCCCCTCGCCGGTCAGCCGGACGCGGAAGCTACGCCGGTCGGCGGGGTCGAGGCTGCGCTCGACCAGCCCCGCCGCCTCCAGCCGGTCGAGCCGGTTGGTCATGCCGGCCCGCGACATCATCAGCACCGCCGACAGCTCCGACGGGATCAGCGTGTACGGCTCCCCGGCCCGGCGCAGCGCGGCCAGCACGTCGAACTCGCCCGGCCGCAGCCCGCGCTTGGTGAAGACCTGGTCGACCCGCGGCTCCAGGACCCGCATCACCTGCGCGAGCCGCCCGAAGACGCCCATCGCCGACAAATCAAGATCTGGCCGCTCACGCCGCCACTGCTCGAGGATCCCGTCGACAGCGTCGCCCATGACTCCGCATCTTATTTACTGGTGCGCGATGGCCGACTCCAGCGTGGGCATGGCGCCGAGGCACGGACCCATGATCACCAGGAACGGCGAGTTGCTCGGGCTGGGCAGCACGAGCTCGGTCACGTTGGCGCCCACCCGTTCCTCGGGCACCCCCATGTTCCCGTCCCTGATGCTGAGCACGCGCTTCACGGGCGGCGCCGCCATGCCCAGCAGCTTCCTGGTGGCGTGGCGCATCCAGCGCAGCTCGCTGTTCACCCGCCGCCACGTCGCGGGGATGACGCTCGCGGGCTCCGCCTTGGTGCCCAGCTTGAGCGTGAGGCGCCCGCTCGACCCGAACGTGTCCTTCAGCACCGGGTTGACCACCAACATGCCCGAGCGCAGCACGCGTACGCCCTGCCGGTTGAAGTTGGCCAGGCCGCCCGCGCTGATCAGCGAGGACTGCTCACAGCGCAGCCCGTCGAGCGTGTCCGGGTCGAAGTCCACCGCCGGCGGCTCCTCGAACACCACCTTGTTCAGCCGCACCCCGGCCACCCCGTCAGGCATGACGCGTCCCGACACGGCCTGGCGTACCTCCGGGGAGACCCCGTCGCCCTCCGTGATGTCGAGCAGTTCGACACAGATCAGCCCGTCGTCGGGGATCTCGTCCGGCGCCAGGTCGAAGGTCACCCGGGCGTGCGCCCGCTTCCCCTTGAGCAGCACGCACTGGCGCAGCCGCCCCTGGGAGCGGACCTGCACCAGCCGGGGCAGCGCGCTCGCCTCGGCCTGGCCGTCGTGCCAGCCGGTCACGGACCGTTCGTCCAGCGACAGCGACAGCAGCACCCGCAGCGAGCGTCCCTGCGCCGAGACCTTGAACCCGGCCAGGCCCGAGGTCTCGAACCTGCCCAGGATCTGGGTGCCCCGGTGGAACCTGTCGGTCACCTGCAGCGCGGAGACCTGGCCGTTGTTGAGGTGTACGGGCGGGATGGCGGGAAGAATCAGCTGGTCGAGCTCGGTGGCGGATCCTGGGCTGGTCATGGGGTGCTCCTGGTGACGAACGGCCCTTCCGGGTCGGGAAACTCCTGGTGATCAACGGCTCCGATCCGGCGGAACCGATCATGGGCGCTCCTGATGTACGGCCCCGCCGGATCGTGGAAGTCGAAACGGGTGAGCATGGGCTCACGCCTGTCCCACATGCGCGCGACCGCGCTGTAGAGGGGGTCGCCATCGCGCTCCACGTGCCACAGGTTGACGGCGAGCGCCCGCGCGTAATCGGCGCCGTGCTCCCAGTGCGGCAGGAGCCCCGTGGGCACGTCCGCGCCGCAACGGCGCAGCCAGAGCCACAGGCGGGCACGCTCGCGCTGCTCCGGCTCGAGGATGGACTCCCCCTTGTCGTGCTTGGCGATGGCCTCGTCAAGCAGCAGGCGGATGTCCGACGGCTGCAGTGCGACGTGCGTGGTGCGGCAGGCTCTCCCCACCGACCAGCCTGCCTGGATGACGGGGATGCCGAACGCGGGCAGATCGTTGTCGCCGAACGCGACGGCCGCGTCCGTCATGCTCCAGAGCAGGTTCGTGGACAGGGCGCCGGCCAGGCCCCTGATGCGCGAATGCGTTCTGGTGACGGGGTCGAGGAACAGCCAGTTCGCCGACACGTCGGAGGCGGCGTACTCCACCGTCGACTCGAACAGCTCCTTGTCCGGCTCCGGCCGGTGGCCGAAGACCGTGATCGTCGGCAGGCCGGGGTCGAGCCCCAGGCGGGCGCAGCCGTAGTGGCGGAGCTGACGGCGCTCGGTCTCCGTGCGGAGCTGGTAGCCGCTCTTCGCCCGCCAGGCCGTCCGCTCCGCGTCGGGCGCGATCACATGCCGGTGCGGCCAGACGTGCCGCTCGAAGAACGCGCCCACCCTGGCGGGCAGTTCCTCGTGGAACGAGCAGGGACCCTGATCAGGGAAGATCGCGTACGCCTTCAGCGACCCCTTCCCGTGAACGTGCACAACCGGGATGTCCCTGCGCACATCGGGATCCACCCGGCTCGTGACCAGCGCGGCCAGCGGCACCCGCGGACCCCCGTCCGCCTCGGCCCCGAACACCTCGGCCAGCCTGCGCCACTCCGGATCGACCAGCGCGAACAGCCGCGCCGACAGCAGCTCGCAGACCGCCTTCGCGACCATGAGCGTACGCACCACGACCCGGATGTCCTGGTCGAACGCCTCCGCCACGACACAGCTGTCACCACCCGGGCTCTCGCCCCAGTATGTTCTTGCGGCGGCGAGCAGCCGATCGAAGTGCTCGCCATCCCCGACACGTCGCATAAGACCCCCCACCACGACCGGTAGCAAACCGACATTGCCAGAGCGGCCAGCGTCCGCCCGCACGGCAACACGCTTTCTTTGGCGAAAACTGAAGATCGCCACAGCTGCCGCACAGGCCCCTGGCCAGCCCGAACTTCCGTTAAGCGGTCAGAGACGGAGAAAACCCGGTTCCTCCACGAACAAACCGGGCACCAGCGGGGTCCAAGGTTTTACATAGAGCACGTCATGGCGGGGTTTAGGATGCACCCTAATGCCACGAGGGGGAGGTTTTACCACCATGGGTTCCCGTATGTCGAGTATCGCGCGCCTGACCGGGGCTGCGGTCGCGGCTGGTGTGGTGGCCGCGGCCATCGCGCTGCCCGCGGTCGGAGGCACCGGAGCGATGTTCGTCTCGGCGTCGGAGGACCTGGGGATCAAACCGCAGGAGCTCAAGGAGCCACCCCTCGCGGAGCGGACGATGGTGCTCGACGCCAAGGGCAAGATGATCGCGACCTTCTACGAGGAGTACCGCGAGAACGTCGCTCTCGACCAGATCGCCGAGATCATGAAGACGGCGATCATCTCGATCGAGGACTTCCGCTTCTACGAGCACGGTCCCATCGACATCGAGGGCACCATCCGCGCCCTGGCCAAGAACCTCAGCTCGGGCGGCATCGCCCAGGGCGGCTCGTCCATCACCCAGCAGTACGTCAAGCAGGTGCTGCTCAACTCGGCCACCACCACCAAGGAGAAGAACGCGGCCCTCGAGGCCAGCTACGCGCGTAAGCTCAACGAGCTGCGGTACGCGATGGCGGTCGAGAAGAAGTACACCAAGGACCAGATCCTTGAGAAATATCTGAACATCGCGTACTTCGGCGCCCGGGCCTACGGCATCGAAGCGGCCGCCAAGCGCTTCTTCGGCGTGAAGGCCGCCGACCTGACCCTGCCCCAGGCCGCCACCCTGGCCGGCGCCGTGCAGGACCCCCTCCAGACCGACCCCAGCCGGGGCAAGGAGTACAAGGACCGGCTGCTGGCCCGGCGCAACGTCGTGCTCGACAGGATGGCCGAGCTCAAGAAGATCACGCCGGAGCAGGCCGCCGAGGCCAAGACCGCCAAGCTCGGCTACAAGGGCACCCCGCTGCCCGGCGGCTGCGAGGCCAGCGACTACCCGTACTTCTGCATGTACGTCCGCAACGAGATCCTGAGCAACCCGGACTTCGGCAAGACGAAGAAGGCCAGGACCCAGTTCCTCAACCGGGGCGGCCTGGAGATCCGGACCACGATCGACCCGAAGATGCAGAAGGCCGCCGAGCAGGCCATCAAGAAGCACGTGCACGCGTCGGACAACCCGGTCGCCTCCGAGGCCCTGGTGAAGCCCGGCACCGGTGAGATCAAGGCCATGGCGGCCAGCCGCAAGTACGGCATCTCCAAGCGCAAGAACGAGATGTCGTACAACGTCGTCGCCGACGCGGTGCACGGCGGTGGCACCGGCTTCCAGGCCGGCTCGACGTTCAAGACCTTCACCCTGCTCACCGCGCTCAAGCAGGGCATGAAGATCAACGAGGGGATCTCGGTGGGCGGCGGCTACCGCGCTCCGGCCTACTGGTCGTTCAAGAACTGCAAGGGCGACAACGTCGGCGATCCCGCCTTCACCGTCACCAACGCCGAGGGCGGCGGCGGGGGCTTCAAGTCGCTGGCCACCGGCACCTGGGGCTCGGTGAACACCTTCTTCATGGCGCTGGAGCAGAAGGTGGGCCTGTGCAACGTGGTCAAGACGGCCAAGTCGCTGGGCATCAAGCGCTCTGACGGTCTGCCCCTGCAGGAGTACGAGACGTTCACGCTCGGCATCAACGAGATGGACCCGGTGACCGTCGCCAACGCCTACGCCGCGATCGGGGCTCGCGGCAAGTACTGCGAGCCGATGGCCATCACCTCGATCAAGGATCGCGACGGCAAGGTCACCAACTACAAGCCCAAGTGCAGGCAGGCGATCGACCCCGAGGTGACGGACGCCGCGGCGAGCATCCTGTCCGGTGTGTTCACCAAGGGCACCATGAAGGGCGTCGGCGGCATCGGCCGGCCGGCGGCGGGCAAGACGGGCACCACGGACGCCCAGTCCACCGCCTGGTTCGCCGGCTTCACCCCCGACCTGGCGGGCGCGGTCAGCATCGGCGACCCGCGCGGCGCGGTCACCCACAAGCTGAACAACATCACCATCGGCGGCCGCTACTACGGCTCGGTCTTCGGCGCCTCCATCCCCGGGCCCATCTGGAAGGACACCATGCTGGCCGCGCTGAAGGGCATCCCGGCGACCGACTTCACGCCGGTCAACAGCTCCCGCTTCGGCGGCTGCGGGGGGAGTTGCCAGCCGCGGCGGCAGGAGCCCGACCGGGGCGAGCGCCCGGACGGGTTGCTGGACGAGGCGGACATCGACACGACGCTGAACCATTGATCATCGGCAGGGAAAACTGGGAAAACTCAGAAATCCCTGCCGGTTATCAACGCCTCTAGCTGAGCAAATTCGGAGTGCGTCCGCACAATGGGACGCACTCCCAGCAAAGGCTCTATTAACAACGCCGAAACATTGGTAACGTGGGAGCGCTCCCAGGATCTTTTCCGCGAGGTGCTCCATGACCGAGCAGCCCACACTGGCACAGGTGGCGGCCGCTGCAGGGGTTTCCCCCGCGACCGCATCTCGAGTCCTCACGGGCTCGGTGCGGGTCAGTACCTCGACCCGCCGGCAAGTCTACGACGCCGTCTCCCGCATGGGATACGTGCGCCAACGCGCCCCACGGGGAACGGCCGCCAAGACCATCGCCGACGGCGTCACGGCGGTGATCTGTGACCATCTCCCCCGCCTTTTCTCCGAGCCCTACTACGCCAGGCTCCTGTCCGCGGCGGGAGCCGTGATCGCCGAGCACGGCACCCACCTCATGGTGACCACCGTCACTCCCACGTCATCCACCCTGCCCGCGCTGTCGGGCGCGGTGCTCATCGTGGGCGCCAGAGAGCGGCACCCGCTGGCGATCAAGTTATCCACCTCGGGCGTCCCCGTGCGCAACATCGGCCGCCCGCCCCACGACCTCAAGCTCCCGTTCGCCGACGTGGACAACCTCGACGGCGGGCGCCAGGCGGCCGAGCACTTCCTGCTGTCCGGCCGCCGCAACGTCGCCGCCATCGGCGGACCGCCGTCCCTGCCCGGCGCCCGGGACCGATTAGAGGGCCTGGTACGCACGTTGCAGGCGGCGGGCCTACCCGACGTGCCCGTGGCGTACGGGGACTTCACCGCGGCCTCCGGCACCCACGCCATGCAGTGGCTGTTACGCCACGCCCCCGGGTTGGACGCCGTCTTCGTCGCCTCCGACCTGATGGCGGCGGGGGCGATCCAGGCACTGCGCAGGGCCGGGCGCAAGGTGCCCGCGGACGTCGCGGTGATCGGCTTCGACGACGCGCCGGTCGCCAGGCATACCGTTCCCGCCCTGACCACCATCCGCCAGCCCGTCGAGGAGCTCGCCACGGTCGCCACCCGGCTGCTCCTGACGGGGGCCGCGGGGATCGACCCCGTACTCCCCACGGAACTGGTCATCCGTGAGTCGGCTTGAGCCGGGGGATGTGCTGGCCCGCAGGTATCTGTTGCTGGATCCGCTGGCCCGCGGGGGGATGTCGGTCATCTGGCGTGCCTTCGACCAGTCATTGCACCGGATGATCGCGGTCAAGGTGCTCACCGCCTCACTCCACACCGGCGACGGCGAGCGCGCCAGCGCGCGCAGCGAGGCCCGCGCCGCCGCCAGGTTCATCCATCCCGACTCCATCGAGATCTACGACTACGGCGAGACCGTCACCACGAAGGGCGGCGTCGCGGCCTACGTGGTGATGCCGCTGCTCGACGGCATGCCGCTGGCCGAGCGCATCGAGCAGGGCCCCCTGCCGTGGCCCGAGGCGGCGACCATCGCGCTGCGGCTGGCCCGGGTCCTGATGGCCGGGCACGCCCGCGGTCTGGTCCACCGGGACGTCACGGCCGAGAACGTGCTGCTCACCGCCGACGGCCCCAAGCTCCTCGACTTCGGCATCGCGGCCTGGGCCGGAGATCCCGACGACGACCGCGGCACCCCTCCCTACGTCGCCCCCGAGCGGCTGCTCGGCGCGCCGACCCACCCCGCGGTCGACGTGTACGCGCTGGGCGTGCTGCTGTACGCCATGCTCACCGGGCGCACGCCGTACCCGGAGACGACGTGGGAGGAGATCGAGGCGGCCCGCAGGACGTATCCTCCGCCCCGCGTCGTCGGCGTGCCGCACGCCGTGGCCTCGCTCTGCCAGCGCTGCCTGGCGCACCGGCCGGAGGCGCGGCCGACCGCGGCCGAGTTCGCCTCCGCGCTGAACTCGGCACTCGGCACGGCGACACTGGGCCGGCATGTGAGACGCGGTCTCACAGTCGCCGGGTCCGCGGCCGTCGCACTCTCCGCCCTGCTGTGGTTCCAGCGGTCGGGGCTCCAGGAGCTGGAGCTGACGGTCAAGCCGTCGCCGACGGCCATGTTCGTCGAGAGCGCGCCGGCTACGGCGATCACGGTGGAGCAGGCCGTGGACGAGTTCAAGAGCACGCTGGAGGCCAGGACACCGTGCGGCGCGACCGACGCCGACGTCGTGCTGGACCTCAAGCAGGTGCTGCACGCCGCGGTGTCGCCGCACGGCCCGTCCGAGTCGACGACGCAGGGCGTACGCCAGAAGCTCTCCGTCCGCATGGCCGAGGGCCGGCTCGCGCCCGCCTGCCTGAGCGAGTTACAGGCCAGGCTCGACGAGATCGACTCCGCGCTCGAGCGGGATTGAGGAGAAAGCACCATTACCAAGATCGAATGAAAGTTTCACAGCGCGTTGTCGAGGCCGTGCGCGGCATGATTCAATGCGCTCGCCGGGCGGGCAGTCGTGGGGCAGGTTTCCTCTGTCGACAGCGCAAGGGAATCCCCATGAGGTTATTCAAGTCGGCGGCGGTCACCGCCGTCACGGTACTGATCGCGACTGTCCTGATGGTGCCCACGCAGGCACAGGCGCACGGGGTGTCGATGTTCCCCGGCGCCAGGACGTTCCTGTGCTGGCAGGACGGCCTGCGGGAGAACGGCCAGATCATCCCCTACAACCCGGCGTGCGCGGCGGCCGTCGCGCAGAGCGGCACGACGCCCCTGTACAACTGGTTCGCGGTGCTGCGCTCCGACGGCGCGGGCCGGACCGCCGGATTCATCCCCGACGGGCAGCTCTGCAGTGGCGGCAGCGGCGGGCCCTACGACTTCACGGCCTACAACGCGGTCCGCAGCGACTGGCCGCTGACCCACCTGACCTCGGGCGCGACCATCCAGATGCGGCACAGCAACTGGGCCAAGCACCCCGGCTCGTTCAACTACTACATCACCAAGAACGGCTGGAACCCGAACGGGCCGCTGAAGTGGTCCGACCTGGAGCCGTTCGGCAGCGTCACGAACCCGCCCGACACCGGCCCCGCCGGCGCGCTCAACTACTACTACTGGAACGCCCAACTCCCGTCCGGCAAGACCGGCCGGCACATCATCTACACGCACTGGATCCGCTCCGACAGCAACGAGAACTTCTACAGCTGCTCCGACGTCGTCTTCGACGGCGGCAACGGCGAAGTCACCGGCGTCGGCCCGGGCCAGAGCACGCCCACCAACACCTCGACCCCGCCCCCGCCGACCGGCGCCTGCACGGCGACGTGGAAGGCCACCGACAACGGCTGGGCCGGCCACTTCCAGGGCGAGGTGACCGTGAAGAACACGGGCACCTCCTCGATGAACGGCTGGACGGTCAAGTGGTCCTACAGCGGCGGCCAGGGCTTCGACGGCTCGCCGTGGAACGGCGTACTGTCCGGGCAGCCGCCCAACGTGGTGGTCAAGAACGCCAGCTACAACGGACAGCTGGGGCCGAACGCGACAACCACGTTCGGCTTCAACGCCACGGGCTCGATCCCGAACCCGGCCCCGGCCCTGACCTGCACCAGCCCGTGATCAAGTCACGTCGCGGGCTCGTCGCGGCGATCGTCACCCTGGCCAGCCTGACCCTGGCCGGGGTGATGTTTTTCGCCAGCCGGCAGTCGTCGTCGCAGCTGTACAAGGAGCTCGCCGCCCAGGCGACGCTGGCGCTCGAGCAGTCCTCGCTCGACGAGCACCACGCGCACGGCCACGACTTCGAGTCGCGCGTCGTGTGCGCCGTGGAGACCTTCGGGACCGATCCGCCGAACGCCACCTCCGCCGTCGAGGTGAAGTGGGTGTACGCGCGCCACATGTGCGCGGTCACCGACGCCGGCACCGACTGGGCGACCTCCGTGCGCGCCTCCGGCCCGATCGCCGTCCGCATCGGCATCCCGCCCTTGATCAGGGTGCCGGAGGCCGGCATGGGGTATCCGGACCGGGTCAGGCAGCTCATTCCCGCCCGCTATCAGGACGAGGCCTTCGCCGAGTTCGACGACGAGGACGCGATAGACGCGGCCCGCCAGAGGTTCACCGAGATCAAGAAAGCCCAGGTCAAATAAGACGCGAGGGAGCGCCGTCGCCTGGACTGAGGAGCGTCGGGAGCGTAGCGACCAGAGCGACGAGGGAAGGCGACGGCTCCTCAGCGACCGAGCCGCCTCCACGGAGTGGAGGCCATGAACACGGACGCGGCCGACTGGAGGTATCGGCCGCGTCCGTCCCATCCGGGCGGGATGGTGTCATGGGCAGGGATGTTGTTTTTTCGCCTCACCTCCTCATACGCAGCCGTTCGACGGGCGGTTCAGTTGGCACAGGTGTAACCGGAAGGGACGGCCGTGTTGCCGCTCGGACGGCTGGCCTGCACCCCGAAGCTGGTGCTGGCGTTCGGTGCGAGCGAGCCGTTGTAGCTCAGGTTCTTGGCCGTCACGGTCTGGCCGCTGACCGTCACCGCGGCGTTCCATGAGCCGGTGACCGTGTGCCCGGCGGGCAGCGTGAAGGTCACCGTCCAGCTCGGCTTGGTCGAGGTGCTGGTGTTGGTCACGGTCACGGGCTGCAGGACGTACCCGGTGCTCCACTGGCTCTGCACGGTGCCGGCGGCCGTGCAGCCGCCGCCGCTGCCGCCGCTCAGCGTGGTGAACGACGCCGTCGGCGACGCGGCGGACTGGTTGCCTGCCGCGTCCCTGGCCTTCACGTTCACCTGGTACGTGGTCGCCGCCGACAGCCCGGTCAGCGTGATCGAGTTGGTGGCGGTCGAGCCGAGCGCGGTGCCGGTCGAGGTGTAGACGTCGTAGCCGGCCACGCCCACGTTGTCTGTGGACGCCGCCCAGGTCAGGGTGGCCCCGGACGAGGTGATGGCGGACGCGGACGGCGTGCCGGGCACGCTCGGCGGGCTCGTGTCGGTGCTGCCGCCGCCGTAGATCGAGGCCTGCCTGGAGGTCGCGGCGATGCCGTTGGCGCCGTTGAACAGCCGCCGGCCCCAATCCGTGAGCTGGGTGACGTCGAAGTTGGTGACCTGGTCGAGGTACTCGACGCCGCCGCCGTTGCCGCTCCACGACCAGCCCAGGTAGCCGAGGCCGCGGCTCACGGACTGCGCCATGATCGTGTCCTCGTCCGGGTTGCCGTCGGAGTGGTTGAACCCGAACTCGCCGACGACCAGCGGCAGCCCCGCGGTCCTGAAGGCGTCCATGTACGCGGTGATCTCCGCGGCGGTGTCGAAGACGCCGTACATGTGGACGGAGAAGATCGTGTTCTTGTTCGGGTCGCTGTCGAAGACCGCCCGCGCGTTGTCCCGCATGCCGAACTGCCAGTCCTGGCCCCAGTTGGGCGCGTCCACCATCAGCGCGTGCTGGAAGCCGTTGCTGCGCAGCTTCTGGATCGCGGCAGTGGTGGCGGCGGCCCAGCCGGGGGTGACGGCGTTGTTGCCGACCGGCTCGTTGCCGATGTTGACGATGACGTAGTCCTCCTGGCCGACCAGGGCGGACTTGACGCTGATCCAGTAGTTGGCGGCCTGGTCGAGGGTGTAGGCGCCGCTCTGCTCGCCGTACCCGGTGGTGTCGTGGTTCTCCAGCACGCAGATGAGCTTGTTCTGCTTGCAGAGCGAGACGACGTTGGCCACGTCGGAGACGGTGTTGGGGGTCCAGCGGCCGCCGCTGAGCACGACCCGCACGGTGTTGGCCTTCAGCGACTTGATGTCGGCGAACGCCTTGGTCTGCGTCGCGTACCACGTGTGCGCATGACTCGTGCCGCGCATGATGAACTCCTGGCCGTTGGCCTCCAGGATCTTCGTACCGCTGACGTGGATGCCGGTGGCGGCGCTCGCGGGGAGTGCGGGGGCGGCGAAGAGGGCGAGGAGGCAGGCCAGCGCGGTGAAGAGTGATCTCATGTGCTGCCTTTCACTGAGCGGTGGAACCGCCCCCGCCGCTACTGCGGCGGGGGCGGGGTCTTCACTCAGGCGGGAGTGCAGGTGATCGGGTCGGGGACGGTTGGCGTGCCGTTCGCGATGAAGCCGAACGTGGTGGTGGCGCCGGGAGCCAGCGCCCCGTTGTAGGACTCGTTCTTCACTGTGACGCCGGACCCCGACTGGGTGTGCTTGCCGCCCCAGAGCTGGGTGATCTGGTTCGCCGACGTCCAGGTGACCGTCCAGCCGGCGGTGGCGGACGTGCCGTTGTTCTTCACCGTCACCTCTGCCTGGAAAGCGCCGCTCCACGAGCTCGTCACCTTGTACGCCGCCGCGCATCCGCCCGTGGGCTGCGGCGTCGTGTTCGTGGTGGTGAACGGCGTGCCGTCGGACGGCGCCGAGGTGTTGCCCGCCGCGTCCCGCGCCACCACTGAGGCGGTGTAGGAAGTGGCGGGGGTGAGCCCGCTCAGGTCGAAGGACGCGCTCGTGGCCGTGCCCACCTTTTGGGACCCCAGGTAGACGTCGTAGCCGCTCACGCCCACGTTGTCCGTGGAGGCGGTCCAGCTCAGCTTGGCGGTCGAGCCCGTGATCCCGGAGACCTCGGGCTTGCCCGGCTTGCTGGGCGCTGTCGTGTCCTGTTCCTCCGGACCCGGGGGCTCACCCCAGATCTTGGTCGCGCCGCTGTAGAGAGTGATGTTCCCGGTCCGCGCCGGCGTCGCGCCGGGCGTGGTGGGGATGTTCCGGTACGACCAGTCATTCGCCGGGTCCCACGTCCCCGAGCTGGCGATCCTGAACTGCACCTCTCTGCGGTGCTGCGACTGTCCCGCCGGGGCGATGGCCTGGCCGGAGCAGTCGATGTTCACGTAGTACGTGGTGCCGCTCGCCTGATGCAGCGTGGGCGCCTTGCACTGCGTGTAGGCCGACGACACGGTGATCTGCGAGGCGGTCGTCGAGCCGTCGAGCGTGAAGTAGTAGCGGAACGAGCCGTCGGACAGGACCCTGGCGGGCCACGCCGACTGGTTGCGGACGATGGCCTTGATCTCGGTGAAGTTGGTGCCCGAGGCGTTCACGCCCGCCTCGACGAAGAGCTCGGGGCCGTCCGGGGTCTCCGCCGCCGGGAAGTTCGCCGCCGGCGCGCCGCCGTACTCCTTGTAGAGCCGGGCCAGCGCGCTGGTGAAGCCGGCGTTGTAGTCGGTGGCGACCTCGTTCATGACGTAGTCGTCGCGTTTGTCGGTGTAGGCGTCGTTTGGGTCGGGCGGGCCGCCGACGAGCGCCCCGTACAGGGTGTGGCGGGTCTGCTCGGGGTTGGCGATCTGGTCGGTCCACGAGCCGTGCGCCGTGCGGTGGTGCGGGTTCTTCGGCGGGTTGGCGCCGAACCCGATCACGTACGAGGAGTTGCGCGGGTTGTCGCCGAGCGCGTAGTTGATCTGCCGTACCGCGAAGTCGTGGTAGCGGGACTTACGCGTGGCGTCGGTGATGGAGTCGCTGTGCACGAGCGCCGCGAACGAGGTGTTGGCCGCGTACCGCAGCGAGCCCCACCGGTCCAGCACCGCCTGGCCGCCCGGCGAGTACGCCACCTTGGAGCCGTTCACGCCGACCGTCCACCAGTCGAGCCAGCGGTTGGCGTCGTCCAGGTAGCGCTGCTTGCCGGTCAGCTTGTGCAGCAGCACGTACGCGCCGTAGGACTTGTCGTCCCACGCGATCGTCCACTTGTACGACTTGGTGGTGCTCTGCGGCTCGTTCCCCAGGTTGTCGTAGCCGGTCTCGGCCTTGGCCAGGTAGGCGGCGTCGTTCGTGGCCCGGTAGAGCCAGATCGCGCCCCAGACCAGCTCGTCGTTGTAGCCGCTCCACGACTGGTAATAGCCCTGGGCGTCGGTGATGCAGTCGCTGTATTTCTTCCTGACGGTGTCCGCGAAGGTGTACAGCTGCTTGGCGTGCGCCAGCAGCGTGTCAGCATAAGTCGGATTTGTCGGGCGGAAGACCATCGACGAGGCCGCCATCGCGGCCGCCGTCTCGCCCGCCAGGTCCGACCCGCCGCACGACGCGTCGATCTTGTACGCGGGCCGCGCCATCTGCATGGCCTCGGCCGGGCCCCACCAGGCGTGGTCCGTGCCGCCGTTGCCGACCTGGCCGTAGAGCACGTTCGCCGACGGGTGCGCCTTGATGAAGTAGTCGTTGACGTGCTTGAGGTTGTTGAGCAGGTGCGTGAGCTGGCCGGAGCTCGCGTACGCGTCGCGGTACTCGACCGCGCCCCAGGCCAGCATCGTGGCGGAGGCCGCCATCGGGAGGCCGAACTTGACGTGGTCGCCCGCGTCGTACCAGCCGCCCGTGAGGTCCACGCCGACGTCCTTGCCGTCGTTCAAGCCGGAGTCGCCGCGCCAGGAGACGCGGTTCCAGCTCGGCAGGTCGCCGGACTGCTGGGCCTCGTAGAACCACAGCGACTTCTGCAGCGCCTCACCGTAGGCGAAGGCGGGTGCGGCGTGGGCGGGGGCCGCCGGCCCCACCCCGGCGAGGGGCAGGACCAGCGACACCGCGGCGATCAGTGCGGCCTTTCTCACGGGAAGAGCCGCCCGTACTCGGCGAGCGCGACGGCGACGTCCACCTGCGCCCAGAACCGGTGGTAGTTGAAGGTCGGCGCGGGACCGGTGCCCTTCAGGAAGGCGTCCACCTTCGGCCAGTCGGGGTCGTTCCTGTAGAACGACCTGATCGAGATGAACGTCGAGCTGGAGTTGATGGTGTCGCCGTTCGGCATCTTGCCGCTCCAGCCCGGCGGCACGTAGACCGGGTCGTCGATGCGGTTGTAGTCCTGCTTGGTCTCCGGCACCGACACGCCCTTGGCGTCACGGTTCTTCCACACGCCGTCGAGCAGCGCCTTGGCCGTGTCCCTGGCCTCGGCGTGGTTGGCCTTGGCCGCGTAGTACATCAGCGCCTTGGCGTAGGCGCCGGCGACGCCGACGTCCTGCGTGTAGTCCGCGATGGTCACGTGCAGGCCGGGGTTGGCCGGCGGCATGCCGGTGGCCGAGCTGAAGTCACCGGCGGGCTGGCCGGTCCAGCGCAGCGTGGACGGGATCTGGTAGCTGCCGTCGGCGTTGATCGTGGTGTTGTCCAGCGCCCACGCCACCCACTTGTCGAGGATGGCCTTGGCGTCGGCGTTGCCGGTGACGTTGTAGAGCTCGGCCACCCGCTCCATGGTCCATGCCTGGAAGCCGAACCACTGGTTCGACGGCGGGTCGTGGTAGACGGGCTGCCAGTCGTAGGCCATGCCGTGGAACTTCGGCAGACCGCTCGGTGGGGTTGCGTAGTGGCCCTCCCAGCTGTTGGTCGCGCCGCCGGCGATGGCGCCCTCGGCGGACTGCAGCCACTTGTAGAACTGCAGCTGGCGGGTCAGGCTGGTAGTCCAGTCGGCGGCGCCGGTCGCGCTCTTCGGCTTGAGCTCGGCCACGTTCGACAGGGCCCAGGCCGCGAACGGGTTCTGGTAGCCGGAGTGGTTGTGGCTGGAGCCGATGCGCCAGGCCCATCCGGCGTTGGAGTCGGTCGCGCCGCCCCAGGCGTAGTACCAGTTCAGCAGGTACGCCGCCGAGTCCTTGCCGGTGCCCGCCGGGCAGGACGGGCTGGTGCAGCCCGGCTTCTTGAAGTACTTGTCGTACATCGCGTAACGCAGGTAGTCGCCCATCTTGGCGGCCTTGGCCACCGTCGCGGAGATCTGCGACTCCTTGCCCTGCGCCTTGGCCCAGGTCTGCGCCCAGTACGCCACCTGCACGGCGCGCGCGTCGGCGTCGGGGGCGTTGGTGTACTTCCACTGCTTGGCGTAGGAGCCGTCCTTGATGAACAGGTCCAGGAAGCCGTTGGGGCCGCCGTGCTTGAACGTGTCGCAGGACGGCTGCGGGATGGTCTCGAAGACCGACTCCTCGGGACCGCGCTGATAGGTGTTGATGTAGGCGGGCTTGGTGGTGCCGTCGCCGCAGCGGCCGAAGCCGTAGGTGTTGTCGACGTCGAGTAACCAGTGCATGCCGTAGATGTCACGGGTGCCGTACGCGCTCTGCAGCTCATTGGCGATCGGGTCGACGCCCGGGGTGACGCCGGTGTCGAGCTGCGACGGGTAGTTGCTGATCTGGTTCCACTCCGGCGCGTACGTGGCCGGCTTGTTCGGCGTGTAGAAGGAGTTCGTCGGCTGGTCGGCCGTGGCCGGGATGATGTACTTCTCCATCGAGGCCCAGGCGTTGTTGAACTTCGACCAGTCGCCGGTGACCTGCCCGTAGGTCGCCTCCAGCCACAGGTAGTAGCTGTAGGCCTCGGACGTGGTCTCGTGCCCGTGGTCCGGCGCCTCGACCATGAACGTCTCGATCGAGTGGTAGGGCACGCCCTCGGGCGAGAAGTAGCCGTTGGCCGGGTCGTGGAGCTCGTTGTACAGCTCGACGAAGCGCTGGACGTAGGGGTTGTTCCCGCCGACGTCGTCGTCCGCCTCGCTGGCGGTCACGTCCACCGCCGGGTAGCCGGTGGCGCTCACCCTGAACACGCCGGAGCCGCTGGTGGTGTCACTGTCGTTGGCCGCCGCCAGCGTGACGTTCTGCGCGGTGTTCCAGTTGGCCGGCGTGAAGGTCAGGCTGGCGCCGCCCGAGACCGTGAGGTCGGTGTCGCCGCTGGCGCGCACCGTGGTGACGGTCACGTTGGCCGTGGGCGCCTGCGACAGCTTCACCCCGAAGCTCGCGGTCCCCGCCTCCGGCACGGACAGGGTCGTCGGGCTCACCACGAGCGCGGGGCCCGAGTTCGGGGAGACCGTGATGCCGACCGGCGCCGAGGTGGTGGCCGCGCCGCCGTTGTCGGTGGCCCGCGCGGTGATCGAGTAGCTGCCGGCCGCCACGTTCGTCCAGCTGTAGCTGTACGGCGCCGAGGTGTCGGTGCCGAGGAGCGTGGAGCCCTGATAGAAGTCGACCTTGGAGATCGTGCCGTCGGCGTCGGAGGCGTTCGCCTCGATCGGCACGGTGGCCGGTGCGGTGAACGTCTGCCCCGCGGTCGGCGAGGTCAGCGACACGGTGGGCGGGGTGGGGTTCCCGCCGCCGCAGGTGACGCCGTTCACGCTGAAGCTGGTCGGGTTGGGGTTGCTGCCCGTCCACGTGCCGTTGAAGCCGATGGAGACGGAGCCGCCCGTGGAGAGGCTGCCGTTGTACGACATGTTCGTGGCGGTCACGCGGGTGCCTGACTGGCTCCAGTTGGCGCTCCAGCCGGTGGGGGTGTACTTCTGGCCCGTGGTCGGGAAGTCGAAGGCCAGGTTCCACGAGGTGATGGGGTCGCCGGTGTTCTTCAACGTGATGCTCGCGGTGAAACCGCCCTGGCCAGGGCTGCTCGTCCACGAGTTGGCCGCGTACGTCACGTCGCACGCCACCGCCGCCTGCGCGGGGCCGGCTGCCACGGCCGTGGTCGCGCCCGCAACGAGGACGAGCGTCGTGGCCACGGCGAGCCGCCTCGATAAGCGGGTGAGGAGGGAAGGAGGTCTGTACTTCACGGGGTCTCCATGGGAGTAGAGGAGTGGGAGCGCTCCCAAACGGGATTGTGGGTGCCCTCACGCGTATGTCAACGGAATGGCGGTCCGGTAACCCCCGTGTTTCCTCTCACCAGGCTGCCCGGGATGAAAGTTTCATCCGCATTCCGGGCCATTCAACGAGCATGTGGGGCGGCGGACACCTTTTGGAGAGGCGCCCGCTGTACACGGATCCGGCTGAGGCAGACCATGGGAGCGCTCCCAGCCCTCTAACACTGGAGATGATCGCTCGTGAAACTCCAACGCGGCCTTCGCAGATGGGCCGTGACCGTGACCGCCGCGAGTGTCGCGGCCTTAGGGCTCGTCGTCGGCCAGAGCACGGCCGCCAACGCCGCGGTCGCCTGCGACGTGACCTACTCTGCCAACTCGTGGACGAGCAGCCCTGGCCAGGGCGGTTTCACCGCGAGCATCACGTTGAAGAACACCGGCGACCCCATCACCTCGTGGTCCCTGGCCTTCGACTTCCCGAACGCGGGCCAGAAGTACACCCCTTCCGGCTGGGGGGCCAACTGGAGCCAGTCAGGCACGCGTGTGACCGGCACCAACATGCCGTACAACGGCAGCCTGGGCACGGGCGCGTCCGTCTCCATCGGCTTCAACGGCACGTGGACGGGCAGCAACCCGAACCCGACGTCCTTCAGCGTCAACGGCGTCACCTGCGGTGGCACCCCCACGACCCCGTCCGTGGTCCTGTCGGCCAGCTCGGTCGCGGTCAACGAGGGCGGCACGGCGACGTTCACCGCCAGGTTGTCGTCCGCGCCGAGCTCGAACGTGACCGTCAGCACCGCGCGGACCAGCGGTGACACGGACCTGACCGTCAGCTCGGGCGGCTCGCTGACCTTCACGCCGAGCAACTGGAACACCCCGCAGACGGTGACCCTGGCCGCGGCCCAGGACTCCGACACGACCGCCGGCACGGCCGCGTTCAGCGTGGGCGGCAACGGCGTCACCGGCGCCACGGTCAACGCCACCGAGGTGGACGACGACTCCGTCCAGGAGCAGTCGATCATCGTGACTCCGCCCGCGGTCACCGTGCCCGAAGGCGGCACCGCCACGTACACGGTGAGGCTGGCCGCCCAGCCCTCCGGCAACGTGAGCGTCACCTCGACCGCCGGCAGCGGCGACACCGACATCACGGTCTCCTCCGGCGGCAGCCTCACCTTCACGACGTCCAACTGGAACACCCCGCAGACGGTCACCCTGGCCGCCGCGCAGGACTCCGACACGACGAACGGCAGCCGGACCATCACGGTCGCCTCCACGGGGCTCACCTCGCGGACGGTCACCGCCACCGAGGCCGACGACGACGGCGGACCCAACCCGGCCCACGTCCCGAACCCGTACGCCGGCGCCACCGGCTACGTGAACCCCAACTGGTCCGCCAAGGCGGCCGCCGAGCCGGGCGGCTCCGCGGTGGCCAACACCTCGACGGCCGTGTGGATTGACCGCATCGCGGCGATCGCCGGCTCCTCCTCGGCCCTGGGCCTGCGCGCCCACATGGACGAAGCCGTCCGGCAGGACGCCGCCAACGGCTCCGCGGCGTTGACGATCCAGATCGTCGTCTACAACCTGCCCAACCGCGACTGCTCGGCGCTGGCCTCCAACGGCGAGTTGCTCATCGCCCAGAACGGGTTCAACCGCTACAAGACCGAGTACATCGACCCGATCGCGGCGATCCTGAGGGACTCGGCGTACCGCAACCTGCGCATCGTCACGATCATCGAGCCCGACTCGCTGCCGAACCTGGTCACCAACCTCAACGCCTTCGAGAAGTGCCGCGAGGCCAACGGCCCCGGTGGTTACGTCGACGGCGTCAGGTACGCGCTGGACCAGCTGCACCCGATCACCAACGTCTACACCTACATCGACGCCGCCCACCACGCCTGGCTCGGCTGGGACTCGAACTTCCAGCCGAGCGTGGACCTCTTCCACCGCACCGTCTCCGGTGCCGCCGCCGGGGTGAACAGCGTGGACGGCTTCATCGTCAACACCGCCAACTACTCCGCGACCACCGAGCCGTACTTCACGATCAACACCACGGTGAACGGCACGACGGTCCGGCAGTCCAACTGGCTGGACTGGAACTGGTACGTCGACGAGCAGACCTTCGCGACGGACCTGCGTACGCGGCTGATCGCCAAGGGCTTCCCGTCCGGGATCGGCATGCTGATCGACACCTCCCGCAACGGCTGGGGCGGCAGCGCCCGCCCGACCGGGCCGAGCAGCTCGCTGAACGTCAACGAGTTCGTCGACCAGTCGCGCGCCGACCGCCGCATCCACGCCGGCAACTGGTGCAACCAGAGCGGCGCGGGCATGGGCGCGCGGCCCACCACCAACGTCCCCTCCGGGTTCGACGCCTACGTCTGGATCAAGCCGCCGGGCGAGTCCGACGGCGCCAGCACAGACATCCCGAACGACGAAGGCAAGAAGTTCGACCGGATGTGCGACCCGACGTACGAGGGCAACGACCTCAACAAGCACAACAAGTCGGGGGCGCTGCCCGACGCGCCGCTGTCCGGGCGCTGGTTCTCCGCGCAGTTCCAGGAGCTGCTGCGGAACGCCTACCCGCCCATCAACTAGCAACCGCCACGGCCGGGGCCCGGACCTTGATCCGGGCCCCCGACGCAAGCCCGAGCGACCCGCCTGACCCGGGTCTCTCGGAGGGGCCCGCCTGACCCGGGTCCCTCGACCAGTCGAAGGGGCCCCGCTCCCGGGGCCCCTTCTTCTTCATCGGGCCCTGCGCCACTCCGACACGATCTCGTCGATGTCTGTGTCTATGGTCGCGCTCGCACGGGGCTCCGCTGGTTACGCAAGCTACCGCTCTCCGCCCCAGGCTCGCCGCTCCAACGGCATCAGGTTGAGCGGCGGGCCGGACAGCCCCGTCCTGATCGCCTTGCGGATCTTGTTGTTGATCTCCTCGAGGATCTGCCGCACCTGGGTCTCCGACCTGGCCCCGCGCGCCTCGGCCAGCGCCTCCTCGGCCTCCTTGCGCAGTGCCAGCGTGGGCGGCAGGGGCATCGACAGCCCCTCGCTCTCGATCTTCTGCTTGATCCACCACATCTCGTCGTACGGCCGGTCCGGCAGGGGCTTTCCGGCCCCCGGCAGGTCGTCGAACGCGCCGCGCTCCTCCGCCTCGCGAATCTGCCGGTCGACCCAGCTCTCGAACGGCATCCCCTGTGGTTTCCGCTCGGTCAATTGACCTCCTCAGGCCAGATTGTGACTCGGGGTCAGCGGGCCACGCCAGCCGAGCATGGCCTCGGTCATGCGTACGGACGCGACCGTGGCGGCCACGTCGTGCACCCGGAGGATGCGGGCGCCCTTGAGGATGGCGAAGACGTTGGCGGCGATCGTCCCCTCCTTCCGCTCGCCCTGGGGCCGGTCGAGCGTCTCCCCGATGAAGTCCTTGTTGGACAGGGCCACCAGCGTCGGGTAGCCGATCGCGGTGATCTCCTCGAGCCGGCGCGTGAGCTCGATCGAGTGGAAGGTGTTCTTGTTCAGGTCGTGGCCGGGATCGATGATGATCTTGTCGTCCGCGATGCCGGTCTTGAGCGCGTACGCGACCCGCTCGCGCAGGTACTCGGCCACCTCGGAGACGACGTCGGCGTAGCTCGGCCGCAGGACGCGTCTGCCCGGGCCGCCGAGGCTGTGCGTGACGATCACGCTGACCCCCGACTCGGCGGCGAACTCCGCCATGCCGGGCTCGCGCAGGCCGTTGGTGTCGTTGATCACATCGGCGCCCGCCTCGACGGCCGCCCGCGCCACCTCGGGCCTGTGGGTGTCGACGGAGATGACGGCGTCGGTGGCCTTCCTGACCTCGGCGATCACCGGCGCGACCCGGTCGATCTCCTCGTCCGTGCCGATCTGCGCCTGGGCCGCGCTGAAGGCGAACCCGCCGATGTCCACCCAGTCGGCCCCGTCGTCCACGGCCCTGCACGCGGCCGCGACGGCGCTGTGGAGCTCGAACGTGCGGCCCTGGTCGTGGAAGGAGTTGGGCGTCCTGTTGACGATGGCCATGATGGCGACCTGGCGCGCGAAATCGAACTCCCGCCGCCCGATGCGCCGGGCGGGCGAGATCATCCCGGTTGAACGCGTTTCGCCGCTCACGTTGTGAGCCTACCTGCCCTCCGCCCAGGCCAGCCGCCTGGGAGCGCGCCCGCGGGCACCCCGCACCGGAGCAGGTCGTCAGGCGGTGAAGCGGCCGAAGGGATGGTGGCCGGCGGTCACCCGGATCCGCTTCATGACCCGATGGGTGGTGCGGTGGGGCGCTCGTGGCAGCCGCATGGTGAGCAGGACCGTGGTGCCGCCGGGACCGGTCTCGAAGTCGGCCATGTCGCACAACCGACGGATGAGGTAGATCCCCCTGCCCTCCTGGGCAAGGTCGAGCGGCTTCAGATCGGCGTCCACGTATCCGCCGGGGATGCCAGAGCCCCGGTCGGTCGTCTCGGAGCGGATCACGCCGTTCACCGTCCACAGCTTGAAGTACCCGTGCCCACCGGCGTGCTCCACGGCGTTGACCACGCTCTCATGCACGGCCAGGACAAAGTCGTGGAGCCGGGGACCGCTCAGCCCGCAACTCCGGGCCAACTCGGCCACGGCGCGACGCAGTCTGGTGACGTCGTGGAGGGTGAAGGGCTGGGCCATCAGGGTGCGCATGCACTCCTCCGTGTCGTCCGACACACAGGCCGCGCTTCAGGACCTCGCGTTCTGTCTCCCGTTCCCCGAAGCCGGAGCCTTACACCCCAGGCTTCACATTCTGCCCACGCCGGTGGCTAGTTCCTTGACTCGTCCGACCGGCCCGCCGTCGGGAGCGAGCGGCGCGGTGTCCATGCCGGCGCCGTCGTGCAGCCCCTCGAGCAGCTCCCGAATGGCCTCCCACGAGGAGTGCCGCGGCGTCCAGCCCAGCACCTCCCTGGCGCGGTCGGTCTTCATGACCGGGAGCCGCAGGACCAGGTCGAGCAGCCCGGGCGCGGCCGGAATGAGCCTCATGCGCCAGCCCATCGCCATGGCCGCCCTGGCCACGGTCGGCGAGACCGACACCGTGCGGGCGTCGAGCAGCTTGGCCAGGTCGGGCGGGTCGAGCACGGGTTCGGCGGCGATGTTGAACGCGCCCCGAACGTCCCTCGTGACGGCCAGCCGGTACGCCTCCGCCGCGTCCTCGGCGTGCACCACCTGCAGCTTCAAACCCGGAATGTCCGGCACGAACGGGATGCGCCCCGCCCTGATCAGCCGCCGCGGCACGAACGGCCCGCCGAACAACCTGCGCTGCTCGGTCGCCGCCGCCCGCTGGAAAACGAACCCGGGCCGCATCCGCACCACGCGGATGCTCGGGTGATCGTGCTCGAAGACGTCGAGCACGCGCTCGACGTACGCCTTCTCCCGCCCGTACGCGGCCCCCGGCCAGCCGTGCGTGGGCCAGTTCTCGTCCACCGGCCGGTCCTTGGGCCCCGGCGAGTACGCCCCCACGGACGAGGCGTGGACCAGCGCGGGCACGCTCGCCTCTGCGACGGCGCGGAAGACGCGCATGCTGCCCAGCACGTTCGCCCGCCAGGTGGTGGCCGGGTGCCTGGTCGGCTGGAACAGCCACGCGAGGTGCACGACCACGTCCGCGCCGTCGAAGATCCGCGTCAGGTCCGCGGTCGCGACGTCAGCCTGCCGCCAGTCGGTGCGGTCGATCCGCCACCCGGGCAACCGGCGGGCGACCCCGACGATCGAGGTCACGCCGCCGTCCGTGGCCAGCGCGCGCACCACGCTGGTGCCGACGTTTCCGGTTGCTCCAACCACAACGACTCTCATGGAGGCTCGGCTGCCCGCCCTTTGGGCCGGAAAATCCCCGTGACATGCCAAGTTATGGCTGTAGGAGTATCTTGACCGCTCCGTCCGACTTCTTCTGGAACATCTCGTACGCCATGGGCGCCTGCTCCAGCGGCATCCGGTGCGTGGCCAGGTCCATGACGCCGAGCGGATCGGTCTCGTCGGTCAGCAGCGGCATCAGCGCGCTGGTCCACCGCCGGACGTGGGCCTGCCCCATGCGCATCGTGATGCCCTTGTCGAACATGCGCAGCATCGGCATGGGATCCGTCATGCCGCCGTAGACGCCGATGACGGAGATGACGCCGCCGCGCCGTACCGCGTCGATGGCCTGGTTGAGCGCGGCCAGCCGGTCGATGCCCGCATGGGTCATGAGCGGCGCGGCGACCCCGGACGGCAGCATGCCGGCGAGGGTCTGGGCGACCTTGGCGGCGGGCGAGCCGTGGGCCTCCATGCCGACCGCGTCGATGACCGAGTCCGTACCGCGCCCGGAGGTCCGCTGGCGGATCTCCTCGGGGACGTTCATGACCTCGCTCGCGTCGATGACGTCGATGCCGTGGCGGCGGGCCATCTCCAGACGGTGCGTGACGCCGTCCACGCCGATCACCCGGTAGCCCAGGTGGCCGGCGATGCGGGTGCACATCTGGCCGATCGGGCCGAGACCGAAGACGGTGACGCTGCCGCCGTCGGGGATGTCCGCATAGGCGACGGCCTGCCAGGCGGTGGGCAGCACATCGGACAGGTACAGGAACCGCTCGTCCGGCGGCCCCTCGGGCACCTTGATGGGGCCGAACTGCGCCTCGGGCACCCGCAGGTACTGGGCCTGCCCGCCGGGCACCTGGCCGTAGAGCTTGGTGTAGCCGAAGAGCGCGGCGCCCGTGCCGTGCTCGCGCACCTGGGTCGTCTCACACTGGGCGAAGAGCTCCATGGAGCACATGTGACAGTGGCCGCAGGAGATGTTGAACGGGATGACCACGCGGTCACCCGGTTTGATGTTCGCGATGCTGGGACCGATCTCCTCGACGACGCCCATGGGTTCGTGCCCGAGGACGTCGCCCTCGGCCATGAACGGCCCGAGCACCTCGTACAGATGGAGGTCGGAGCCGCAGATGCCGGTGCTGGTCACCCTGATGACCGCGTCGTTCGGCTCCTTGATCGAGGGGTCAGGAACCTCCTCGACCCGGACGTCGCGCTTGCCGTGCCAGGTGACTGCCTTCATGGTGTCTCCTTACGGAAGGGGCCCACAAATGCCGCATACCCGCACATAGAGCATCAAACGATCCGCCCCTCTTGACACGCCCTGCCGTTGGGACTGCTGAGGCAAAAGAAGTCGCCCGCCACAAAAGAGCCTTTACACGCTACGTATTGGATGGATAACTATTGGTAGCGAACTTCTGACCGAAGGAGCCGCGCGCATGCCGGTGAGCTTCACCCAACCCAACGTCGGGTCGCGCGTCGACCGGCGCCTGGCCGGCTTCCTCGAGACCTGGCGTGCCCCCGTCGACGACCCTGACGTCGGGGCGGCCTACCGGTTGCTGGCCGACTTCATCCTCATCGGCGGCAAGCGCGTCCGGCCGCAGCTGTGCTACTGGGGCTGGCGCGGCGCCGGCGGCGGCGACAGCGAGGAGATCATCACCGCCGCCGCGGCCCTGGAGCTGTGCCACGCCGGGCTGCTCATCCATGACGACATCATGGACGGCAGCGATCTGCGGCGCGGCCGGGCCACCGTGCACCGGAGCCTGGCGGGGCTGCACTCAGGACCGGGCGCGGAGGCGTTCGGGCGGGCGGGCGGCATCCTGCTCGGCACGCTCAGCCTGGCCTGGTCCGACACGATGTTGTCGTCGTGCGGGGTCGAGCCGCACCGGCTGCGCGCCGCGCACCACGTGTTCGACGCCATGCGCACCGAGGTCATCAGCGGCCAGTACCTCGACATCCTCGCCCAGCTCCGTTCGGGCGCGAGCGTGGCCGAGGCACTCACCGTGATCCGGTACAAGACCGCCAAATACACCGTCGAGCGGCCGCTGCAGATCGGCGGCGCGCTGGCGGGCGCCTCGATGGAGCTGCTGGAGTCCTACTCGCGCTTCGGCCTGCCGCTGGGCGAGGCGTTCCAGCTCCGCGACGACGTGCTCGGGACGTTCGGCTCGGAGCCGGAGACCGGCAAGTCGGCGCTCGACGACCTGCGCGAGGGCAAGCACACGGTGCTCTTCGCGCATGCCGTACGCAACGCCTCGCCCGCCCAGCTCGGCCGGCTCAAGAGCTGGCACGGCAACCCCGGGCTGACCGAGGAGCGCGCCGCGGAGTTGCGGCAGATCCTGTGCGACACGGGCGCGCTGGACCAGGTCGAGGAAATGATCGAAGAACGCGTGCACGAGGCCGTGACGGCACTTGCCGCGGCGCGGATCGAGCCGGAGGCCGCGAGAGCGCTGGCCCTGCTGGCAGACCAGCTCGCGCACCGCACCTACTAGGAGGTTCCCAGATGGGACGGGTACTTCTCGCGGCCCCGCGCGGCTTCTGCGCGGGGGTCGAACGCGCGATCACCACCGTCGAGGAGGCGCTGAGGCGCTTCGGCGCACCCGTTTACGTGCGCAAGCAGATCGTCCACAACACCTACGTGGTCGGCGACCTCACCAGGCGCGGCGCGGTCTTCGTCGAGGAGCTCGACGAGGTGCCCGACGGCTCGCTGGTCGTCTTCTCCGCGCACGGGGTCTCGCCGGCGGTCAAGCAGGCGGCGGAGCGGCGTGGCCTGCGGACGATCGACGCGACCTGCCCGCTGGTCACGAAGGTCCACAAGGAGGCCGTACGCATGGCCGAGGCGGGCTACGAGATCGTGCTCATCGGCCACGCCGAGCACGAGGAGGTCGAGGGCACGTACGGCGAGGCCCCCGAGCACATCCACGTCGTGGATCCGGCCAGCCCCGGCGAGGTGACGGCGCAGGGCCCGGTGAGCTGGCTGTCGCAGACCACGCTGGCCGTGGACGAGACCATGCGGGCCGTCACCGAGCTGCGCAAACGCTTCCCCGACATGGTCGACCCGCCCAGCGACGACATCTGCTACGCCAGCCAGAACCGCCAGGAGGCGATCACCCGGATCGCCCCGCAGTGCGAGCTGGTCATCGTCGTCGGCTCGGCCAACTCCTCCAACTCGCGGCGGCTGGTCGAGGTGGCGCTCGGTGCGGGCGCGGACGCGGCGTACCTGGTCGACGGGGCCGCCGACGCCGACGAGCGGTGGCTCGACGGCGTGCGGACCGTCGGGATCACCTCTGGCGCCTCGGTCCCCGAGCGGCCGGTCGAGGAGTTACTCGACTGGCTCGCCGCCCGCGGATACGCCGACGTGGAGCGGATGACGCTGACCGAGGAGACCCGCACGTTCTCGCTTCCGCCCGAACTCCGACCCACCCGCAAGCCCGGTTAAGTCCCATACCGAGATTGGTGGTGCAGCACGATGACCGAAACGACCAACTCAACAGCCCCTGAGACCGTCAACGGCAACAGCCAGCTCAGCCTCAGCACCGAGGCCGCCAGGCAGCTCGCGACCACGACCAAGACGCCGCCGCAGATGCAGGAGATCACCTCGCGCTGGCTGCTGCGGCTGCTGCCATGGGTTCAGTGCTCGGGCGGCGTGTTCAGGGTCAACCGGCGGCTGACCTACGAGCTGGGCGACGGCCGCATCACGTTCAGCAACACCGGCTCTGACGTGCGGGTCATTCCTGCCGAGCTCACCGAGATACCCATGTTGCGCGGTTTCGACGACACCGAGGCGCTGCAGGCCCTGGCCGGCGGTTTCACGCAGCGAGAGATCGAGGCCGGTGAGGAGATCGTCTCCGAGGGCCGCCCCATTGACCGGCTCGTGCTCATCGCGCACGGTCGCGTGAGCAAGGTGACCCGCGGCGCGTACGGCGACGAGCAGAACCTCGGCATCCTGGCCGACGGCGACTACCTCGGCGAGCAGACGCTGACCGACGGCGGGCGGTTCGCGTTCACCGCGCGGGCCAAGACGGCCACCACCGTGCTCACCCTGTCCAGGCAGGACTTCGAGCAGCTGGCCGATCAGTCGCCCGCGCTGCGCGAGCACCTGGACCGCTGGCACTCGAGCGAGGAGCACGCCCACAACGACTACGGCGAGGCCGCGATCGAAATGGCGTCGGGCCACACCGGCGAGCCCGTGCTGCCCGGCACGTTCGTGGACTACGAGCTGAGCCCGCGCGAGTACGAGCTGAGCGTGGCCCAGACGGTCCTGCGCGTGCACAGCCGGGTCTCCGACCTGTACAACCAGCCGATGAGCCAGCTCGACCAGCAGCTCCGCCTCACGATCGAGGCCCTGCGCGAGCGGCAGGAGCACGAGCTGATCAACAACAGGGAGTTCGGCCTGCTCCACAACGCCGACCTCAGCCAGCGCATCCGCACCCGCACGGGCCGCCCCACCCCCGACGACCTCGACGACCTGCTGGCCACCGTGTGGAAGGAGCCGGCGTTCTTCCTGGCGCACCCGCAGGCCATCGCCGCCTTCGGCAGGGAGTGCAGCAAGCGCGGCGTCTACCCGCAGTCCATCGACGCCTTCGGGCACAAGGTGCCGGCCTGGCGGGGCATCCCGATCTTCCCGTGCAACAAGATCCCGATCTCGGCCACGTACACGACGTCCTTCCTGCTCATGCGCACCGGGCAGGAGAACCAGGGCGTCGTCGGCCTGCACCAGACCGGCATCCCCGACGAGTACCAGCCCAGCCTGTCGGTCCGGTTCATGAACATCAACGAGAAGGCCGTCATCTCCTACCTGGTCAGCGCCTATTACTCGGCGGCCGTCCTGGTGCCGGACGCGCTCGGCGTGCTGGAGGACGTCGAGGTCGGCAGGAACGGCTGACCGAGGGACCGGACGCCGGAGGCCGGCACCGCGGGCACGGTGCCGGCCGCGCATTGTGAGGGAGCGACCATGAGCCAGCCGTTCGAACTGCCGGACTTCTACATGCCGTACCCGGCGCGGCTGAACCCGCATCTCGAAGAGGCTCGCGCGCACTCCAGGCGGTGGGCGCGCGACATGGGCATGCTCGACGACCCCGGCGTCTGGGAGGAGGCCGACCTGGACGCCCACGACTACCCGCTGATGTGCGCCTACACCCATCCCGACTGCGACGGCGCCGAGCTGTGTCTGATCACCGACTGGTACGTGTGGGTCTTCTTCTTCGACGACCACTTCCTCGAGGTGTTCAAGCGCTCCGGCGACCTGCGGGGCGGCAAGGCGTACCTCGACCGGATCCCCCGCTTCATGCCGATGGGCGATGACCTGAGCATGCCCGAGCCCACCAACCCGGTCGAGGCGGGCCTGGCCGACCTGTGGGCGCGTACGGTGCCGAGCAGGTCGGCGGACTGGCGGGCGCGGTTCGCCGAGAGCACCCGCAACCTGCTGAACGAGTCGCTGTGGGAGCTGGCCAACATGAACCGGGGGCGGGTGGCCAACCCGGTCGAGTACATCGAGATGCGCCGCAAGGTGGGCGGGGCGCCCTGGTCGGCCGGGCTCGTCGAGCACGCGGTGGGGGCCGAGGTGCCCGCGCGGATCGCGGGGACCCGTCCCATGCGGGTGCTCAAGGACGCCTTCTCGGACGCGGTGCACCTGCGCAACGACCTGTTCTCGTACGAGCGGGAGGTCGGGGACGAGGGCGAGCTGAGCAACGGCGTGCTGGTGCTGGAGACGTTCCTCAAGTGCGGCACGCAGGAGGCCGCCGACGCCGTCAACGACCTGCTGACCTCGCGGCTGCAGCAGTTCGAGCACACGGCGCTCACCGAGCTGGGACCGCTGTTCGTGGAGTACGCGATCGACCCGATCAGCGCGGCCGGCGTGCTGGCCTACGTCAAAGGGCTGCAGGACTGGCAGTCGGGCGGGCACGAGTGGCACCTGCGTTCCAGCCGGTACATGAACAAGCGGGCCGCCGCCGCCAAGCCGCTGGGCATGTCGTCGATCGTCAACCTGCTGGGGGCCAAGCGGCTGCGTAACTTCACGCACGTGCCGCACCAGCGGGTGGGGCCGTCGCGGATCCCCGACCTGTACATGCCGTTCCAGGTGAGGCTGTCACCCCATCTCGACGCGGCCCGGCGGCACACCGTGGCCTGGTGCGAGGAGATGGGGCTGCTCGACTCGGGCATATGGGACGAGCGGCAGCTGATCGACATCGACCTGCCGCTGTGCGCCGCGGGGCTCCATCCCGACGCCACCCCTGAGGAGCTGGATCTGGCGTCGTACTGGCTGGCCTGGGGGACGTACGCGGACGACTACTTCCCGGCCGTCTTCGGCCGGTCACGCAACCTCGTGGCGGCCAAGACGGCGGTGGAGCGGTTGTCGGCGTTCATGCCCCTGGACGGCTCGCCCGCGCCGCCGCCCGCGAACGCGCTGGAGCGGGGCCTGGCCGACGTCTGGGCGCGTACGACGGGGCCGATGCCGCTCGAGGAGCGCCGCGAGCTGCGCGGCGCGGTGGAGAGCATGTGCGCGAGCTGGCTGTGGGAGCTGGCCGACGAGTTCGCCAACCGCATCCCCGATCCCGTGGACTACGTGGAGATGCGCCGCCGGACGTTCGGCTCCGAGCTGACGATGAGCCTGGCCCGGCTCCGGCACGGCAAGAGGATCGGCCGGGAGGTGTACGAGAGCGGCCCGATGCGGGCGCTGGAGAGCGCCATCAGCGACTGCGGGACATTGATCAACGACATCTTCTCGTACCAGAAGGAGATCGAGTTCGGGGGCGAGCTGCACAACGGCGTGCTGGTGGTCCAGAACTTCTTCGACTGCGACTACCCGACGGCGCTCGGCATCGTCAACGACCTGCTGACCTCGCGGATGCGGCAGTTCCAGCACATCGTCGAGCACGAGCTGCCGGTCGTGTGCGACGACCTCGGCCTCGACGCGGAGGCCCGGCGAGACCTCGACGCGTTCGTCAACGAGCTGCGTGACTGGGTAAGCGGGGTGCTCCACTGGCACCGGCACTGCTTCCGGTACGACGAGGAGTCGCTGCGCCGCCACAACCGGCCGCCGCAGTTCCGGCTGGGCGGGCCGACGGGCCTGGGCACCTCGGCGGCCCTGCTCTCTACACGGGCAGGTGATGGGCGCGGGGCTCGTAGTACCAGCCCATCATGCGCAGCAGCCGGCGCTGGTACGGCGTGACGTTGTGCAGGCGGATCCACCGCTGTGACGGTGGCAGCGTGGGCATGACGAGCACGCGCAGGCCCGAGACGTCGATGAAATTCAGCTCGCCGGTGTCGACGACGATGTACGCGCCCTGGCGGCAGTCCGCCAGGGCACCGGCGACCGCAGGACTGTTGGAGGCGTCGATCTCCCCGATGAGCGCGACGGACGGTGGCCCGGGAATCGCGCGCATCGTGATCGTCAGCTGCCGGTCCTGGTAGAGCAGCCGTTCTTCGGCGCCGCTCACGCTCCTCGCACCCCCCAACACACACGCTCTGGGGGTCGTGATCCTGCTCTGACGATTAACCAGAACCTAGGTTACACGAAGTATGTTTGGCTATGTTATTTTCGCCGGAAAATGACCGAATTACGGGGAAATTATGACGGCCCGGCGAGGCCGTGCGCTGGGGCCCGATGGGAGCGGGATCCGCGCCCTGGTCGGGCTCGCCGGCTCCAGGGTGGCGGCAACGGCTCCCCGCACGCCTGGCACGAAGGCGCTCCGGCAGCCGTGCTCCTGCTCCTTGACGCGCGCATGCCCGGCTGTCCCCCGTGGCGGCCGCCTTGTCGGAGCGTTTGTTGGCGCGTTACGTTGTCGGCATTGAGGCGCAGGAAAGCTACCGACAGAACGGTATGGCGCGCATGAGTTTTCCAGGCGCGCCGAATATTCCATGAATGGGCCACGTGGGCTGTCGCCGATATCGATGGCCCTGGCGCAGGTGATTCCGCTGCGCGCTGCGCTTATTCGTGGGGCGGGGAATACGCGTGTGCGCGGGCCGGGGTGACGACTCAGGGGTAGTGGAGGTCGGGGAGCCGGATGTCCAAGGAGTCCAAGGAGGAGGTGGAACCGGGGGATCTGATCTGCTACGACAACGATTCGGCGCACCCGGGGCCTGAGCGCGTCGGCCTCGTCGTGCGGCCATGCATGGCCACGGCCCCGCGGCCCAGGTGATCCTGCAGTGATCGACCCGGGCCACAGGGCGCGGATAGCTCAGTGCGCACCAAGCCCGTGCCGTGGCTTCGCGAATGTCCACGGCCCGTTCTTCTGGTTCACCTCAACTACCAGGAAGGCGACCTTGGCCGGGCGGCCCCTCACACGAGAGCCGCGATCGGCTTCCTGCCTACGCCACGTGAGGAGCCGTCAGTCGTTGTCGACCGGGCTGACGTGGCTCATGACAGGGACGCTCAGGACCGGGGCGTCGAGGTCGGCGACGTCGGACACCGGCACGGTCACCGGCGCGGTCACCGGGAGGAGGTGAATGTCCTTGGCCGAGTCGTTCAGGATGTTGTTCAGCGCGGTCAGGTCCTCGGCAGCGGTCAGCTGGCTCAGCAGGCTCCACCCGCTGGTCTGCGGGTTGGGACCGACGTCGGCGGAGGCCGCGGTGGCGGAGAAGCCAAGAGCGGCGGCGGCGATTGCTGCACCGGCCAGAATGCGACGGATCATGTGTGCTTTCCTCCATGGATCGGCGCGGAAATTTCCAGCGCCATAGTCGTTTCTGCAGGGCTGTGAGGTGCCGCAAATAACAATCGCGGGAGGCGGCCAGAATCGCAACTCAGAAAGCTCTCCGGGAGGTCAAAGAGGTGCCTCGATTTCTTGGCACTCGGTTTTTCCGCTCGTCAACCAGGCGCGGCGCAGACACAACGGAAACAGTCCGGCGAACGAGCTTTATTTTTACCGGCCGCACGCGCGATGGGGCAGCCGTTCACCGCCGTTTAGCAAATGATCAACCGAAAATGGAGAACCGCCCCTGCTCCGCCCCGACAAAGGACACCGGACCGGCGCACGCGGCCTATCGGATGCCCGACCTGGTGGCCGTCCCGCGCCCGGAGGCGCCGGGAGCGGCCATCGGGGTTACGGCTGGGCGTCCAGGCGGTCCAGGGCGGCGGAGAGGCGGTGCAGGGCCTCCAGGCAGTCGCGGGCGCCGTCCGGCCCCAGCTCCTCCACCAGGCGTTCGGCGAAGGCGTGGTGGCCGGGGACGATCTTCGCGATGGAGGCGCGCCCGGCGGCAGTGGGCTGCAGCAGCTTGGCGCGCCGGTGCGCCGGGTTGGGGCGATACTCGGCCAGCCCCCGCTCCACCAGCAGGTCCGCGATCCGCTGCACCCCCTGCCGGCTCATCCCCATGACCCGGGCGATCCCCGCCACCGGCAGCGGCTCGGACAGGACGGCGCCGAGCACCTGCCACCACGCCGCCGTCATCCCCGCCGGGCGGGCCAGCCCCTCCGCCACCTGGAGGAACTGCCCGTTGAGCCGGAACGAAGCCAGCGCGAGGCCCGAGAGCAGCTCCGGCGTGTCCGTCATGCCGCCATCAACACCTCGAAGGCCGACGCGTCACTCCTCGCGTGCAACCGGAACCAGGCGTCCAGCACCTCCGGCCGGTAGATGTCGAGCCGCCGGAAGATCTCCCGCGCGAACGCCACCGGCTCCGTCGGTCCTGCCGTAATGAGGTCGCCCCCGAGCACGGCGTCCTGGTCGAGGTAGTGTTCGGCGCCCGAGTAGCCCTCCTGCGCCGCCAGATACTGCACCACCGCGCTCGTGTGGTCGCGCTCGTCCAGCAGCCCCTCCCTGGCCAGCCCGGCGGTGGCGCCGCAGATGGCCGCCACCGGCACCCCCGCGTCGAGGAACTCCCTGGCCTTCGCGGCGAACGGCGCGAGCGTGGCGCCCATGTCCCACAGGTCGGCCCCGGGGAGGATGAGCAGCGCGCTGGCGGCAGGCGAGAGCTGGTCGAGCGCCAGATCCGGGGTGACGCGGAGGCCGCCCATGCTCACGACGGGGTCGGTGGTCAGGCCCACCGTGACGATCTCATAGCCGCCCGGCTCGCGCTGGTGGCGTCCGTTGCGCAGGTGGGCGGTCGCGTGACCGGTCTCCCAGTCGGCGAACGTGTCATAGACGGCGTGGTGCACGATTCCCTTCATGACAACATACTGTCATTTCGACAACATGCTGTCAACTGTGAATCGTGGGAGGATACCCCCTATGGCAGAGATCGTCGGCGGGGGACGTCCGGTCAACGACGCCGAGCGGAGGGTGATCGCCTATCTGCGCGACCACGCCCCCGCCGACTGGCTGCTGCTGCACAACGTCGAGGTCCAGCGCGGCCACGACGTCTTCGAGGTGGACCTGATCGTGCTGACCGGCCACTCGCTCGTGGTCGTCGACGTCAAGGGCACCAGGGGCCGCATCGAGGTGTCGGGCACGCGCTGGTTCCCGCCGCGCAGGGAGGCGTTCGGCTCTCCTGTGGCCAAGCTGCGCGGCACCGCCAAGGCGCTGAAGGGCCTGCTGGTGTCCAAGGCCACCCAGCTGGAGCGGGTCTACGTCGACTGCCTGGTCGTGCTCACCTCACCCGACGCCGAGCTGGTCGACCCCGCGCAGCGCGACGCGGTCAACGTCACCGACCTGCCGGGCCTGCTCACCACGCTGAGCGACGTCTCCAGGGTCAGGCGCGGGTGCAGCCCCGACGCGAAGCCGTACCGCACCGCGATCCTCGACGCGCTCAACCAGACGGTACGCCGCAGCACCGCGCCGCCGAGGTTCGGCAACTGGGAGGTCGAGGAGCAGCTCGGCGGCGACACCAAGGTCACCGAATACCGCGCGTTCAACGCGACGCTGCCGGGCAGCGAGACGGTGCTGCTACGGGTCTACCAGGCCGACCCGCTGGCCGACAGCGAGGCGCGGGCGGCCGAGCGGCAGCGCATCGCCAACGCGTACCAGACGCTGGCCAGGATCCCGCCGCACCCGTGCGTGGTGCGCTCGCGCGACTTCTTCGCCATCGACGACGAGAGCCGGTTCGTGCTGGTGCTGGACGACGTGCACGGCGAGGCGCTGCACCTCTCGCTGGGCAAGGGCGCCCGGCTGGGCGTGATCCAGGACCTGCTGCGCGGGCTGGCGCACGCCCACGCCAACGGCGTCGTCCACCGCGCGCTGACCCCGGCCTCCGTGCTGGTCACGGACGACGGGCACGCGGTGCTGACCGGGTTCGACTACGCCAAGCCGGGGCCGCGTAACTACACCGTCGCCCACGAGCTGGGCAACGTGCTCGACGCCCACTACGTGGCGCCCGAGTGCCAGGAGCGGCCCGACCGGATGACGACCGCCTCCGACGTCTACGCGGCCGGCGCCATCGCCTACCACCTGCTCACGGGCGAGCTCCCCACCAGCGGCGACGCCCACGGGCCCGAGGTGCCCGAGGTCGTGCGCAGGATGCTCGACCACTCCCCGGCCAAGCGCCCGACCGCCGCCGAGGCCCTTGACGCCCTCGAGGGTGCGCCGGTCCAGGAGTCCCGCCTCAAGCGGCTGGTACGTCGGCTGGTGTCCCGATCATGACAGTCCGCCGGTGCACGTAGCGCGCCGGCATGCCAAGGGGCCGGGTGGCACACCTATCACCCGGCCCCTTGTCACACGTGCGTGAACGTGTCCAATACGTCTATCACGTAGAGCGACGACTCGTCACCGAAACAGGAAACCGCGACCCTGCTGCCCACCCGCCGGCCCACGAGCCCCTCCAGCCAGCCATCCGGCACGGACCCCTCCTCCAGTACGAACGCGCTGGGCCCACCCCTCCGGTAGGACGAGTCCACGACGGTCCGCGACGGCCAGGACGCCTCCACGTACTGGATCACCACTTTCGCCCCGGCCACGATCTCGTCCCCCGAGCCGTCGATGAGGACACGAGGCGGCGCGCCCGGTACGAGGTCGCCCGGGATCACCGGCAGGGTGCGGCCGACCAGCCTGGCGTCGGGTGGGTAACCGCCCAGGATGTCGAAGACCAGCACCAGCGTGTCCGCGGGTGCGAGGCCGGTCAGCGGCACGTTGGGACCGAGCGCTTCGGACGCCGGGCTGACCAGCATGACCCGGCTGCCCGCCGGCCGGCCGATGAGCGACTGCCGCCAGGTCTCCGACACCTGCCTGCCGTCGAAGACGACCGCGGTGGGCTGGTTGCCGTCATAGGTGCTCATGTACGGCCGGTTGCCCGACCAGCGCCGGATGTCCACGTCGGCGAGCACCACGTCGCCAGGCAGCGTACGCCGGCCGCTGCCCATCGACAGCACGGTGATCCGCGGTGTGCGGCTCGGCTTGCCCTTGGGTATGGCGACGACCGGCTTGGTGCCGAACGCACCCGTGACCACGGGCTGCGTGCCGTCCTCAGCCAGGCCGCACGAGGTGGCGAGGATGAGCACGGCCGGCCAGAACAGACGCACGATTTCCTCCAGGGCCAGGTCCGTAGGGGTTACTTGCCGCGATGGCCAAAAGGAAAGCTGCGAGTCTCGCCATCTCACGACAAAGGCGCGGGAGACTGGGGCCCGTGAGCAAGCCGAATTTGTCGCGGAGGGTCGCGGAGGCGGCCGAGATCGCGCTGTCCACGCGGAAGTACGTGACGTTCATCGACGTGGTGACGGGGCTGCGCTGGCTGCACTCCAGGCACGTGGCGACATGGCAGCAGGGCCGGGTCGCCACGCTGTCCGAGCTGGCGGCCGTCGACGAGGACCGCCTGCTCACCACGGCCACGCTGCTGAAGGAGTGGGCGCTGGCCAAGGGGCTCAAGCCGGTCGACGCGCCGTACGTGGCCGGCACGCGCGACCGCCGCGAGCTGCGCTTCACCGCCAGGCACGGGCAGGAGCCGTTCCGCGTGCACTGGCTCTCGCCCGACCTCAGCGAGGCCAGGGTCCGCAAGCTGACCGAGCCCAAGGTGCCCGACCTGGTGGCGGTGGCCCCGCTCGACGCCTGGACCTGCGCCTCGTGCGGCGACACGGGCCCTTACCTGATCATGGAGGACGACCGGCCGCACTGCCTGACCTGCGCGGACATGGACCACCTGGTGTTCCTGCCGTCGGGGAACGCGGCGCTGAGCCGCCGGGCAAAGCAGGAGAGCGGCCTGTCGGCGGTGGTCGTGCGCTACAACCGGCGGCGCAAGGTCTACCAGCGCGTCGGCCTGCTGGTCGAGGAGGCCGCGCTGGCCGCCGCCGAGGAGCGGTGCCTGGCCGACGAGGAGGTACGCCTGCGCCGCCGCGAACGCGACCGGGAGCGCAGGGCGGAGCAGGACGTCGAGTTCCAGGCCAGGATGGCGGCCCAGATCGCCAGGCTGTTCCCCGGCTGCCCCGAGCGGCGGGCGCAGGAGATCGCCGGGCACGCCGGGCAGCGCGGCAGCGGCCGGGTGGGCAGGACGGCGGCCGCCAGGGCGCTCGACGAGAATGCCATCACGCTGGCCGTCATAGCCTCGATCCGGCACCTCGACACCGACTACGACCACCTGCTCATGTCCGGTGTGCCCAGGATGGAGGCCAGGGACATGGTCAGGGAACGAATCGAGCGCAAGCTGGAGGAATTTCGCCGATGAGCGACTGGCACGACGTACGGGAAGAGCTGCGCGCGTACGCGCTCAAGCTGCCCGAGACCCACGAGGACCACCCGTGGGGCGAGACCGTCATCAAGGTGAACAAGAAGGTCTTCCTCTTCCTCGGCATCGAGGAGCAGACCGAGAAATGGGACCCGAAGTTCAGCGTGAAGCTGGCGTCGGAGGCGCACGGCCACGCGCTCACCGTCGAGGGGGCGGAGCCCACCAGCCACGGGCTGGGCAAGGCGGGCTGGGTGACCGTGCCGTTCCTGTCGGAGCTCCCGGAGCCGGACGTGCTGCTCGACTGGGTGGAGGAGAGCTACCGGACCGTCGCGCCCAAGCGGGCGGTCAAGCAGCTCGACGCGAACCCGGTCAGGTGACCGCCAGGCGGGTGGTGTAGCGCTCGTCCCGCCAGAGCTCCTTGTCCAGCACCTCGAGCAGCGTGGCCGCCGCGTCGTGGACGTCGGTGTAGCCGATGTAGAGCGGCGCGATGCCGAACCTGAGGATGTCCGGCGCCCGGAAGTCCCCGTGCACGCCCCGGTCGATCAGCGCCCGCATCACCGGATAGCCGTCGGGGTGGCGGAAGCTCACCTGGCTGCCGCGTGCGGCGGGGTCGGCGGGCGAGGCCAGCTCCAGCGCGTCGCCGACCAGGTCGACGAAGAGCGAGGTCAGCGCCATGCTCTTGGCCCGCACCTGGTCCATCGGCACCCGCTCCCACACATCGAGCGCCGCCTCCAGAGCCGCGAACGACAACACGTGCGGGGTGCTCACCGCGAACCGCCTGACGCCCTCCGCCGGGCGGTAGCCGGGCTCGAACGCGAACGGCTCGGCGTGGCCGTACCAGCCGGACAGCACGTTCTCGGCGGCGGCGTGGTGCCGCGGGTTGACGTAGAGGAACGCGGGCGCGCCGGGACCCGCGTTGAGGTACTTGTACGTGCATCCGACCGCGAAGTCGGCCCCTGAGACGTCCACCTCCATGGCCCCCACGCTGTGGCACACGTCCCAGACCATGAGCGCGCCGGCCTCGTGGACCCGGGCGGTGACCGACGGCACGTCGTGGCGGGCGCCGGTGCGGTAGTCCACCTCAGAGAGCAGCACCACGGCGGCGTCGTCGAACCGTCCCTCCGCGAAGTCGCGCACCTCGTAGCCGCCGAGCAGCCCGGCCAGGCCCTGGACCATGTAGTGGTCGGTGGGGAAGTTCCGCACGTCGGAGACGATCACCCGGCGCTCGGGGCGCAGCCGCAGCGCCGCCGCCACCGCCTGGAAGACCGCGATCGAGGTCGTGTTGCCCACCACGACCTGGCCGGGGCCCGCGCCGATCAGCGGGGCCAGCCGGTCGCCCGTGGTCAGCGGCTGCGCGTACCAGCCGGAGTGGTTCCAGCCGCCGACGAGTTCCTTGCCCCACTCGTCCTCGACCGCCTGCCGCACCCGTTCAGCGGTACGGCGGGGCAGCGCACCGAGCGAGTTGCCGACGAGGTAGATGACCCCCTCCGGCAGCACGAACTCGTCCCTGAAGCCCCGCAGCGGGTCGGCGGCGTCGAGGGCGAGGCACTGGTCCCGGTCCAATGGTTACTCCTTTTGTGGGGGCATGGTGGCAACTACCCGATTCACGCCATTGTGGTACTCGCGGACGTACCAGCTCTGCACCGGGTTGTGCGTCGCGTCGAGCCGGAACGCCCCGCGCGGCCCGTCCAGCTCGCCCACTGCCGACAGCCCTCCGTCCTGGGCCAGCCCTCTGTCGATGAGCCGCATGGCGTCCCAGCTCTGGAGCGCGACCGCGGAGGGGTTCCGGCCGGTCTTCGCCCGCCACCTGGCGACGAATGCGGTGTTGTCCGGGTTGTCCAGCGCGGGCGAGTACATGCCGACGCTGGTGACGCCCTCGGCGTCCTGGCCGACGGCCTGCAGCACGTCCTCGTCGGTGAGGTTCTGGCAGGCCAGCAGCCTGACCTTGGAGGCGGCGTGCTGCCGGTATCCCCTCAGGAACTCGACCGCCTCGCCGCCGGCGTAGAAGGCGTACAGGAGCTTCGCCTCCGGCGGGATCTGCGCGAAGTACGGCTCCAGGTCGGTGATCCGGCCATAGGGCGTCAGGATGCGTTTGAGCGGCTGGGCGCCGTACCCCTCGATGAAGCCCCTGAGCGTCTCGATGCCCGCCGAGTAGTCGGAGGCCATGAGCACCACGCCCTCCTTGCCGTACCGCTCGGCGGCGTAGCGTCCCGCGGCGTAGCCGTGGTCGTGGTCGGTGTACGAGACGCGGTAGACGTTCGGGCCGCCCAGCGCGTCGGCGCCGGCGTTGGCGATCACCACGGGCGTGCCGCCGGCCGCCTTGACCACCGACTCGGCGACGGGCGAGGCGATCAGCCCGGTGATCACGTCCACGCCCTCGTCGTCGATGAGCCGCCTGGCCTGTGCCTCGCCCTCCTCAGGGTTGCCCGCGTCGTCGGCCACGATCAGCTCGGCGGGCCTGCCGCCCAGGCGGCCGTCGTGGTCGTCCAGGTAGAGCCGCATGGCGGTCTCCATGTCGTCGCCGAGCACGGCGTACACGCCGGTCTGCGAGATGATCGCGCCGACCTTGACCAGCGGATCGCCCTCGGCCGACAGCGGCACCTGCCCGCCGCAACCGGCGGCCATCAGCACCACTAGCCCCAGCACTGATGCGCGCATGGTTCAGCCCAGGAACGCCTCGGCGTTGGCGGCGAGCAGCTTGGCCCGAGCCGTGCCGGACAGGAAGCCGGCGCGCCGGATCAGGTCGCCCGGTGGCGACTCGCCGAGCGGGTAGGGAAAGTCGCTGCCGAGCATCACGTGGTCCTCCCCGAGAGTGTCGACGAGCAGCCGCAGCGCGCGCTCGTCGAAGACGGCAGAGTCGACGCTGAACCTGCCGAGGTAGTGGGACGGCGGCCGTTCGGAGACGCCGACCAGGTCGCGCCTGCGGTGCCAGGCGTTCTCGAACCGGCCGAGCCAGAACGCGAACGAGCCGCCGCCATGCGCGAAGCAGATGCGCAGCGTGTCCGGCACCCGGTCGAACACGCCGCCGAGGATCATCGCCAGGATGGACAGATGCGTCTCCGCGGGCATCCCGACCAGCCACTGCGCCATCCACCGCTCGATGCGTGAGCCCGCGGGCAGGTCCCACGGGTGCACGAAGACGGGAACGTTCCTTTCGGCGCAGTACTGGAGAAACCGGACGACGCCCGGGTCGTCGAGGTCGCGGTCGCCGACGTGGTTGCCGATCTCCACGCCCCGGTGGCCGGAGGCCAGGCAGCGGTCCAGCTCCGCGCAGGCCAGGTCGGGGTCCTGCAGCGGCACCTGGCAGAACGGGATCAGCCGCGGGTGCGCGCAGATCTCCAGGGCGAGGTCGTTGAAGATCTTGGCGATCCGCACGCCCTCCACGGCCGGCCGGTCGTAGCCGAAGAAGACGGGCGTGGGCGAGACCACCTGGCGGTCCACGCCGTCCTGGTCCATCCGCGCGAGCCGGACCCGGGGATCCCAGCAGTCATCCTGAATTTTCCGGAAATCTCGGTCGTTGACGAGGATCGTCGCGTCGCGCTCCGACTCGATCCTCAGCCTGGGCGCCCCTGGCCAGCCCAGCTCGGGCCAGCCCCTGGGCACGTAATGCGTGTGGACGTCGGTGGCCATCTAGCCCTTGCCAGGGTGGAGCGCACCGCATTCACCGCAGGTGCGGGCCTTCTGGTCGGCGTAGAACGCCTCGAAGACCGGCGGCAGGTCCTTGACGATGTCGCGCACCTGCAGCTCGACCTCGTGCACCCGGTTGCCGCACTCCATGCAGTACCACTGGAACTTCTCCAGCTCGCCCTCCGGCCGGATCTTCTCCACCACGAGCCCCACGGACCCGGCCTCAGGACGCTGCGGCGAGTGCGGCACGCGGGGCGGCAGCAGCCACATCTGTCCCTCGCGGATGTGCACGGTCTCGGGGCCGTTCTCGGTCACGACGTTGACGTGCATGTTGCCGCGCACCTGGTAGAACAGCTCCTCGTACGGGTCGACGTGGAAGTCGGTCCTGGAGTTGGGGCCGCCGACCACCATCACGATGAAGTCGCTCGCCCCCTCGAAGACCACCTTGTTGCCGACCGGCGGCTTGAGCAGGTGGGCGTGCTCGTCGATCCATTTGGTGAAGTCGATGGGCGGTATCATGATCGCTCCTGCGGGTGGTAGGCGACGGCTTGCATCTCGATGAGCAGGTGTGGATGGGGCAGCTGGTGCACCGCGACGGTGGTCCGCGTCGGCCCCTCTTCGTCGAAGAACTCGGCGTAGACCTCGTTGTAGCCCCTGAAGTCGTTCATGTTGACCAGGTACGCGGTGATCTGCACGAGGTCGGCGAGGGAGCCTCCGGCCGCCTTGAGGATGTCGCCGATGTTCTCGATGACCGCCCTGGTCTGCGCGCGGATGTCCAGGTTCGTCGTCCCGTACTTGTCCACCGCCACGCCCACGAAGGTGTCGTCGGGGCGCCGGCAACTCGTGCCGGAGACGTACAGGAAGTCGCCTGCCCGCTTGACGTGCGGGAACCTGCCTCGGGGGACGGCCTTGCCGGGCACCCTGAGCCCCTTGGTCCTTCCGCTCACTTGGAGAACACCGCCCGTACGGAGCCCAGCCCCTCGACGCGAGCCTCGAACACGTCCTCGGGACCGATGGGCACCACCGGGCCGAGCGCGCCGGTCAGCACCACGTCCCCGGCCCGCAGCGCGTAGTCCGTACGGCCCAGCCGGGAGGCGAGCCAGACGGCGGCGTTGAGCGGGTTGCCCAGGCACAGCTCGCCGGAGCCGGTCGAGACCTCCTGGCCGTTCCGCGTCATCGTCATCGCCGCCGCGCGCAGGTCGAGCCCCGTCAGCGAGACGGGCGTGCCGCCCAGCACGAACGCGCCGGCCGAGGCGTTGTCCGCGATCGTGTCGGCCAGCGTGATGTCCCAGTCGACGATCCTCGAGTCGGCGATCTCGATCGCCGGCAGCGCGAACTCCACCGCCCTGATCACGTCGGCCACCGTGAACGGCCCACCGGTCAGGTCCCTGCCGAGCACCAGCGCGACCTCGGCCTCGGCCCGCGGCTGCAGGAACCCGTCCACCGGCACCGGGAGCCCGTCGGAGTACGACCTGTCCGCGAAGAGCATGCCGAAGTCCGGCTGGTCGATGCCGAACTGCTTCTGCAGCAGCGCGTTGGTCACGCCGATCTTCCTGCCGACCAGCCGCCGTCCCGCATCGAGCGCCCGTCGCGTGTTGATCTCCTGTACGGCGTACGCGTCGGCCGCCGTGCTGACCAGGTCCCTGATCGGCGCACATGGCTTGCCGGAACGCGCGGCCTCGGCCAGTCGGTCGGCGGCCTGGGTCCGCGTGTCCACGGCCTGGGACCATTCGTCATACATCGGGTTGCTCCAGTTTGATGGTGATCGTGGTGGGTTCGGAGTAGAAGTCGAGTGACTGGACGCCGCCCTCCCTGCCGATGCCCGACAACTTCACGCCGCCGAACGGGGTGCGCAGGTCGCGCAGATACCAGGTGTTCACCCAGACGAGCCCGGCCTCCAGCCGCTGCGCCACCCGGTGCGCCCGGTCGAGGCTGGTCGTCCAGAGCGTGGCGGCCAGGCCGTACTCGCTGCCGTTGGCCAGGTCGATCGCCTCGGCCTCGCTGTCGAAGGGCGCGACGTGGCACACGGGACCGAAGATCTCCTCCCGATTGAACCTGGACCACTCTGACAAGCCTGTCACTACTGTCGGTTCCACGAAATATCCGGAATCGCGCGGGTCGCCGAACGAGGGCACGCCGCCCCCCGTGAGCACCTTGGCTCCCTCCGAGCGGGCCAAGGAGTAGTACGAGAGCACCTTCTCGCGATGCTCCTGCGAGATCATCGGCTGTGGCTCGACCTCCTGGGCGCGGTTCGCGAGCCGGGCGCAGAACTCCTCGAAGATCGGCCGCTCCACGTAGAGCCGCTCGGTGCACAGGCAAACCTGTCCGCCGTTGGTGAAGACCGATTTCACGGTCCCCTCGACGGCCCGGTCGAGATCGCAGTCCTCGAAGATCAGCCCGGCGTTCTTCCCGCCCAGCTCGAACGAGATCGGCTTGACCCGGTCGGCCACCGTCCGCATGATCGCGCTGCCCGTACTGGTGGACCCGGTGAACGTCACGGCGTCCACCCACGGGTGCTCGACCAGGAGCTGGCCGGCGGAGCCGTACCCGAAGATGATGTTGACCACGCCCGGGGGCAGCCCGGCGTCGGCGCAGATCTCGGCGAACACCGCCGCCGAGCCGGGCGTGTGCTCCGACGGCTTGACCACCACCGTGTTGCCCGCGACGAGCGCGGGCGCGAGCTTCCAGGTCATCAGCAGGAACGGCAGGTTCCAGGGAACGATCACCGCGACCACTCCGAGCGGCCTGCGCACCGTGTAGCTGAGCACGCCGGACAGGTGGAAGGCGTCGTCCGGGCGCTGGGCGGCGATCTCGGCGAAGGCGCGGAAGTTCGCGATGCCGCGCGGGATGTCGAGCGTGCGGGTCTGGTCGAGGGGTTTGCCCGTGTCGGCGATCTCCGCCGTCACCAGGTCGTCGAAGCGGGACTCGATGCCCGCGGCCAGGCGGCGCATCCACCCTGCCCGCTCGCCGACGGGCAGCGCCGCCCAGTCGCGTGCCGCCTCCCTGGCCGCGCGCACGGCCCGGTCGACGACCTCGGGATCGGCCTCGTGCACCTGCCTGGTCACCGCGCCCGTCACGGGGTCGTGGACCGGGAACGTCTTGCCCGCGCCCACCGGCTCGCCACCGATGAAATGGGTCAGCACGACACTCTCCTCTTCTCCCCTGTACAGATCGCTGAGCGATCGGCGGACAACGGGTGGTGCCTCGGGACTCTCTCTGATCGCATCGTCTCGCCGTAACGCCGTCCGCGCTATGAGCGATGCTGTTGCACATGCAAACCAGAACCGATCAAGTGGCTGCCCCTGACGGCACCTTCGACGTTCACCTGTGGTTCCCCGACGCCGCGATTGGCCCCGGGATCCTGCTGGTCCAGGAGATCTACGGGGTCGGCCCGTACATCGAGAAGGTCGCGCTGGACCTGGCCTCGCGCGGCTACGTGGTGGCCGCGCCGGACCTCTTCTGGCGCATCCATCCCCACTGGCAGGGTGAGCACACGCCCGCGGGCACGGCCGCCGCGATCGAGGTGGCGGGCGGGTTCGACTTCGTGCGGGGCGTGGCCGACTGCGCCCTGACCGTCGCCCACTTGCGGTCCTTGCCGGAGGTGAGCGGTGGGGTGGGCGCGCTGGGGTTCTGCCTGGGCGGCTCTATCGACTACACGCTCGCCGCGCAGGTGGAACTGGACGCCGTCCTGTCCTTCTACGGCTCCGCCGTGCCCGACTCCACCGGCCTCATGGACCGCATCGCGGCGCCGCTCCTGCTGGTCTTCGGCGGCAGCGACCCGTACATCGAGCGCGAGCGGGTGGCCGCCGTCGAGCAGGCCGCGGAGGGCAGACCGAACGTGGTCATGCACATCGAGGAGGAGGCCGGGCACGCCTTCCACAACAGCGAGGCCCCGATGTTCCACCACCCGGAGGCAGCCGGGCGCACATGGGAGGTGGCGCTCGCCTTCCTCTCCGAGCACCTGCCCGTGACCCTGTCCAGATAGACATCTTCCGGTACCCCTTGTTCATCGCCATCATGGTCGGATGGCGCGGACGTGGGAATTGTGGGGAACCGTCATTATTGCTGGTACGTTTGCACTCCCCGTCGCCTTGCTAGCAATCTTGCTCCTCTCCCGCCACCGCGCCCGCTCCGGCCATCCGGCGCCTCTGCGCACGTCCATCGCCGACATCGGCATAGCGGTCGGCACGGCTCCGTGGATCTGGATGATCCTCACGCCGTCGAGCGGTCGGACAGGAGTCGGCCTCGTCCCGTTCGCAGACCTCACTGACCTGGTCGGCGCACCGTGGGAGGCGGTGTTCGTGCAGGTCGGGGGCAATCTGCTGGTGTTCGCCGCGCTGGGCGCGCTGCTGCCGGTACGCAGCCGCGCGATGTCCTCGACGGCGCGCGTTGCGGCGGTCGCGGCGGCGTTTTCGGTCATCGTCGAAGTCCTCCAGTACGCCCTGCGACTGGGCCGTTTCTCCTCCGTGGACGATGTCATCCTGAACACGGCAGGCGCCGTGATCTTCGCTTTGATTACTCGGCGCTGGTGGGCCGTTCGAATACCGGCTGAGACCGTTCCACGGTAACGGTCTGCTAAAACCCTGCCGAATTCACCACTCAGGCACGATCCGCTCAAAAGAAGCCCACGACCAAGCTTTCTATCTGTGCGATCGTGGACAAGACGGGGCAAGTTCTCTGGAGACGCCACAACCTGGTTGGTGACAGAGGGTGATCAATAGTGTCTGAATCCCCGGTACCCCACGAGCCCCCTATCTATCGCCGCATCGCCGACGGTCTCCGCGCCCGGATCCTGTCCGGCGAACTGCGCGACGGGGACCGACTACCGGGCGAGAACGCGCTGATGGCCGAATACGCAATCGCACGCGCCACCGCCAGGCAGGCGCTTGCCGTACTGATCAATGAAGGGCTGGCGGTGCCCAAACGAGGTTCGGGGGTTTACGTGCGGCTGTTCAAACCGATACGCAGGCACGGCTCGCGCCGCCTGTCACGAGAGCAGTGGGGTCAGGGCCGGGCCATCTGGGACGCGGACACGCGGGGCCGGCCTTTCACCGTGGACCGGGTGGAGGTGGCGCTGGAACGGGCCGGCGAGGAGGTGGCGGGCGTCCTGGAGAGCGGCGAGGTATGGGTACGTCGGCGCCGCTACTCGGTCGACGCCAGGCCCGTGCAGCTGGCCACCTCCTACTTCCCCGCGCACCTGGTCGAAGGCAGCGCGATCACCCTCGCGGACACGGGACCCGGCGGCGTTTACGCCAGACTGGGCGATCTGGGCGTCCCTCCTGCCCACTTCACCGAGGAGGTACGCGCCCGCATGCCGGGACCGCGCGAGATCACGCTGCTCGACCTGCCCGGCGGGACACCGGTGATCGTGATCGCCAGGACCGCGTACACGTCGGGCGGGCTGCCCGTCGAGCTCAACGAGATGGTGCTCGACTCGGCGGCATACGTACTCCAGTACGACTTCGACGCCTAGTTCAAGAGCATCTGTCAAGCGATAGGTTGACCTGTCCATCACGATCATTGAATTCTCTAGAGAACTACTCCATCTTGAAGGAGATGGAACCTCGCCTGGGGGCCGGGAAAGGCGGACAGAGATGTCCTTTGATCGACATCTTGCCGAGATCGCCCGGGAGCACCCCCAGTGGACCATCTGGCGGAGCGACGCCGGCCGCTGGTGGGCCACGAGGCACCATCCGCTCAGCGCGGCGCAGCGCGCTGCCGGATGTGCGATGACCATCGACGCGGACGACCCGGACGGTCTGCGCGACCAGCTCCGGGACCAGGAGAGGCGGGCCGGGCAGCACCCCTGGCAAGCAGGGCCCGCACCTCCTTGACGCTGGCCGTGGAGCGTTCCGCGGCCGGCGTCCACAAGCAGCCCGGTGCCGGGTCCAGCGTCTCGGCGGCCTCGGCACCGGGCCCCCAAATCGAGGAGGGGCCACGATCGCGGAAGCCTCCGACCCTATCGGGGGCGGGGGCTTCCGCCCCGCCCCTCCGGCAGGGCACCACGCGCCTCCGGCCGTGCGCCACCGCCGTGCGCCTCCACCCGCGCGCCGTGTGCCGTGCGCCACCGCCGTCGTGCCACACCTCACACCCGCCCGCGCGCCGCCCATGGCGCCCGCGCGGCGCGCCCATCACAGCGCGCCCCACACACGCGTCCGGCCGAGCACGGCGGGGGCCATTCACGAGGCGGGGCGGGCGGGTGGGTGGCCCGGGTCGGGGGTTACTTGTGGACTTCAGTCAACCGGACGACGTGCACGTCGGTGTCGTCCGAGACGTCGCTCTCGACCTTGAGCTTGACCGTCTCGTCCGGGTCCATGTCCGAGTCCACGATGACCCGCACGTCGTCCTGGGGCGACGCGGGAGCCGTGGCGGACTCAGGGATCAGCGACCCGGCCGTCGACTCCTTGCGCATGAGGTCGCCGAGCACCGAGCTGATCTCGGTCAGCCGCCGCACGACCTCCGTGTGCGTGTTGGTCAGGTATTCGACCCGCCGCCCCGCCTGCTCGTCCAGCGCGGCGGTGCGCTGGTTCGCGGAGGCCAGCATGGCCTCGGACTCGCCACGCGCTTCCGACACCAGCTTGTCGGCCTGCGCGTTGGCGGACTGCAGGAGCTGCTCGGCCTCGGCCTGGGCGGCCGCGATCAGCCGCTCGGACTCGGCGCGCGACTCGCGCAGCAGGTCCTCGGACTCCGTGCGGGCGGCCGTGAGCTGCTCCTCCGCGTCCGTGCCCGCCTGGGCCAGCATCCCCTCCGCGGCCTGCGTCGCCTCGTTCACCCGCCGCTCCGCCTCCGCCTGGGCCGAGGTGAGGATCTTGTCGGCGGTCTCGCGGGACGTGGTCACGAGCCGGTCGGCCTCCGACTTGGCCGCATCACGCACGCTGGCTGCCTCGGCCTCGGCGTCCTCCCGCTTGGCCGCGGCCTCCTCCTCGCCGAGCCGGAGGATCTGGGCGAGCCTGGGGCTGAGGTCCTCGTAGTTCTGCGGCGTCTCGACCATGCGCCGCCTGGCCTCCGCCAGCTCGACACGGCCCTGCTCTGCCTGGTCGATGGCCCGGGCCAGCCGCTCTTCCAGGTCCCTTATCTGGTTTCGGGTACGGATCATGTAGTCGTGGACCTGACGGCGGTTGTAACCGCGCATCACGACTTCGAAGGTGTCCTCTTGCATCAGATCGGGAATGCTCTCGTGCTGGTTCATCATGGGGGCTACCTAATGGTGGTTTGCGTGAGGCGGGGGAAGACTGCGCGGGTTGTGAGGGTCTGACGACGAGACATCAGGAAACGACTTTCCTGCCATCTGCCCACGTCCGCAACCGGAACGCCACAGCCGGACCTGGAATTACGATGTCTCGGATGTACATTGCAGCATTGGATAACGGTGCAGTCCCGGACATACACCACGAGGCGTACATAGCCCCTGGCGCCGTCGTGGTCGGCAGCGTGCGCGTGGGGCGGGCGTCCAGCATCTGGTACGGCTCCGTTCTCAGAGGGGACGATGAGCGGATAGAGGTCGGCGAAGAGTGCAACGTACAGGATCTGTGCTGCCTGCACGCCGATCCGGGCGAGCCCGCGATCTTGGAGGACCGCGTCAGCCTGGGCCACAAGGCCATGGTCCACGGCGCCCATGTGGAGTCGGGCGCGCTGATCGGCATCGGCGCGATCGTGCTGGGCGGCGCCCGCATCGGCGCGGGCACGCTGGTGGCGGCAGGAGCGCTCGTCGGCCCGGGCAAGAGGATCCCGTCCGGCGTGCTGGTCGCCGGCGTGCCCGGGAAGATCGTACGCGAGCTCACCGACGACGACCGGGCTTCCTTCGCCCGCACGCCGGACAACTACATGGCCAAGGCGCTCAGGCACCGGCAGGCGTCATCGCTTTGATCAGGACCTCGTCCGACACCGATGCGGTGTTGAGCGGGTCGGCGTACTCGGGCAGCTCCGGCCGGAGGAACCGGACGAAGTCCACGGTCAGCTTCACGTCGGGCACACCCTTGATCTGCTTGGCGTTGGCTTTGGTCGCGTCCTTCTGCAGCAAGTTGTAGCTGTCCCAGTCGGTATAGGCGGTGACGCCCCATTGGAGCACGTCGGGGAGATTGGACGGCCAGCGCCGGCCGACCTTCCACTTGCCGCCGTCCTCCCTGTAGAGGGCGACGAAGGCGCGGCCCACCCGGCCGAGCGCGAGGTCCACCCAGCCGTCCTTGACGGCCAGCTCGGCGGGTTTGGAGCTGCCGTCCTGGGTGTACTTCACCTCGACCTTGCCGCTCTCCTCGGCCGTGCCGGTGGTGACCGACACCCAGTTGGGCTTGACGTACGAGCCGGGCTGGCGGGCCATCAGGCCGCCGAGCGAGAACTTCCGCTTGGGCTGCCCGCCCTTCTTGCCCTCGACCTTGACCCGGGCGTGCATGAGGATGTCCCCCGCCAGCTCCTGATAGACGAAGGGGCCACGGAAGCCGTCGAACCAGGCGGAGGTCCTGGGCTCGAGGTAGAGCGAGCCCTTCACGGTCTTGTTCACGTCGAGCTTGGCGATCCTGTCGACGTCCTTCTCCGTGTCGCTCAGCTTGGCCCACATCGACATGTCGGCGGCGTCCTGGAACTCCGTCGAGGCCTCGCCCACCTCGCCGCCGGGCGCCGGAGGCTGGGCCTTGTCCAGCGTGAGCACGCCCGGCCCGGTCAGGGACGGCTGTGCGGACGTGGTCGTGCCGCAAGCGGAGAGCGCGCCGACGACCGTCAGTACCCCCGCTACCTTCGCCCTCATAGCAGACATTCTGCCGTGAAATGCCGGTGGATGATCGGAACCGGCCAAGTACGATGACGCCCGTGCGAGCCTGGGATGCGTTCACCTCCGCCGAGGCGGAGGTCCGTGCCATGGTCGCGGACCCACGCTGGCAGGGGCTTTCCGTGGCCGATCGTGCCCACGTACTGGCCGCCAGAATTCTTGTGACCCCAGATGGCGACAGGTGGCTCTTCGGCGCGCACGCGCGCTGGCACCTGCACGACCCGGCCGACGGCCGCTGGCACCTCGCGCCGCCTCCGAGGGGCGTACGGCCGCGGCAGGTGCAGCATCCGGCGGCGGTGCTACCCGGCGACGTGATCCCGCACGGGCCCGACTTCCACGCCGAGCCGGGCTCCACCCAGGCGTTCGTCGGCCCAGACGTGTCGGAGGACCTCACCGAGCGGCTCAGGGTGCTGCTGCGGGCCAGCGGGCGCAAGTCGGAGCTGGACTACCCGCTGACGGCCTTCGACGAGATCTTCGCCTCCGACGTGCCGAGCACGGTGGCGGCCATCTGGGGCACGATCATGTGGTGCGCGTACGCGCCCGCGTTCGACGGCAACGAGCGGCTGATCACCGTGTTCGGCGAGTATCTGCGCCGTTCGCTGCCCGGCGACGAGTGGGTGCGCTGGTTGCCGGCGCCGCCGCTGCTCGACCTCGTCACGCTCGTGTCCGAGCGGCAGCGGGCCGGCCACCCGCGTGCCGCGCTGAGGCTCGCCGCCGTCATGGCGGACACGGCGCAGATCCTGATGTCCGACACCCGCTTCAGGCCGCGCGCGCTGGCGCTGCTCACGATGGTCGAGCCCATGCTGCGCCTGCCGGGCCTGATCGGAGCGACGAGCCTGGGGCGGAGAGCGGCAGCTTGCGTGACCAGCGGAGCCCCGTGCGAGTGCGACCATAAGCACGCCCCCACAGTCGCCGAGGCGCTGCGCGAGGCGTGGCTGGAGCGTTGCCCGCGGCGGCTGTGCCGGGCCCTGCTCGTCGAGAACGATCCGGCGGCGCACTTCTCGCACACCGTCTACGACCTGGTGGAGGCGCTCGCCTTCATGCCCGATCCGCCCATGGCCGCCGCCACGTTCCTGGCCGACCTGTCCGACTCCAAGGGGGCGCTGCCGGCCCGGCTCGACCATCGGCTCAGGCGCGCGTACGAGGAACTGGACCGCGCCGGGCTCACCGGCACCTCCGCGAGCGAGTCGACCGAGCCCGAGGGCTTCCCCGTGCCGGGCAGGGTGCTGACCAAGCCCGCGCCGCCGCTGGAGGTGGCGCCGCCCGACCGGGCGAGCACGGCGGCCGTGCTCGGTGCCGCGTACGCCACCGGCCTCGCATGGGGCAGGCTGACGGGGGCCAAGGTGCCGCAGAGCGGGCTGGCCGGGCAGACGGCACTCGTACGCAGGGTGGTCCACGAACGCGACGACAACCACACAGACCACACCTAAACCACAAATACCGTTATTTCACCCTTACTCCGCCTATATCGTTCTATCGCGTTGATCACCGGTCATTCTCCGAATTGTGATCTCGGATTCGGGAAATGACTCCACCGGGGCCCCGGGGATCGGAAAGGAATGACTCCGATGGGCCATGTCGCCGGAAGGGACATCGCCGTAACCTCGTAGAGGGTGTGGGCTGCGGAAGGAAGGACGACGCGGTGGGGCACGACGACCTGGACTCTCGGGTCCACGACCGTGTCGCGTTGGACGAGATTGCGCTCTACGCCGAGGTGCTCACGGCCGTGGCTGTCAGCGAGCGGCGGCTGACCTTGGACGAACTCGACGACGCGCTCGGATTGCGGACTTCGGCGAGCCGCTGAAGGATCAATCACGATTACTAGCCCCGGGGACCTAGTTAGCAGGTTTCCGGGGTTTCCTATAACTAGTCAATCGCGCCGAACGGTGTCCTTCTGAAGGAGGACTAAGAGCGGACGAGGCGCGCGATGGCCGCCGAGGCCTCCTTGACCTTCGCTTCGGCCTCCGGCCCGCCACTGTTGATCGCGTCCGCCACGCAGTGGGAGATGTGCTCCTCCAGCAGCCCCAGCGCCACCGCCTGGAGCGCCCGCGTGGCCGCGGAGACCTGGGTGAGCACGTCGATGCAGTAGGCATCGTCATCGACCATGCGCTGCAGGCCCCTGATCTGACCCTCGATTCGCCTGAGACGCGTCAGATAGGCCTGCTTGTCCCCGCTATACCCATGCATGCTTCTACGGTACCCGGAACCCGTACGGGGGGTCAGTGTTCAGCGGAGGTCGTTGATCAGCTTCTCCCACTGCTCGGCCACCTCGCCGGCCGCGTGGCGCACCGCGGTGTCCAGCGCGCCCGCCGCGAGGGAGCGCCGCCTGCGCTCGTCGTCGATCAGCGCCAGCAGAGCCGCCGCGAACAGCTGCAGCTCGTCCTCGGTCTCGGGCACCAGCACGCCGTTGTAGCCCGTCGCCACGAACTCCTGCGGCCCCCTGGCCCCTTCGAAGGCGACCACGGGCACCCCGCAGCCCATGGCCTCGAGCACCGCCATGCCGAGGTCCTCGGTGCGCGAGGTGGTGGCCACGATCGACGCCTTGGCGAACTCGCCCGCCAGGTCGGACGTCATGCCCATGAAGTAGACGTGGTTGTGCAGGTCGAGGTCGCGGACCAGCGCGCGCAGCCGCCGCTCCTCCGGGCCGCCGCCGTACAGCCGCAGCCGCCAGTCGGGCCGCTTGTCCGCCACGATCGCGAACGCCTTGATCAGCCGGTCGTACGCCTTGACCGGCACCCACCGCCCGCCGGCCGCCACGATCCTGTTGTCCATGCGCGAGCGCGGCCACGGGCCGCTGGGCAGCGCGTCCAGCAGGGGGTGCACGACGGGCCCGTCGGTGAGCAGCTTGCTCCACTCCTCGCCGGCCGACTCCGTGGCCGTCACGACGGCGTCCAGGCGCGGATAGAGGCGCTTCACCGGCCCCGGCACGACCGGCCTGCCCCATTCCCTGGCGATCTTCAGGGTCTCGCGCGGGGCGTGCCTGGCGGCCTGGACGCCGAGCCCCGGCCTGGTGGTGATCAGCACGTCGGACTTGAGGTTGCGCAGCAACCGCCACAGCGCCACCTCGGTGCGCACCTGACCGCGCGGGAACAGGTGCCTGACGCCCGGCCTGGCGTCGATCACGCTGCGCATGCTCACCTTGGGCCCGACGGGGAAGAACGGCTTCTCCTTCTGCCGCCGTACGCTGATCACCTCGACGTCGTGCCGCTCTGACAGGGCGGTGGCGAGGTTCAGCGTGGCGCGCACGTCGCCCCGCATGGCGTACGCGGAGGCGAGGACCAGGCTGACCTTCATCCGCCGACCTCGATCCGCAGCTCGTCGTCGGCCGTGTAGCAGGGCTTGATGGGCACGCCGTCCACGGTGGCCGAGGGATAGTGCAACCGGCGTCTCTTGCCGTCGATGTCGTCGAGCCGCGCGCCCAGCTTGAGCGGCGTGGACACGCCTTCGACCTCCAGCGCGGGCTCCCAGGTGCCCGAGCCCGCCCCGGCGTCGGGATCGGCCGCCAGGACGTCCACGAGTGACACGGCGGCGTGGAACCGCACGCCCTGCACGGTGGCCGTGGCGCGGATCCGCGCGTTCGACTGCCTGCGGTCCAGGGTCATCATGGCCTCGTGGCGGGAGTCGTCATCCTCGAGGCCCGTGTACGCGAGCAGGCCCGTCACCTCGAACCGGCCCTCCCTGAACCAGATCGCACGCACCTCTGCCACCGGCTCGGCGTCGGAGATCTTCAGCGCCAGGTAGCCGTTGCGCGTGCGGTAGGAGCGGTAGGCGAGGGTCCGCCTGCACAGGGCGTACGCGTCGAGGTGGTCGAGCGAGAAGCCGGGATCGACGCTGCGCAGCCTGCTGCGCTTGCCGCCGCGACGCAGGTAGGTGTCCCAGCGTCCGGTGGTGAGCTCCAGCGGCGCGAGCGAGACCGCGAGCGTGGCCTCTCGGGTCCGTGCGCCAGGCGTGCCCAGCCGCACGTCGCGCTCCACCCCCGTGGTGCGATGCCTGAGCACGAGCTCGGTGCCGTCTTGCAGTGGTGCGTCCATGGCTAGCCGGAGGGCGAGGACGTCGGCCAAGGTGACTTCGGCGTCCGTGACGACGACGCCCATCACGAGCCCCCTCCCCGTCGAATAGAGCCATGCGACGTTGAGGTTACCGTGATTTTCCCGTTATGTGGATCCCAGATTACGGACACTTGCCTCGCTGACATGCGAGACTCCCCCACTTCAACGGTGAGGGAGTCTGACGGCTAACGGTCAGGAAGCGCCTTTGACCGACTTGATCAACAGCTGGGCCACGTCCACGACTTCGAGCGACTCCTTGGCCTCGCCGTTGTTCTTCTTCTCGTTGATCGCGTCGCCGAGCATCACCATGCAGAACGGGCAGGCGGTGGAGACGGTGTCGGGGTTGGTGGTGAGGGCCTCGTCCACGCGCTCGGTGTTGATGCGCTTGCCGATGCGCTCCTCCATCCACATGCGCGCGCCGCCCGCGCCGCAGCAGAAGCCGCGGTCCTTGTGCCGGTGCATCTCCTGGGTCTGCACGCCGGGCACCTTGGACATGATGTCGCGGGGCTGGGAGTAGACCTTGTTGTGGCGGCCGAGGAAGCACGGGTCGTGATAGGTGATCTTCTCCTCGATCGGCGTGATCGGGGTGAGCAGGCCCTCGTCCACCAGCTTCGACAGCAGCTGCGTGTGGTGCACGACCTCGTACGTGCCGCCCAGCTGCGGGTACTCGTTGGCCAGGGTGTTGAAGCAGTGGGGGCAGGTGGCGACGATCTTCTTGACGCCGGCCTCGTTGAGCGTCTCGATGTTCTGCTGGGCCAGCATGTTGAACAGGTACTCCATGCCCAGGCGGCGGGCCGGGTCGCCGGTGCACGCCTCCATCGGGCCGAGCACCGCGAACTTCACGCCCGCGATGTGCAGCAGCTCCGCCACGGCCTTGGTGGTCTTCTTGGCCCGGTCCTCGAGCGCGCCCGCGCAGCCCACCCAGAACAGGTACTCGGCGTCCTCGGGCATCTTCTCGTCGACGACCTCGACCTCGAAGTCGAGCTCCTCGATCCAGTCGGCCCGCTTCATCTCGGACATGCCCCACGGGTTGCCCTTGTTCTCCAGGTTCTTCACCATCACTCCCGCCTCGGACGGGAACGACGACTCCACCATCACCTGGTAGCGGCGCATGTCGAGGATGTGGTCGATGTGCTCGATGTCCACCGGGCACTGCTCGACGCAGGCGCCGCAGTTGGTGCACGACCAGAGCACGTCGGGGTGGATCACGCCGTCCTCGCCGACCAGCGGCTTCTCCAGCAGCGCCAGCACGTCGGTGTCCTTGTGCTCGACGCCCTGCTGGGCCGCCAGCAGGTACGGGGCCACCTTGAAGGCGTGGTCACGCTGGTCGAGGATGAGCATCTTCGGCGAAAGCGGCTTGTCGGTGTTCCACGCCGGGCACTGCGACTGGCAGCGGCCGCACTCCGTACAGGAGTAGAAGTCCAGGAAGCCCTTCCACGTGGTGTCGGCGATCTTGCCGCGCCCGAGCCGCTCCGGATCGAGGTCCTCGTCCTCGAAGTCGACCGCCTTGCCGTCCACGCGCATCTCGGGCGCGCCGCCCAGGCCGTCGGGGCGGCGCGAGAACAGCACGTTGAGCGGCGCGGTGAAGATGTGCAGGTGCTTGGAGTTCACCACGATGACCAGGAACACCAGCATGAAGCCGATGTGCAGCAGCAGCGCGATCTCCTCGAGGAGCGTGCTCTGCGGCAGCGCGTCCCCCAGGGCCAGCGAGACGAACGCCCCGGAGGAGTAGGGGAAGTTGCCGTTGGCGGCCGACGCGCCACGGGCGAGGAACAGCGTCCAGATGATGTTGAAGATCATGAACAGGACGAGCCACGCGCCGCCCAGGTGCGAGCCGGAGAAGCGGGAGGTGCGGCCGAGCGTCTTGGGCGAGTTCTTGATCCGGATCGCGGCGAACGCGACCAGGCCGAGCACGCACGCGACCGCGATGAAGTCCTGCAGGAAGCCGAGCACACCCCAGGTGCCGATCAGCGGGATGTGGAAGTCGGGCCTGCCGGTGATCGCGCCCTGGATGATCGCACCGTACGCCTCGATGTAGACGGTCAGCAGGATGAAGAACGCCCACATGACGAAGAAGTGCGCGGTGCCCGACGGCGTCCACTTCAGCAGCTTCTTCTGCCCGAACACCTCGACGAGCTGCGCCTTGGCCTCATCCTTGGCATGGGTCCTGGCGTACTCGATCCGCTCGGGCGCGGGCGGCCCCACGGTCGCGAGCCTGAACAGGAACAGCACCCTGCGGCCGGCGACGGCCACCGCCAGGACGGTCATCAAAAGTCCGATGATGGCTACCCAGAGCACGGGTCCTCCCACAGACGACGTTGGCTGTCAGCGTACGGTCACCCGCTTCGCCGGCATCTCCCGGGAATCCTACCCACCGGTAATATTTCCGGAATATGCGACATACCCTAAGGTCACCGGTGTATGCAGAACAATGCTCTAGCCGACGAGGTACCTCTGGATCGTCGGTGCGAGCAGCTCCGCGAGCTCGTCGTGACTGGCGCTCGCCAGCGGCTCCAGCTTGATCACGTAACGGCCCATGATCACACCGTACATCTGCGCGAACGCCGCCTCGATCCGCAGGTGCGGCACGCCGAGCCGGTTGGCCACCTGGAAGAGCAGCGCGTTGGAGATGAACTCGCGGAACATCGTGGCCGCCTGCTCGTTGGTCATGGCCGAGCGGATCAGGGCCACCATCGGCTCGCGCGTCTCCGGCGCGGCGGTGACCTGGAGTATCAGGCGTACGAGCCGCTCGCCGATCTCCTCGCGCGGGCCCTCGAGCAGCGCCGGGATGATCTGGTCTGGAGTGATCGGCAGCTGCATGGCCGCCGCGAACATGCCCTCCTTGGTGTCGAAGTAGTGGTGCACGAGGGCGGGATCGACCTCGGCCTCGCGGGCGATGGCACGCACGGTGGCCTTGTCGAACCCCTTCTCCGCGAACACCTTCCTGGCCGCGGTGAGGATCTCCCCACGCGTGTCGGCCGACCCCGGCCTGCGCCCGGGCCTGCGCTTGTTGCTCACCTGCCCACCGCCAGGTAGACCCGCATCGGCACGGGCAGCATGCCCTCGGGGAACTCCCTGCGCAGCTCCACGCGCTGCCGCTCGACCAGCTCGTCGGCGGGCTCCGGCGAGAGCGCCGCCATGTAGGAGTGCGAGCGCAGGTCGAGCAGGAAGTCCTCGATGCCGACCAGCCTGGTCCAGGGGATCCAGCGCTCCTCGATCACGTCGAAGGCCGAGGCGATGGGCGGCGCCGACCACTGCTCGACCGCGGGGCCGTAGTAGGTGGGCACGGCCTCCGCCAGGCGGGCCTCGTAGGCGGCCAGCCAGTCGGCCTGGGCCGCGTGGTTGAAGTTCCAGCAGCCCACGATGGCCCCCTCGGGCCGCAGCACCCGCCGGGCCTCCGTGATCGACGCCACCGGGTCGAGCCAGTGCCACGACTGCGCGTACGTCACCAGGTCGGCCACGCCGTCGGCCAGCGGAAGCGCGTTGCCGTCCGCCAGCACGGCCGCGGCGGCGGGCGGGCCGCTCGCCGAGCGCGAGACCAGGCGGGCGAGCATCTCCGCGCCCGGGTCGATCGCGATGACGTGGGAGCCGCGCGCCCTGAGCGCGCGCGTCATGATGCCGGTGCCCGCGCCGACGTCCACCGTGACGGCGCCGTCGAGCTCGACGCCGGACACCTCGCTCAGCTGGCGGAACACCTCGTCGGGGTAGCCGGGCCTGCCCGCGTCGTACGCGTCGGCCACCCGGTCGAACACCCTGCCCAGATCCTTGATCGGCCCCATGTTCATGAGGAGGCCGCCAGGTGCAGCCGCGCGAAGGCGAGCCCCTCCGCCAGGTCGTCGATCCGCTCCGTACGGCTGGCCGCCTTGCGCGTGTTGACCTCCAGCACCACCAGCCCCGAGTAACCGGTGCCGGCCAGGCGCTCCAGCAGCGGGGCGCACGGCTGGTTGCCCCTGCCGGGCACGAGGTGCTCGTCCTTGTTCGTGACGCCGATGCCGTCGGCCAGGTGCACGTGGGCCAGCCTGTCGCCGAGCTTGACGGCCATCTCCATGGCGTCGGAGCCCGACACGGCCGTGTGCGAGAGGTCGAGCGTGATCTGGGGGAAGTCGTAGTCGATCGGGTTCCAGTCGGGCGCGTAGGGCACCACGTCGTTGCCCCTGGCCCTGAGCGGGAACATGTTCTCGACCGCGAACGTGACATTCGTCTCGTCGCGCATCCTGGCCAGCCCCGTCTCGAACTCCCGGGCGTACTCACGCTGCCAGCGGAACGGCGGATGGACCACGACCGTCGAGGCGCCCAGGCGTTCGGCCGCCTTGCGGGCCTTGACCAGCTTGGCCCAGGGGTCGCGGCCCCAGACCCGCTGGGTGACCAGCAGGCAGGGGGCGTGAATGGCCAGGACGGGGACCTGATAGTGCTCGGAGAGCCGCTCTATCACGTCGATGTCCTGGCTCACCGGGTCGGCGCCCACCATGATCTCCACGCCGTCGTAGCCGAGGCGCGCGGCCAGCTCGAACGCGTCAGGAGTGCGTTCCGGATATACCGAGGCGGTGGACAATGCGATCTTCGCATTGGGCACGCGGATGACATCAGCCACGCTGCCAGCCTAAGCCGGTGGAGCCGATCTGGCGCGAAAGCCCCTTTGGTGAGCCGCGTACAGCGGGTGTCTTAACTTTGGGGCATGCCACGGATAGCGAAAGGTGCGATCCCCAGCCCGAACATCTGGAACACGCCCCAGATCTACGAGCTGGAGAACCGCGCCGTCGATCCCGAAGGCGCGGCCGACACGGCGATGCGCGCGCTGCGTCCCTGGGACGGCGGCACGGTGCTCGACATCGGCTGCGGCACCGGGTACCACCTGCCCGCGCTCTCCGCCACGGCGAACACGGTGATCGGGGTGGAGCCGCACGGGGACCTCGCCGTGATCGCCCGCCGCCGCTGCGCCGCGCTGGCCAACGTGACCGTGCACCCCGCCGCGGCCCAGGACCTGCCGATCCCCGACGCGAGCGTGGACGTGGCCATCGCGCGCTGGGCGTACTTCTTCGGTCCCGGCTGCGAGCCGGGCCTGCGCGAGCTGTCCCGCGTGGTACGCCGCGGCGGCGCGGCCTTCGTCCTCGACCTCGACGCCACGCGCGGGTCGTTCGGCCGCTGGTTCTCGCGCACGGTGCCGACGTACTCCGCTCAGGAGGTCGAGTCGTTCTGGGTCCGCCAGGGGTGGCAGCGGCGGCCGCTCGACCTCAGGATGGCCTTCGAGCGGCGGGCGGACCTGGAGGCGGTGCTGCGCATCGAGTTCGCGCCCGAGGTGGCCGAGCAGGCCATCGCCGAGACGCCGGGCCTGGAGCTCGCCTACCCGAACGTGCTGCGCTGGCGTTACTACTGACGCCTTGACATTGACGTCGGTGTCAACGTTTACCGTGGTGGCATGCGCATCGGAGAGCTGGCGGAACGCACCGGAGTAAGCACCCGCTCGCTCCGGTACTACGAGCAGCACGGCCTGCTCAGAGCCCGTCGCACGGCCAACGGCTACCGTGACTACAGCGAGGACGACGTCAAGCTGGTGTCCGAGATCCGGGCGCTGCTCAAGGTGGGGTTCACGCTGGAGGACACGCGGCCGTTCGTCGACTGCCTGCGCCGCGGGCACAGCACGGGGGGTTCGTGCGCGGAGTCGGTCGAGGTCTACGAGCGCAAGCTCAACGAGATCGACGACGAGATCCGCGTCCTGCTCGCCCGCCGCGCCGAGGTGGCCGCCCAGCTCGCGCAGTCATGCCCAGGTTGCTTCGTAAGGGGATAGACATGATCACGCTGACCACGGAGAACTTCGAGGAGCAGGTGCTCAAGAGCGACAAGCCGGTGCTGGTCGACTTCTGGGCGGAGTGGTGCGGGCCGTGCCGCATGGTGGCGCCGGTGCTGGACCAGATCGAGGCGGAGCACGGGCTGACCATCGGCAAGCTCAACACCGACGAAAACCCGGAGATCATGGCCCGTTACGGCGTGATGGGCATCCCGACGCTGCTGCTGTTCGAGAACGGCGAGCCGGTCAAGCAGGTCGTCGGCGCCAAGCCCAAGCGCATGCTCGTCGCGGAGCTGGGCCTGGCGTAACTTATCCGGCGGGTGGCGTGACGCGGGCCGTACCCCTCGAGGATTGTCGGTAGATGCCGCTAGCCTGCTCCGCATGGCCAAGACAGCCCAGAAGCCCGGATACCGCTGCGCCGAGTGCGGGTGGCGCACCACGAAATGGGTGGGCAGGTGCGGCGAGTGCCAGGCGTGGGGCACGGTCGACGAGGAGGGGGCGCGCGCCGGCGTCAACGTCGTCCAGGCAGGCGCCACCACCGCGCCCGCCGTGCCGATCGGGCAGGTCAAGGCCGAGGTGGCGACCGCGCGCACGACCGGCGTCGGCGAGCTCGACCGGGTGCTCGGCGGCGGCCTGGTGCCTGGGGCGGTCGTGCTGCTGGCCGGCGAGCCGGGCATCGGCAAGTCCACGCTCCTGCTGGAGGCCGCGGCCAGCATCGCCGAGCGCGAGACGGTCCTCTACGTCACGGGCGAGGAGTCGGCGGCCCAGGTGCGGCTGCGCGCCGACCGCATCGGCGCGATCCGCGACCACCTCTACCTCGCCGCGGAGACCGAGCTGTCGGCCCTGGTCACCCATGTGGAGAAGGTCCAGCCCAAGCTGCTGGTGGTCGACTCGGTGCAGACGGTCGGCTCCGCGCAGGCCACCGGCGTGCCGGGCGGGGTGACGCAGGTCCGCGAGGTGGCGGCCAACCTGGTCCGCCTGGCCAAGGAGCGCAACATGGCCACCGTGCTCGTCGGCCACGTCACCAAGGAGGGCTCGATCGCGGGCCCGCGCACGCTGGAGCACCTGGTCGACGTCGTGCTCAACTTCGAGGGCGACCGCCACTCCAGGCTGCGCATGGTGCGCGCGATCAAAAACCGGTTCGGGCCCACCGACGAGGTCGGCTGCTTCGACCTGCACGAGCGGGGCATCGAGGGCATCACCGACCCGAGCGGGCTGTTCGTCTCCCGGCGCAGCGAGCCGGTGCCCGGCACCTGCGTCACCGTCACCGTGGAGGGCACGCGCCCGCTGCCCGCCGAGGTCCAGGCCCTGGTCGCCCGCACGGAGGCCCAGCAGCCCAGGCGCACGTCGTCGGGCCTCGACACCTACCGCGTGCAGATGATCCTCGCCGTCCTGGAGCGCCGGCTCAACGCCCGGCTGGGCGGCTGCGACGTGTTCACCGCCACCGTGGGCGGCATCAAGCTGGCCGACCCTGCCGTGGACCTGTCGGTCATGCTGGCCGTCGCCAGCGCCGCCGGGGACAAACCCCTGCCTTCCGGGCTGGTGGCGCTCGGCGAGGTGGGCCTGGCGGGCGAGCTGCGACCGGTCAGGGACGTACGCAGGAGGCTGACGGAGGCCGCCAGGCTCGGTTTCAAGCGGGCACTCGTACCTGCCGGATCCCTGGAAGAAGGCGGTCGCAGGCGCACAGGACAGCGGGCATTGGTGCCGGTGGGGCCGGTGGCGTTCGCGCCGGGGTTCGAGGTGGTGCAGGCAGAGAACGTCTGGGACGCCCTCACACACGTGACATAGCGCCGCTAAGCTGGGCGTGACCGATCGACACGGGGGTCATGTGGATAGGAGTCTGGACGACCGCCGACGCGAAGCCCTGGCCGCGGTGGCCCCGGGCACACCACTACGCGACGGCCTGGAACGGATCCTGCGCGGGCAGACCGGCGGGTTGATCGTGCTCGGCTACAACAGGGTCGTCGAAGAGGTCTGCAGCGGCGGTTTCGAGCTCGACGTCGACTTCTCGGCCACCAGGCTGCGCGAGCTGGCCAAGATGGACGGCGCCATCGTGGTGAGCGACGACCACAAGATCGTACGCGCCGCCGTGCACCTCGTGCCCGACCCGTCCATCCCCACCGACGAGTCCGGCACCCGCCACCGCACCGCCCAGCGCGTGGCCAGGCAGACGGGCCTGCCGATCATCGCCATCAGCAAGTCGATGCGCATCATCGCCCTCTACCTCGACGGCATCCGCTACGTCCTGGAGGAGTCGGCGGCCATCCTCTCCAAGGCCAACCAGGCCCTGGCCACCCTCGAGCGCTACAAACACCGCCTCGACGAGGTCTCGGGCACCCTCTCGGCCCTGGAGATCGAGGACCTGGTCACGGTCAGAGACGTGTCCGCGGTCGCCCAGCGCCTCGAGATGGTCCGCAGGATCGCCGACGAGATCAAGGGCTACGTGGTCGAGCTCGGCACCGACGGCCGCCTGCTGTCCCTGCAGCTGGACGAGCTGGTGGCCGGGGTCGACTCGGAGCGCGAGCTGGTCATCCGCGACTACCTCCCGGCCCCCTCCGGCCGCCGCCAGCGGCGCCTGATCGACGCGATGCACGACCTGGACAAGCTGTCGGCCAGCGAACTGCTCGACCTCTCGGCCGTCGCCCATGTCCTCGGCCACAACGGCACCGACAAACTGGACAGCCCGGTCAGCCCCCGGGGCTTCCGCCTCCTGGCCAAGGTCCCCCGCCTGCCGGCCACGGTGGTGGAGCGCCTGGTGAACCATTTCGGCGGGCTGCAGAAGCTGCTGGCGGCGAGCATCGACGACCTGCAGGCGGTGGGGGGCGTCGGGGAGTCCCGCGCCCGCAGCGTCCGAGAGGGCCTGTCCCGCCTGGCCGAGTCCTCCATCCTGGAGCGCTACGTCTAGGACGCGACGACCGGCCACCGCCCCGGGGCCGGTCGGCAGTGCCTTTCCAATGGGGATGCGGCGGCTCAGGCAGCGCCTCCGCCGTCCGCGTCGTAGCCGTCGTAGTCGTTCCAGCCGGAGGTCTGAAACAGCTCCTTCCAGGTCGGCCAGGACTCCCGGGTGACCTGGCGGACCAACTCGCCCGGCATGCTGTACGGCGGCGCCTTCTGCGGCTTGTCGAGCGCCTGCCCGACGATCTCGTCGTGGAGCACGGCGGCGGCGTGCAGGCGCGGCAGCACGGCGTGGATGCGGTCGGCGTAGCCGTCAGGAAGGGCGGGTCCTTCCGGCCCGAGGTCGTATCCGGCGCCGGCCGTGACCAGCGCGATCTCGGGCCGCTTCCGGATGGCGATCTCATAGTGGAGATGCAGGGCGATCGCGTCCCACACGACCTCCACCTTTTCCGACGGCAACCCCTGCTCTGCCAGCCAGTCTGCAGCCAGGTCCGCGCCGTCGAGGTCGAAACGCTGATCGCCGTTGCCCTTCTCGCTGAGCCCGGCGTCGTGGAGCACGCAGCCGAGGAACAGCAGCTCGTCGTCGTAGTCCGCGCCGGGCCGCAGTCCTTGCTGCTCACCGAGGAAACGTCCGTAGAGGTAAGTGCGCATGCTGTGGTTGAAGATCGCCGGTTGCTCGATGCCCCGGGCGAGGAGCGTCGCCTTCAGCGTCAGCTCGGTCCAGGGGAAGGGCAGGCCCCAGTAGGTGTCCATCACGTCGTCCTCACTGCGGGTCATCGGTCACGGGGAGGGTCCGGGCGCGCAGGACGAGCAGGCCGCCGACGCCCGGGATGAAGGCCGGCCATCGGGGGGCGGACGGGATCAGCCAGGTCGCCACGATGACCACGACATAGGCGCAGCCGTGCAGCGGACCTGCGAACGTCGTGACCGCCTTGGCGTGGACGGTGAACAGATTGCCGAGCAGGACCGCCAAGGAGACGACCTCGACGGCGGCCGCGATTCGCAGCAGACGCATGCCGCTCACGCCTGCGGACCGTAGCCGGGCCGCACGATCATCATGACGACGACGATCGCCCAGACCAGGTTGTAGATGCCGCTGAGCATGGAGAGCCGGCGCAGTCTCCTGCCGTCGTCGGGATGGCCGAGCGCGTCACGCTGACCTGGGTAGATCTGCGTGGCGAGCAGCACGCCCGCGGCAGCGGTGAGGATCATGGAGATGATGATCCAGATCTCGCCCATCCGGCCCTGCACGCTGGCCAGGATCATCCCGGCCACGGGGACGATCAGGCCGAAGAGGGCGTACCCGCCGGTGACGCGATGGAGCGCGACGGCCACGGACCGGTTGCGCACATCCGGATCGGACGGAGCCGCGGCGGCGGGAACGGCGGTGGCGGGAACGGCGGTGGCGACCGGCGCGTACCGGGGAAACAGGCTCGTGGCCACGGCGGAGCCGCCCACGAACACGATGGCGGCGAGCACGTGTACCGACAGCAGGACATGTTCCAGCATGCCTCTTCCTCCAACCTTCAGGTTAACTGAAGCTTAGCGAAGGCTTCAGTCGGGTTGAAGGTCGGGGTGAGCGCATGGACGAGCCGCAAGCTCAGCGGAGGTGGAAGACGCCCTTGGGAGTGCGGAGTTCGCCCATGTGCACCGTGACCACGTACGTCCCCGGCAGCGCGGTGGCCGGGGTGGCGCGGCAGTCGGTGCTGGAGCGGTGGCGGTCCCATTCCAGAGAACGCACGTAGGGCACCCCGCGCTGCAGTTTCTTGACCTCCGAGCCCACCCCGCTGACGCAGTCCGCGGTGGACCAGATGCGGTCCTCCCCCGAGGTGATGCGGATCTCCATGGCGCGCGGCCCGACGTCGGCCGTGCACATCACGGGGCCGGTGTTCACCAGCGTCACCAGGAACGTGGGCTGGGTGCCGCCCGAGTAGATCTCCTCCTTGCCTCCCTGGAGGCTGAGCACCAGGTCCTCCTTGGCACAGGGCTCGCCGGGACGCTTGGGGGACGCCGCCGGAGTGGCCGTAGGGGTGGTGGACGGGGTCGGTGACGAGCTGGCCGTGCCCATGGCGAGCGTACGGAGCCCCGCCAGCAGCGGATCGACGACCGGGGTGGCACTCGGTGACGTCTGCGCGCTGGACGCACGTTCCGGCCCGCTGCCCCCGCTGGAGCATGCCCATGCCACGACGGCCACCACCACGAGCACCGCCACGAGGACGCTCATCCGGCGCCGCCAGTAAACGTCACCGCCGTCGCCACGCACAGTATCCGGGTCCATACGCAAAGGATGGTTCCCGTGACAGCTACGAAGAGTGACGACACGCCGAAGGCCGCATTCTCCGAATACGCTTGACCGCGTGGTTGAGCCGAACCTCCTACACGCCCCCGTTCTGGACTGGTACGAGGACAACGCCCGAGACCTCCCGTGGCGCGCCGCCGACGCGACCCCGTGGGGCGTACTGGTGAGCGAGATCATGCTCCAGCAGACCCCGGTCGTACGCGTCCTGCCCGTCTGGCACGACTGGATGGCCCGCTGGCCCACCCCCAAGGCGCTGGCCGCCGAGCAGCCGGGCGAGGCCGTACGCCACTGGGGCCGGCTCGGCTACCCGCGCAGGGCGCTCCGGCTGCACGCCTGCGCGAGAGCCATCAGCGACGAGCACGGGGGCGAGGTGCCCTCCGACCACGCGACGCTGCTGGCGCTGCCCGGCATCGGCGAGTACACCGCGGCCGCGGTCGCCAGCTTCGCGTACGGCGGCCGCCACGCCGTCCTGGACACCAACGTCCGGCGGGTCTTCGCCAGAGCCGTACGCGCGGAGGAGTACCCTCCCACGGCCACCTCAGCGGCGGAGCGACGGCTCGCCGAGGCCCTCCTGCCCGAGCTGGGCGCGGCCCGCTGGGGCGTGGCCGTGATGGAGCTGGGCGCACTCGTCTGCACGGCCCGCGCGCCGCGCTGTGCCGACTGCCCGATCAATCACCTGTGTGCCTGGCGGCTGGCGGGCAAGCCGCCGCACACCGGCCCCGCGCGCAAGGGCCAGACGTACGCGGGCACCGACCGCCAGTGCCGCGGCCGCCTCCTGGAGGTGCTGCGGACGGCCCACGGCCCGGTCCCCAAGGCCGCCCTGGACGTGGTGTGGGACGACGCGGTGCAACGCGAGCGCGCCCTGGACGGCCTGATCGCCGACGGCCTGGCCGAGCACCTGGACGACGGCACGTACCGCCTCCCCCACGCCTGAGCGGGGCGGGCGCGGCTTTCCCGGCTACCGCCCCACGGCCGCGCGGTCCTACCTGGCCACGGCGGCGTGACCCTTTCGGCTACCTAAGCCACGGTGGCGCGGCCCTTCCGGCTGCCTCACGCACGTTGGCGCGGACCTTCCGGCTGCATGACCCTACCCGCGGGGCACGGTTCGGTCCGTGCCTTTGGGCGATGCCGGGAGGGTCAGGCGGCCAGCTGGAGGCCCAGGCTGGTGAGGTTCGTACGGGCCCAGTCCAGCTCGTCGGCCAGCAGCGACACCAGCGCCCCCGGCCCCTTGGCGCGCCCGGGCACGGTCAGGTTGTGCGTCTCGACCTCGATGTGGGCGCTCCCGCTGACCGCCCCCGACAGCATCGCCGTCAGCGTGTCGTGCAGCACGGCCCCCGTGCTCGGCGTCTCCCCCGTGTGGTTGTGCACATGCCCCAGCTTGACCACCGGCGCGCCGGCCTCGGCCAGCCCCTTCAGTGCCGCACCGGGCTCCTCGGCGCCGCAGGCGAGGTGACATGCGTCCAGGCACACGCCCAGGTGCTCGGAGTCGATGCCGCACACCCGCTCGAGCGCCTGCTCGGTCGTCTCCAGCACGCATCCGGGCCACGGCTCGAACCCGACCCTGATCGTCTTGCCGGTCACGCTGTAGATGCCGCGCAGCTCGCGCGCCAGCCGCTCGAGGCGGCGCGTGGCGATCGTGTGCAGGTCGGCAGGCCAGTCGCGGCGCCACCCGATCGGGATCGTCGAGATGCTCCCGAACCGCACGTCGTCCGGCAGCAGGAACGCCAGGATCTTGGCCAGGGCCATGGTGTAGCGGTAGCGCTCGGGCTTGGCCCAGTCGGGGCCGGGGACCTCCTGGTTGCGACCGCCGGTGCCGTTGAGGCTCACGACCTCCAGGCCGCGCTCCTCCAGGGAGCGGCGCAGCCGTACGAGCTCGATGCGGTCGGCCGTCAGGTGGTCGGCGACGCTCGGCGAGAACCACAGCCCGATGCCCATCCGCTCCACGCCCAGCCGCTTGCGCACCGGGACCGCGTAACGGGTCAGGTGGGCGATCAGGTTCTCCAGGTCCTCAGCGGGGTGGACGCCTGCGTTGTAGGCGAGGTGAACGAGCGTTCCGTCATCGTGACGCAGGCGCATCGGTTTCCTCCACGGCTTGCTCTTGGTGTTCCGTCGCCCGCCCGCGGACGTGCCGGCCCTTGCGAGCATGCCTGCTCGATGGTGGGCCGCGCGTCCGCCCTGAGTTGATTCCGCACTACTCCCCAGGGAGCAGGCCTCAGCCTAGGAACACGCTCTTGTGAGTCGCTTGGATGAGACTGGCGAAGCTCTACGCAGTGTAGTACTACTCGTGGTGGTGGCGTACACCTGGTACCTCAACAATTACGCAACGACCGGAGTGCACGGTCCCCCGTCCGGGGCGGGCGCGACGAACCTCGACGCCACCGGCGGGCATGCGAAAGCCCCCGTGTGAGGCATCTCACACGGGGGCTTTCGGGGATCCGTCAGTGCTGGATCGGCGCTGCGATGGCGGCGGCCGAGTCCGGGACCTTGGAGGCGGTCTCACCCTTGAAGATGAACTTGGCGTTGTCGCCTTCGCCCTCGGTCGACACCTTGACGACCTGGCCCGGCCGGAGCTCGCCGTACAGGATCTTCTCCGACAGCGCGTCCTCGAGCTCGCGCTGGATCGTACGGCGCAGCGGACGGGCGCCCATCACCGGGTCGTAGCCCCGGTCGGCCAGCAGCTGCTTGGCATCCTGCGAGACCTCGAGCCCCATGTCGCGGTCCTTCAGCCTGGAGTCGACCTGGGCGAGCATCAGATCCACGATCTTGATGATCTCGGCCGGCGTCAGCTGGTGGAAGACCACGATGTCGTCGACACGGTTGAGGAACTCGGGCCGGAAGTGCTGCTTGAGCTCCTCCTGCACCTTGGACTTCATCCGCTCGTAGTTGGACTCGGTGTCGTTGGACTTCGCGAACCCGACCCCGATGCCCTTGGAGATGTCCCGGGTGCCGAGGTTGGTGGTCATGATGATGACCGTGTTCTTGAAGTCGACCACGCGGCCCTGGGCGTCGGTCAGGCGACCGTCCTCCAGGATCTGCAGCAGCGAGTTGAAGATGTCGGGGTGGGCCTTCTCGATCTCGTCGAACAGGACCACGGAGAACGGCTTGCGCCGCACCTTCTCCGTCAGCTGACCGCCCTCTTCGTACCCGACGTAGCCGGGAGGCGAGCCGAACAGCCGCGAGACGGTGTGCTTCTCCATGAACTCCGACATGTCAAGGCTGATCAGAGCGTCTTCGTCGCCGAAGAGGAACTCCGCCAGAGCCTTGGACAGCTCGGTCTTACCGACACCGGAGGGACCCGCGAAGATGAACGAGCCACCGGGACGGCGCGGGTCCTTCAGACCGGCGCGGGTGCGCCGGATGGACCGCGACAGGCCCTTGATCGCGTCGTCCTGGCCGATGATCCGCTTGTGGAGCTCGTCCTCCATGCGGAGCAGGCGCTGCGACTCCTCCTCGGTCAGCTTGAAGACCGGGATGCCGGTGGCGGTCGCCAGGACCTCGGCGATGAGCTCCTGAGTGACCTCGGCCACGACGTCCATGTCGCCGGCCTTCCACTCCTTCTCCCGCCGCTCGCGCTTGAGCTGCAGCTGCTTCTCCTGGTCGCGCAGGGCAGCGGCCTTCTCGAAGTCCTGCGCGTCGATCGCGGACTCCTTGTCGCGGCGGACGTTGGCGATCTTCTCGTCGTATTCGCGCAGGTCCGGCGGAGCGGTCATCCTGCGGATGCGCATCCGCGAACCGGCCTCGTCGATGAGGTCGATCGCCTTGTCGGGAAGGTAGCGGTCGCTGATGTAGCGGTCGGCCAGCTGCGCGGCGGCCACCAGCGCGTCGTCGGTGATGGACACGCGGTGGTGCGCCTCGTAGCGGTCGCGCAGACCCTTGAGGATCTCGATCGTGTGGCTGAGCGAGGGCTCGGCCACCTGGATCGGCTGGAAGCGGCGCTCCAGCGCGGCGTCCTTCTCGAGGTACTTGCGGTACTCGTCGAGCGTGGTCGCGCCGATCGTCTGCAGCTCGCCGCGCGCCAGCATGGGCTTGAGGATGCTGGCCGCGTCGATCGCGCCCTCCGCGGCGCCCGCGCCGACGAGCGTGTGCAGCTCGTCGATGAACAGGATGATGTCGCCGCGCGTGCGGATCTCCTTGAGCACCTTCTTCAGGCGCTCCTCGAAGTCACCGCGGTAGCGGGAGCCGGCGACCAGCGCGCCGAGGTCAAGCGTGTAGAGCTGCTTGTCCTTCAGCGTCTCGGGCACCTCGCCCCTGACGATCTTCTGCGACAGGCCCTCGACGACGGCGGTCTTGCCGACGCCGGGCTCGCCGATCAGCACCGGGTTGTTCTTGGTCCTCCTGGAGAGGACCTGCATGACCCGCTCGATCTCCTTCTCGCGGCCGATGACCGGATCCAGCTTGCCCTCGCGGGCCGCCTGGGTCAGGTTGCGGCCGAACTGGTCGAGCACCAGGGAGGTCGAGGGGGCCGACTCCTGCGGACCACCCGCCGCGGCTGGCTCCTTGCCCTGGTAACCGTGGAGCAACTGGATGACCTGCTGCCTGACACGGTTGAGATCGGCTCCAAGCTTGACCAGCACCTGGGCGGCCACACCCTCACCCTCGCGGATGAGCCCGAGCAGGATGTGCTCGGTGCCGATGTAGTTGTGACCCAGCTGCAAAGCCTCACGGAGCGACAGCTCGAGGACCTTCTTGGCCCGCGGGGTGAACGGAATGTGCCCCGACGGAGCCGACTGGCCCTGGCCGATGATCTCCTCGACCTGCTGACGCACACCCTCAAGGCTGATGCCCAGGCTCTCCAGAGCCTTGGCGGCCACGCCTTCACCTTCATGGATCAAGCCAAGAAGAATGTGCTCAGTGCCGATGTAGTTGTGGTTGAGCATCCTGGCCTCTTCCTGGGCCAAGACGACAACACGCCTCGCTCGGTCGGTGAACCTCTCGAACATCTCGTCGCTCCTCACAGAGCGGTCAGTCAGGCCGGTAAATCCGGTCCCGTCATCCCGCATGCTAGCCCTGGCTCGGCGAACCGTGCCCACTGCCGCTGACACGCTCTATAGCAGAGACGTTCCCCGAGAGCAGGGCGTTCACCCTCCATCCAACTACTGTTCGGGGGTGACGTGTTCCCGATACGCCGCAAGCGAACGATGTTTAGGACGCTTCACGGAAGCGTCGGAAAATTGCCCCTCGCGACGCATGCGGACCCACACGGATCGGCCATCGGACGCGCCGGGACGGAGTAGGCGTCGGGGCCCGCCCCTTCGCCCGCACATCACAGATGCCGCGTCCGTATCGTTACCTAATCATCCTATGTACGGGAGGGGCCCCCGTCCAAACGGCCGCGCTACGCCGTGGGCACAACGCGGCACGCACTGCACACCAAGGGAATCTTGCCATCTGGTCAGGCCGGTTACCGAGTGCATCTCGCATCATGAGACCAAACCGCTCACGGGCGCCCATTCACGGGGCACTTCTGCACGGGAGATGGTCGGGCATTGTGTGCCACATGCCGGGGGAACGCGGTTTGTGCGAGCCATGCTCGGGTTAGCGGGTTTTACCCGACACCGGGGAGCCCGCGAGGCGCCGGTATTGCCCGGCGCCGTCCATCCCGCCGGTCGCGGGTTTACTTACAGTAGCGGGCCCGGGTTTACGTTCGGAGAGATCAAGCTATAGGCGCGGCGGCGGCCGGAGATCGCCTTGAGGCTATAGGTGGCCGTGATTTACGGCGATGGCGCGTTCCATGAGCGTGGGACCCACTCGCGACGTACGGACGCGAGCGTACGTTGAATGAGGTATGCCCGCCCCCCGGCTTTCCGGGCGCACCACGGGGTGTAACCACATATGCGGGCGCCCCGCCGGTGAAACGGTGCCGGACATGGACCGGAACACACGACCAAAACGCCCGCATATGTGCGAGGGGGAAGATCGCCATCTGGGCACACGGCATTCGAGAACCCGCCCCCCAGATACGATCATGCGCTTATGGCGGCCGCCGGGGTCCTAGGCGAACGGCATAAGCGCATGGTCGATAGGCGGCTCGCTCAGTGAGCAGCCTCGTACTTCTCGACGACCGTGGAGGCGATCCTGCCGCGCTCGCTGACCGGCAGGCCGTGGGCCTTGGCCCACTGCCGGATCTCGGAGCTCTTCTCGCGGCTCATCGCCCGGCTGCCGCCGCGACCGCGGCGACGCGTGGAGACTGCGCCCGCCCTGCGCGCGTGCTGCACGAAAGGCGTGAGTGCGTCCCTCAGCTTCTTCGCGTTAAGGTCGCTGAGGTCAATCTCATAGGACGAGCCGTCAATAGCGAAGCTGACCGTCTCATTGGCCTCGCCCCCATCGAGGTCATCGATGAGAATCTCCTGGATCTGCTTGGCCATCTACGCAATCCTTTCGCGGAGCATTGTTTCATTCGCCTGCCCAAACATATACCCGGAAAGGCGCGGAGACAATTCAGCGCTGCGGGGATTCGGCTGAGCGGCCGGTCAGTTCTGGCTCCTCGACCTGATCCTCACGGTTTCGGCGGCCTCCGAGGGCCTCGGATCGGACCAACTTCACTACGCCAAAGATGAAGGCGCCGCCCACCACGAGCGGGGGGATGAGCGCTGACAATACCTCTGTTAGGGCTTCCATTCGTCCTCGCCTCCACGGCTGACAGGGTTTCGGGGGCGCATTATGCGGATGGGAGCGCGACCAGGAGGGGCGCTGAGCCCCTCGTGACGCACAAGGCGACTACCGCCCAGACACGACCATAGCGGCGCACAGATGCCCTACGCGTCATGGGGCGCCGACATCCGGCAACCCGGACGCCCCATAGCCTAATGCCAGTCTCTCCAGGCTCCTTACCGGATCAAGGGAAAATTTTGAGAATTGGCATCCTGCCTGGTGCGGATGGCTCAGCGAAGATCTTTTACAACGTGCGTTCCGGCCAGCCTGTCGTGCGGCCCCCGTTCCAGGGGCTTGTCGATCAGGATGAGCAAACCCACACAGAACAGGAGCATTCCGGCGATCAGATTGACGACGGGAATGCCCATCAGCATGACGGGTCCCGGATAGACCAGGGACCGTTTGAGCAGCGCCCGGGGCGGAACGTCGCCCGGCGCCAGGCGAATCCTCATGATCGCCTTCCCGAACGTCCTGCCGCGCCTGGAATGCGCCCACCAGTCGTAGCCCGCATAACCCAGCCCCGCGGCCAGCCACGCGAGCACACCGGGCAGCCGGCCGTCCAGCACCTCCAGCATCCCGACAGTTCGGAAGATGCCCCATAGCGCAATGAACAGAATGTAATAGAACACCCCGAAGACGAGCGCTTCAATCGCTCGGGCGGCGAGCCGTTCCCACCATTCCGCGGGCACCCCGTCCGCCCAGGACGGTGACCCGGCCATAACCCCCACCTCGCGTCGTCAGCGGCCCAGGTCCCCTCATTTTGGTACGCCGTCCGCACATAAAACAGGGGCCGGCACGAAGCCGGCCCCTGCTTTTACCTGTCGCGAGAACTACTTGATCTTCACCACTACGGTCTTCGCCAACTTGTCGGCGAACGTCTGCTGCAGCGGCTTGTCCCAGAGCTGCGAGGCGCCGTTCACGCCCGTGCCCACAACGCCGAACAGCGGTCCGATGAACGGGATGACGCCAAGGAGGTACCAGCCCCAGGTCCCGCCCGCACGCTTGAGCGCCGCGTCGGTGGCCAGGCCGCCGGGCGGCATCCCGGCACCGACCGGCACGACCTTGATGCCCATGACCATCTTGCCGACCGTCTGGCCGTTCATCTTGGTCATGAAGAAGTCATAACCGACGTACAGCAGGGCCAGGAGGAGATAGCTGAGCATGCTCGCGACGAAGCCGCTCAGGAAGCCGCTGCTGTAACCCGTGGCGGAGTCGTAGCTCACGGTGAGCAGGCCGACGACGATGGAGATGACCGTGTAGAGGACGCCGAAGATGACGCCGTCGACGATCCTCGCCACCAGGCGCTGCCACCACTCCGCCAGCGGTGCCGGCGCTCCGGGCGGCTGCACCCCCACCGGGCCAGGCTGACCGTAGGCCTGCCCGTAGCCCGGCTGGCCGTACTGCTGCGGCTGCCCGTAGCCCTGGGCGTACTGCTGGTCGCCGTACTGCTGGCCGTAGCCCGGCTGGGCGTAACCCGGCTGGGACTGGGCCTGCTGGCCATAGCCCTGCTGGCCGTAGCCGGGCTGGGACTGCGGCTGCTGACCATACTGAGGCTGCTGGCCGTAGTCCGGCTGGGACTGGGGCTGCTGGCCGTACTGCTGCTGGCCGTAGTCCGGCTGGGACTGAGCCTGCTGGCCATAGCCCTGCTGGCCGTAGTCCGGCTGGGACTGGGGCTGCTGGCCATACTGCGGCTGCTGGCCGTAGTCCGGCTGGGCCTGCGGCTGCTGGCCGTATTGCTGGCCCGAGGGCGGCTGCTGGCCGTAGCCCGGCTGGGCGTAACCCGGCTGGGACTGAGCCTGCTGGCCATAGCCCTGCTGGCCGTAGCCGGGCTGGGACTGCGGCTGCTGACCATACTGAGGCTGCTGGCCGTAGCCCTGCTGGCCCGACTGCTGCTGCTGGCCGTACTGCTGCTGGTCATACTGGGGCTGCTGACCATACTGCGGCTGCTGGCCGTAGTCCGGCTGGGCCTGCGGCTGCTGGCCGTACTGCTGGCCCGAGGGCGGCTGCTGGCCGTACTGGGGCTGGCCGTAGCCCTGCTGACCGTGTTGAGGCTGCTGGCCGTACTGGGGCTGGCCATACTGCTGCTGTTGCTGGCCGTACTGGGGCTGCTGGCCGTAGCCCTGCTGGCCGTACTGGGGCTGCTGACCGTAGGCATCGTCCGCCCGGTAGCCGACCACAGTCACGTCGGGGTCGGGCTCGCCGGGGTGGCGACCCGCGTTCTGTTGTCCGTATTCCGGGGTGCCGGCGGGCTTGTCGCCGGAGTCGTCCTGTGGATACGGCGGCTGTCCGGTGCTCACCGTGTCACCTCGCTTCGAGTGCGCGTGTGGCACGTGTCAGGACACATGCCTGTGCTGCCCAACGTATCGACATAGGTATCAACAATCACCTTTTCAGCTAGTCAAGGTCCGCGTCACCCGATGTCAGATGGAGCAGCATGCGGGTGTTGCCCAGCGTGTTCGGCTTGACGTGTTCCAGGTCGAGGAACTCCGCCACACCCTCGTCGTACGAGGCCAGCAGCTCGGCGTAGACCTCGTGTGAGACCGGCGTGCCCTGGATCGGGCGGAATCCGTGCCTCGCGAAGAAGTCGACCTCAAAAGTGAGACAGAATACACGTCGCAGACCAAGGTCTTTAGCCTGCTGGATCAACGCGGAGACGATCCGGTGGCCGACGCCCATCCCCCGGCACTCGGGATCCACGGCCACCGTGCGGACCTCTGCGAGGTCCTCCCAGAGCACGTGGAGCGCGCCGCAGCCGACAACCTGTCCGCCTCGCTCGGCCACCCAGAACTCCTGTACGTCCTCGTACAGCGTCACTGTGGCCTTCTTCAGGAGCCGCGGACCCGCGCCCGCGTAGGTGTCCACCAGGCGCCTGACCGCGCGCACGTCGGGCGTGCGGGCTCGCCGGACCACCACCGCGGTCTCGGGCGCTGTCAGTTCGGCCACCTGCTCCATGGTTCTCCAGAGTACAGATCTCATTACGGCTCGGCCCTAACTCCCATGTCTGGGCCCATCCTGTTACATCTCGTGGCCAGATGAGCACGGAGCTCGCACCCGGTGGGGGTAAGCGCGAAAGCACGGACATAGAGGGCATAAGGTCAGTTCCGCACAGGTGATCACGAGATCACCTTGTGACCCTTCGGTTGTGAAACCTCTACAGACTTGGCAGTTCTGGTTGAGCACGAACCTGGAGTGCATTAGTGTCCAGCGACAATGTTCCCCGTATGTCGTACGGGGGGCACGCTCAATTCCCGAAAGGGGAGCCGGGGACCCACAGGTGGCGACCTCCAGCGCCATCACAGGGGTGAGTCCGAGTCTCTCGGTAGGGCTGCTCCGGCCCGAACCCGTCAGCTAACCCGGTAGGCGTCTATGAGAGGAGCTGGTTGGTGAAGCGCACGCGTGACGGTGGGAGGAAGTCAGCGGGCAAGCACGCCCGCCCTCCGGAACGGGCACGGCGGCCGCGCCACGTCGGTGTGGTGAGTCTCACAGTCGCCGCGCTGCTGTTCGCCATCCCCGTCGGTTCGGCGTCCGCGGACCCCAAGCCCTCGCTGAAGGAGCTCGCCGCCCAGGCACAGGAGCTGCACACCCAGATCGAGACGCTGACCGAGCAGTACAACGGCCAGCGGGAGAAGCTCAAGTCGGCCAAGAAGGCCTCTGAGGCGGCACAGAAGACGTTGACGACCAGCGAGACGGATCTGGCCGCCAAGCGCGCGAAGGCCGCCCTGCTCGCCCAGAACGCCTACATCACGGGCGGCTTCACCAGGACCCTGGCGTTCGCGACCTCCAAGGATCCGGAGGACTTCCTCAACCGCGCCGCGACCTCGTACGCGCTGGAGCAGGAGCAGGGCGAGGAGATCAACCAGCTCGCCAAGGCCATGGAGGCCGCCGCCCGCGCCAGGGCGGGCGCCAAGGCACGCATCGACGAGGTCCAGCAGATCGTCGACGACCTCAAGTCCAAGCGCGACAAGATCACCACGATGGTGGCCAAGGTCGAGAGCAGCCTGTTCAAGCGGGCCCTCGGCGAGGCGGGACAGCCCGGCACGCGCGCCGTGCGCGTCAACCTGCCCATCGCGGGCAGCGGCAAGGCGGCGGAGGCCGCGCGGTGGGCGCTCACGCAGCAGCTCAAGCCGTACGTCTGGGGCGCAGAGGGGCCGAGCTCCTACGACTGCTCCGGGCTGGTCATGGCGGCGTACCAGCGGGTGGGCATCTCGCTGCCGCACTACACGGGCAACCAGTGGACCGCGGGGAGGCACATCTCGCGCTCGGAGCTGCGCCCCGGCGACCTGGTGTTCTTCTACAGCGACCTGCACCACGTGGGCATCTACATCGGCGGCGGCATGATGGTGCACGCCCCGCAGACGGGCGACGTCGTACGGATCGCGTCGATCGCCAGGCGGCCGTTCGCCGGCGCCGTGCGCATCGCCGACTGACAGCCGGGTCGCGGCTAGATCAGCTGGCGGCGCGCGGCCCAGGCCACGGCCTCGATCGCCGTGGCGACGCCGATGCGGTCGCAGATGCCGCGCAATCTCCGTCGTACGGTGCGCCCGCTGATATCCAGACGTCTGCCCACCCGATCGACCGTGACTCCCCTGGCCAGCTCCGCCAGCAGCACCAAATCCGCATGGCTCAGCTCAATGTCTTCAGTGAGCACATCCACCGGGAGCCCTCCCCCCAACAGCAGAACTCGGACCTCACAGATGGGCCAAAGCCGCTCCTCGGAGACGGTAAACGCATCGTGGAAAGGACGTCAAGCATGACAATCGCCGCACTTGACGGGGGCTATTGACATGATCCGTTATATGTGACGCACTCGCGATATGTCAGAACGCCCGGCCGGCGATGAGTGATCTCTTTGGGGCTTACCGCACGCTATCAATGGGCCTCGGGACGTTCCCGATTTTGATCCGTTCGGCGCGAAGTTTCGGTGTGATCCATAAGCCGGTCATTGTCGGCTGAGCGGGCCGGGCAAGATCTTCCGCTCGTGTGGTGAACCACCAATCGCTCGCTTTGTACGGCGATTCGTAGCCTGCCGGGAGATCCAGGTCAGGCCATTGAAAAGGCCGGCCCGACGCGCCTACCGGATTGTTCGGAGCCGCTTGCTCCGCTTGGCCCGCGGGTATTCATGCGGCCGCCGCCGGGCTTCACGCGTCACCGCCCGCGCCGGAGTGCCTCGTTTCCGGGTGCGCGTACCCGGCGCCCCTCATAGCGATCATGCCGAGACCCGGGCGTCGGCGAGGTTGGAACGGGACACCCGCCGACGACCTTGACCCGATGCTGACAACCGGCCTCGGATCGGAAACCGGCAAGCCAGAAGGTAGTTCCACGACCACTTGCCGTGAGGGGTCAGGTATTGCCCGCGTCGTAGCGGTCCCTGGCCGCCTCGACGTCCTCTATGTGCGTTTCCGCCCAGTTCTTGATCGCGATCACCAGCGGCATCAGGCTCTCGCCCAGCGGGGTGAGCGCGTAGTCCACCCGTACGGGCACCGAGGGAGTGAGCGTGCGCGAGACCAAGCCGTCACGCTCCAGGGTGCGCAGGGTCTGGGTGAGCATCTTCTGGCTGACGCCCGCGATGCGCCTGGCCAGGTCGCTGTAGCGGCGTGGCCCATCCGCCAGCGCGCCGAGCAGGAGGGTGACCCACTTGTCGCTGAGGCGGTCGAGGAGCTTCCTGGAGGGGCATTGGGCGAAGTACGCGTCGAAAGCCTGCCTGGCCTCGTCGCGCCGCTCCGCCGCCGTCTTCGTGGCCACTCTCTCCTCCTCGTGGGTGGGTTACGCACTTTCAGGTGTCTACTTACCAGAAGAGAGTAACTCTTCCTACGCTCGTCCGCATGACGAACATGCGTGCACTCATCGGCGGTTCCGGCTCTCCTCGGCTCGTGGAGGTGCCGGTGCCCACCGCGGGACCCGGACAGGTGCGGATCAAGATGGCGGCGGCCGGGGTCAACCTGTTCGACCTCGCCGTGGCCGCAGGGACGCTCGTGGACTACGGCGTGGCCCGCAGGCTGGACTCGTACGGGCTCGGCTTCGACGTCGCGGGCACCGTCGACCAGGTGGGGGACGGTGCCGCGTTCCGTGTGGGAGAGGAGGTCATCGGGCTCGTGGCGCGTCTCGAGCTACCGGTGAAGGCGCAGGCCGATTACGTGGTGGTCGACGCCTCGGCGGTGGCGCGGGCGCCCCGCGGCCGCACGGCCGTGGAGGCGGCCACGATCCCGCTCAACGCGCTCACGGCCTGGCAGGCGCTCGACCGCGCGGGCGCCGGCCCCGGACGTACGCTGCTGGTCACGGGGGCGGCTGGGGCCGTCGGCGGCTACCTGGTCGAGCTGGCCGCGCAGCGCGGCGCCCGGGTGGCGGCGATCGCGGGGGCCGGGGACAAGGAACTGGTGCGAGGGATGGGGGCAGAGTGGTTCGTGCCCCGGGGTGACGACGTGGCCTCCTCCGTGCGTGCCCTTGTCCCCGGGGGCGTGGACGCCGTCGTGGACGCGGCCGTGCTCGGCCTGGCTGCTCTGGACGCGGTGCGGGACGGCGGGGCCTTCGTCGCCCTCTCCGCGGGGGTGGCGCCCGTGGGGCTGCGTGGGATCGACGTCGCCACCGTGTTCTTCCGCGCCGACGCCGCCCAGCTCGCGGAGGTGGTGCGGCTGGTGGAAGGTGGGCGGCTGACGTTGCGGGTGGCGGACACGTATCCCTTGGACAAGGCCGCCGACGCCCATGCCCGCCTGGCCGCCGGCGGCCTCCGCGGCCGCCTCGTCCTCGTGCCCTGACCCGGTCAGTGGGTGGGCTTGACCAGCGGGAACAGGATCGTTTCGCGGATGTTCTTGCCGGTGAAGGCCATGATCATGCGATCGATCCCCACGCCCACACCGCCGGTGGGCGGCATGGCGTACTCCAGGGCCTGCAGGAAGTCCTCGTCCAGCTGCATGGCCTCCAGGTCGCCGCCGGCGGCCAGGAGGGACTGCTCCGTCAGGCGGCGGCGCTGCTCGATCGGGTCGATCAGCTCAGAGTAGGCCGTGCCCAGCTCCGTGCCGAAGCCGATCAGGTCCCACTTCTCCGTCAGCAGCGGGTTTTCCCTGTGCTGACGGGTCAGGGGGGAGGTCTCCAGCGGGTAGTCCATGACGAATGTGGGCTGCACGATCGTGTGCTCCACCAGGGCTTCGAAGAGCTCCTGCACCAGCTTGCCCGCGCCCCACTTCGGGTCCCAGTGGATCTCGCGGCGGTCGGCGAGCTTGCGGAGCTCCTCCAGGGTGGTCGCGGTGGTGATCTCCTCACCCACGGCCGCCGAGACGGCGCCGTACAGGGTGATGCGGGGCCACTCGGCGATCCCCAGGTCCACCTCGACCCCGTCGTGGACGACCACCGACGTGCCCAGGGCCGCCACCACGGCCTTCTGGTACATCCGCTGGGTCAGGTCGGCCATGTCGTTGTAGTCGAGGTAGGTGCCGTACGCCTCCAGCATCGTGAACTCGGGGTTGTGCGTGGAGTCGGCGCCCTCGTTGCGGAAGTTGCGGTTGATCTCGAAGACCTTCTCGACGCCCCCGACCACCAGCCGCTTGAGGTAGAGCTCGATCGCGATGCGAAGGTAGAGCTCCATGTCGTAGGCGTTGATGTGGGTCTTGAAGGGCCGGGCCGTCGCGCCGCCGTGGATGGGCTGCAGCATCGGGGTCTCGACCTCGAGGTAGCCCTCCTCGTGCCAGAAGTCGCGCACCGCGCGCACCGTGGCGCTGCGGAGGCGGGCCATCTTCCGTGCCTCGTCGTTGACGATGAGGTCGACGTAGCGCTGGCGGACGCGCGCCTCGGGGTCGGTGAGGCCGACGTGCTTCTCCGGCAGCGGGCGCAGGCACTTGGCGGTGATCTGCCAGCTGTCGGCCAGGATCGACAGCTCGCCGCGCCGGGAGGTGATGACCTCGCCGCTGACGCCCACGTGGTCGCCCAGGTCGACGTCGCGCTTCCACGCGGCCAGCGACTCCTCGCCCACCTTGTCGAGCGAGATCATGACCTGCAGGTCACCGCCGCCGTCGCGGATCGTGGCGAAGCAGAGCTTGCCGCCCACGCGGTTGAGCATGACGCGCCCCGCGACCGCGACCGTGTCACCGGTGGCGGTGTCGGGCTCCAGGCCCTGGTATTTCTCCCTGACCTCGGCGTTGGTCGCCGTACGTGGGAAATTCACCGGGTAAGGGTCGACGCCCTCGCTGCGAAGGCGGTCGAGCTTCTCCCTCCGGATGCGCATCTGCTCGGGAAGTTCGTCGCTCACAACATCAAAGGGTAGGGGATATGGCGAACTGCAAGGCCTCGTCGGTCCGCTGCAGGAACGCTGCAGGACCTGTGCAAGAGCCCTCGCCTATCAATATCTCACGAGCTCGAGGGGGGAGCCGGCAGGGAGCCGGTCCGAGGGGAGCTCAAGGAGAGAAGATGTTGAAGAAGATCGCGACCGGTTTGCTGGCCGTCGCCGCGACCGGCGCAGTGGCCCTGTCGCTTCCTTCCGCCGCCAACGCCGCCACGGCCGGCTACGACTACTCCACCTCCTGGGGTGCCGTCTACGCCAAGAACCACCTCGCCAAGTCGCAGGGCTGGATCGGCGTCAACTGGGACGAGGACGGCGAGTCGAACGAGGTCACCGTCCGGGGCCGGCTCTACGACCTGGACAACCGCAGCGCTGACGAGGGTGGCAAGTGCGCATTCGTGAAGTTCGAGGCCGGCGACTTCGACGGCGACTGGTCCCAGGTCTACTCCAGGAAGTACTGCGGCTACCCCGGCTACAAGAAGTTCTTCTTCCAGGAGCACGACGTCCACAGCCTGCGGGTGAAGGTCTGCCAGATCGGCCAGTACAGCAACTACCCGAAGAAGTGTGGCTCCTGGGACTACATCTACACCGCCGAGAGCGAGTGACGATCAACCCCGGACATGCGCGAGCGGCCCCCTTACCGGAGCGGGGGCCGCTTGTTCCGTGTCAGGTCGTGTTCCTGTTGTAGATCAGGCGCAGCCCGATGAGCGTCAGCCACGGCTCGTGCACGTCGATCGAGCGCGACTCGCCCACCACCAGGCCCGCGTGCCCGCCCGTGGCCACCACCGTCACGTCGTCGGGGTCGTCGGCCAGCTCGGCCGCCATGCGCTCCACGATCCCGTCCACCTGGCCGGCGAACCCGTAGATGATCCCGGCCTGCAGGGCCTCCACCGTGTTCTTGGCGATCACCGAGCGCGGCCTGACCAGCTCCACCTTGTGCAGCTGCGCCCCGGCGGCGGCCAGCGCGTCGACCGAGATCTCGATGCCGGGCGCGGTGACCGCCCCGACGTACTCGCCCTTGGCCGACACCGCGTCGAACGACGTCGCGGTGCCGAAGTCGACGATGACGCAGGGCCCGCCGTACTGGTCGATGGCCGCCAGCGCGTTCACGATGCGGTCGCTGCCGACCTCCTTGGGGTTGTCCATGCGTACGGGCACCCCGGTGCGGATGCCCGGCTCCACGATCACCGCCGTGACGTCGCCGTAGTAGCGGCGGCACATCTCGCGCATCTCGTTGAGCACGCTCGGGACCGTGGAGCAGATGGCGATGCCGTCGATGTCGGCCCCCTTGAGCAGCGGCGACTGCGCCAGCAAGCCCTGGAGTACGACCGCGATCTCGTCGGCGGTGCGGCGGGCGTCGGTGGCCAGCCGCCAGTGCTCGATGACGTCCTCGCCCTCGAACAGCCCCAACACCGTGTGCGTGTTGCCGACGTCGATCGTGAGCAGCATCAATTACCCCCGCAGATCCAGTGCGATGTCCAGGGCCGGTGCAGAGTGCGTCAGCGCCCCCACCGCCAGGTAGTCAACGCCAGTTTCGGCCACACTGCGAGCCGATTCCAAGGTCAATCCCCCGCTGGCTTCAAGCGCAACCCTGTTTTTCGCCCGATTTTTCACGACTCGTACGGCCCGCGCCGTGTCCTCGATCGTGAAGTTGTCCAGCAGGATCTCCTGGGCCCCCTCGTCCAGCACGGCCTCGAGCTGGTCGAGCCGGTCGACCTCCACCTCGATCGGCAGGTCCGGGTAGCGCTCCCTGACCGCCCTGAACGCCTCGGCCACCCCGCCGGCGGCCACCACGTGGTTGTCCTTGATCAGTGCGGCGTCCGACAGCGACATCCGGTGGTTCACGCCGCCGCCGCAGCGCACGGCGTACTTCTCCAGGGCCCGCAGCCCCGGCAGCGTCTTGCGGCTGTCACGCACGCGCGCCGCCGTGCCGCTGATCGCCTCCACCCACCTGCCGGTCAGCGTGGCCACCCCCGAGAGGTGCGTGAGCAGGTTGAGCGCGGTGCGCTCGGCCGTCAGCATGGCCCGCACCGGCCCCTCGACCGTCATGAGCACGTCTCCGGCCCGCACCCGCTCGCCGTCCTTGGCCCTTCTCTCCGTACGGGCGGCGCCCAGCCGGACGAAGACCGCCTCGGCCACGGCCAGTCCCGCCACGATGCCGTCCTTGCGGGCCACCACGTCGCCCGCGCAGGACTGCTCCGCGGGGATCGTGGCCAGGCTCGTCACGTCGCCCGCCTCCTGCAGGTCCTCGGCCAGCGCCCGGTCGATCAGCGCGTCCACCTCGGCCGGGTCCAGCCCGGCTGCGGTGAGCTCCTGCGCCAGGCGCGGCGGCATCACGTCTTCGTGAGGCGTGTACGTCATGCGGGGGCCCTCCTCGGTCAGGGTCACGTCCAGGTGGCCGAGCCAGTCGTTGTCGTCTCGGGTGTCGTAGTCCTCGCGCCAGTGTGAGCCGCGGGTCTCGAGCCTGGCCGCCGCCGCGCCGGTGAGCACGGTGGCGACGGTGAGCAGGTTCGTGGCCTCCCAGGACTCGGTGCAGGCGGGCACCTCGACCGGCGTCCAGCGGGCGTCGCGCAGCGCCCTGGCCGTGGCCAGCAGCGACTCGCGGCTGCGCAGCACGCTCACCCCGGTGCTCATGTGGGCCTGGATCCTGGGCCTGACCCTCGGGTCCACCAGCCCGGTCGCCGCTCCGTCCGCTGCCGGCTCGCCCGGCGACGGGCGTACCGCGTGGATGTGCTCGGCGATGCGTTCGGCGAAGACGAGCCCCTCGAGCAGGGAGTTCGAGGCCAGCCGGTTCGCGCCGTGCACGCCCGTGCAGGCCACCTCGCCGCACGCGTACAGGCCCTCGATCGAGGTACGGCCGTGCAGGTCCGTGCGGACGCCGCCGCTCGCGTAATGGGCGGCGGGCGCCACGGGGATCGGCTCGGTCGCCGGGTCGATGCCGTGCTCGCGGCAGACGGCGTAGATCGTGGGAAAACGGGACTCCCACTTCTCGCGGCCGAAGTGGCGGCCGTCGAGGTACATGCGGTCGCGGCCCGTCTCGCGCATCCTGCCCATGATCGCCTTGGCCACGACGTCGCGCGGCGCGAGGTCCGCGAGCTCGTGCACGCCCTCCATGAACCGGCCGCCCTCGTGGTCCACCAGGTACGCGCCCTCGCCCCTGACCGCCTCGGAGATCAGCGGCTGCTGACCGGTCGAGCCCTCGCCGAGCCAGAGCACGGTCGGATGGAACTGGACGAACTCGATGTCGCGCACCACGGCCCCGGCCCGCAGCGCGAGCGCGACCCCGTCGCCGGTGGAGACGGCGGGGTTGGTGGTGGCGGCGTACACCTGGCCCATGCCGCCGGTGGCCAGCACCACCGCCCTGGCGCGCACCGCGCCCACCCCGTCACGTGCGCCCTCGCCCATGACGTGCAGCGTCACGCCCGTGGCCCGGCCCCTGGCGTCCTTGAGCAGGTCGAGCACCAGCGCGTGTTCGATCACCTCGATGTGCTCGGCGCGGGCCGCCTCGATGAGTGCGCGCTGCACCTCCGCTCCCGTGGCGTCGCCGCCCGCGTGCACGATCCGGCGCCGCCGGTGCCCGCCCTCCCGCGTGAGCTGGAGCTCCCCATCTGGGGTGCGGTCGAAGCGGGCGCCACGCTCCATGAGCCGCCGCAGCGCGCCGGGCCCCTCCGTGACGAGCGTGCGTACGGCCCGCGTGTCGCACAACCCGACTCCGGCGAGCAACGTGTCGTTCAGGTGCTCGTCGGGGGTGTCACGGGGATCGAGCACGGCCGCGATGCCGCCCTGCGCCCATCGGGTGGAGCCCGCCGACAGCACATCCTTGGTGACGACCAGCACCTTGGCGGACGGCTCCAGCTCGGCATGGCGCAGGGCCACGGTCAGGCCCGCGATGCCCGAGCCGATGACGACCACGTCCGCTTCGACGGTCCAGCCCGGCGCGGGCGCGGTCAGCCGCAGGGGAATCGCCGGTGCACTCATCAGGGGTCTCCTCACTGAGGCGATTTCGTCAACATGACGATAACGCCTGGCGCAGCGTGCCCATGCCCCGGGGTCCGGGTGTCCTAAGAGGCGGGACCCAAGGTGAGGGTGACGTTGTCGATCAGCCTGGTCGCGCCCACCTTGGCGGCCACCGCGAGCACGGCCGTCCCCTCGTGCGCCTCGTCGACGTCGGCGAACGTGGCCGGGTCGACCAGCGCGAGGTAGTCGACCTCGAGCCCCGGCCCCGCCGCGTCGAGCACCTGCCGCGCCGCCGCGCGGATCCTGGCCGGGGTGAGCTCCGCCGCGCCCGCCCGCAGGGCGCGGGAGAGCGCCAGCGCAACCTGCCGGTCGTCGTCGGACAGGTAGCGGTTGCGGCTCGACAGCGCCAGGCCGTCGGGCTCGCGTACGGTGGGCGCGCCCAGGATCTCGATCGGCAGGTCGAGGTCGGCGACCATGCGGCGGATGAGCGCGAGCTGCTGGGCGTCCTTCTGGCCGAAGACGGCGAGGTCGGGCTGGACGAGGTTGAACAGCTTGAGCACGACCGTGAGCACGCCGTCGAAGTGGCCGGGGCGAGACGCCCCCTCGACGACCGTGCCCATGTGGCCGGCGGAGACGCTCACCTGGCGGTCCGGCGCGTACATCACCTCGGCGTCGGGGTGGAACACGACGTCCACGCCCTCCGCCCGGCACACGTCAAGGTCGGCGTCGAACGTACGGGGATATCGGGAAAAATCCTCGTTTGGGCCGAATTGCAGGGGGTTGACGAAGATGCTGACCACGACCTGATCGGCGCGGGCCCGGGCCTGCCTGATCAGCGACCGGTGGCCCTCGTGCAGCGCGCCCATGGTCGGCACCAGCGCCACCTCACCACCACGCCGCGCCTTGACCAGGTCTTCCCTGTGCCTGGCGACGATCAGCTCCATAGTCAGCCTCCGAACGGGACGATTAAGTCCATATATTGCCGCCCAGCGCGTCGAGCAGCCGCTCCGCCTCCTCCGGTTTGAGCAGCCCGGCGGCCAGTGCCCGGTCGGCCGTGAGTCTGGCCAGCGCGATGTAGGCGTCGGCCGCCTCGGGCGCCGCCAGGATCAGCGCGTCCACGTGCTTGCGCACGGTGCCCGCGTCGCCGCGGACGACCGGACCGGTCAGCCCGGCGATGCCCAGTCTCAGCACGTTGTCGAGCGCGGCGCCGAGCAGCGGGCCCAGCATCCGCCCCGGGTGCTCGACGCCGATGCGCCCGAGCAGCTCCTGTGACTCGGCGATGAGCGTGACCATGTGGTTGGCGGCGCCGGCCAGCGCCGCGTGGTAGAGCGCGCGGTCGGCGTCGGCGATCCAGACAGGCTCGCCGCCCATCTCGATCACCAGTGCCTCGGCGATCGGCCGCAGCACGTCGGGGGCGGTCACGCCGTACGAGATGCCGGTGAGCTTGTTGATGTCGTCGTCCCTGCCCGTGAACGTCATCACCGGGTGCAGCGCCAGCGGCAGCGCGCCGGCTCTGGCCGCCGGGTCGAGCACGGACAGCCCGTAGGCCCCGCTGGTGTGCACGAGCAGCTTGCCCTGCAGGTCGGCGCCCGTGGTGGCGAGCCCGTTGACGAGGTCGGGCAGCGCGTCGTCGGGCACGGTGAGCAGGATGAGCTGGGCCGCCCCGACGACCTCGTCGGGCCTGGACAGCTTGACGCCGAGCCGATCGGCCGCCCATCGCTGTGAATTTTCCGAAACGCCGCTCGCGGCCACGATCCGGTGCCCCGCCTGCGCCAGCGCGGCGCCGAGGGCCGAGCCGACCTTGCCCGCCCCCAGCACGCCGACAGTCAGCCGTGCCGGGCGATCCCCTGCGTCCATGACGTCACACCTCTGTCGATATGGCACCGCCGACCAGCGTAACGGCCTTTCGTGACTGCAGATGTGACCGCTGTTTTGCCGCATGTTGAGTTAACGACAAAAGCGACAAGGGCATACAAAATGGTGCACCCCCTGTCGGAAGAGATGAGGAGAGGGGTCTCATCGCATGGCAGCGGGCGCCGGGTCCCTCATCCAGGACCGACGCCCGCGCTGATGTGACCTCTTGGAGGTGCGCCGACTGGCCGCTCGCCGACCGGCCAGCCGGAGTGACAGCCCGGGCCGGACGAGCGCCGGCCCGGGTTTGTCTCGTTGTCAGTGGTGGCTCGGGACGTGGGCGTGAGCGCCACCCTTGCAGCCGGCGAACGCGACGCCGATGACGGCCACGGCGTTGCCGCAGACATTGATCGGGATGGCGATCGGAACGTGCACCTGGTTGCCGCCGAGCACGCTGCCGTCGCCACTGGTGATGTCGGCGTGCGCCGGGGTCGCGAGCGACAGCATGGCGAAGGCTCCTGCGACGACCATGACCTTCTTCAGCACGGGGGTTCCTCTCGGTTGCGCGGCCTGGGCCGCTGGGGTGCTCTGCTCGGAAGCGAAGGGCTCCGCCAAATGAGGGTTGGCGGAACGCGATCACTCGATGACGAAGGGTAAAGCTACCGCAAGTCGGCGACCATGAGTAGTCGTTTGATAACGATGCGTGTCAACAAGAAATCATGAGATAGTCCAGGACATGTGGCTCACCTGGCGCGCCGCGACGGAGCGTGCGCTGTACGGCGAGGAGGGCTTCTACCTTCGCGAACGCCCTTCGGGCCACTTCCGCACCTCGGTCAGCGCCTCGGCGGCGTTCGCCGACGCGGTGCTGGGGCTGCTGACGGAGGTGGACACCGAGCTCGGCGGCCCTGACGTGCTGGACCTGGTCGACATCGGCGCGGGCGAGGGCACGCTGGTCACCCAGGTGCTCGCCGCCGCCGAGCCCATGCTGCGCGACCGGCTCCGCGTCACCGCCGTCGACCTCTCCCCCAGGCCAGAGGGCCTGCCCGAGCGAGTCACCTGGCGGCGGAGCCTGCCCACCGGCATCACCGGCCTGGCCATCGCCAACGAGTGGCTCGACAACATCCCGCTCGACGTGGCCGAGCAGACCGCCGACGGGCCGCGCCTCATCATGGTGGACGTCCACACGGGCGAGGAGCGCCTCGGCGGCACGCTGCGTCCCGCCGACCGCGCCTGGCTCGACCGGTGGTGGCCGCTGTCCCGCGTGGGCTCGCGCGCGGAGATCGGCCGGCCCCGCGATGAGGCATGGGCCTCTGTCCTGGTACGTCTCAACCGCGGCCGGGCGATTGCCATCGATTATGCACATGCTGTGGATAACCGGCCGCTCTGTGGCACGTTGACCGGTTACCGCGACGGTGCCGTCGTTGCCCCGATCCCCGACGGGACCTGCGACATCACGGCTCACGTGGCCCTCGACGCGTGCGCGGAGGCCGGGCGGCGAGCCGGTGCGATATCCACAACCTTGTCCACACAGCGTGAGGCGCTGAAGGCGTTGGGGATCACCGGCACCCGGCCGCCCATCGACCTGGCGCACACCGATCCGCGGGGCTATGTTCGGGCCCTGGCCCGGGCCTCGGAGGAGGGCGAGCTGATCGATCCGGCCGGCCTAGGCGGCTTCGGCTGGCTCAGCCAGCGGCGCTGACCTCCAGGGACTCCAGCCCTCGGATGATGTAGCCGGGCTTCCAGGCGGGCTCCTGCCGCAGCTCCAGCTTGTTCGCCCGGGTCAGCAGCGCGCCGAACGACTCCATGAGCTCGATGCGGGCCAGCGGCGCCCCCAGGCAGAAGTGGATGCCGGCCCCGAAGGAGATGTGCGGATTGTCCGCGCGCCCCACGTCGAGCCGGTCCGGCTCCTCGAACACCGCCTGGTCGCGGTTGGCCGAGCCGAACAGCAGCGCCACCTCCGACCCACGCGGGATCTCCACGCCGTGCACCTCGATGTCCTCCAGCACCCAGCGCTCGAACATCTGCAGCGGCGTGTCCCAGCGCATCAGCTCCTCGACAGCCGTGGGCAGCAGCGAGCGGTCCTCGCGCAGCCGGGCCAGCTCGGCGGGGTTCCTGAACAGGGACCACCAGCCGTTGCCTGTCACGTTCACGGTGGCCTCGTGGCCGGCGTTGAGCAGCAGCACACACGTGCCGACCAGCTCGTCCTCGGTCAGCTCGTCAATCGCCGCCAGCGCGCTGACCAGGTCCTCGCCCGGGGTCCGGCGCCGCTGCGCGGCGAGGGTCTTGAGGTAGCCGGCGAACTCCGACGCCGCGCGTACCGCCGCGTGCTGGGCGTCCGGCGTCGGGTTGAGCTCGTACATGCCGCAGATGTCCGCCGACCAGGGGCGCAGCAGGTGTCGGTCGTGTTCGGGGATGCCGAGCATCTCCGCGATCACCGTCACCGGGAGCGGCTCGGCCACCTCGGCGATCAGGTCGCCGCCGCCCTTCTCCACGAACGCGTCCACCAGGCCCTCGGCGATGGCGCGCACCCGGGGCCGCAGCGACTCGACCATGCGGGGCGTGAACGCCTTGGAGACCAGCCGGCGCAGCCTGGTGTGCACCGGCGGCTCCACATCCAGCATGCCCGCCCTGATCACCCGCCAGAACGGCTCGTGGAACTCCGGCTCCGGCGGCCTGCCGAACTCCTCATGGGTGGCCACGTGCAGGTAGGACCTGCCCAGGCGGCGGTCCCTGAGCAGGGCGTTCACGTCGGCGTGGCGTGAGATCAGCCACTGGTTCGTCGGCTCGAAGTAGCTGACGGGCGACTCGCGCCTCAGCTCGTCGTACACGCCGTACGGGTGAGCCACGAAATCCGGATCCCAAGGGTCAAAGCGCACTATTTCATACTAGAAGCCGAATCCTCCTGCTCCGGGTGGACGCGCTTGCTGCGCATCCGGATGTTCAGCAGCTCGACGACGAGCGAGAACGCCATGGCGAAGTAGATGTAGCCCTTGGGGATGTGCTGGCCCAAGCCCTCGGCGATGAGCACCACGCCGATCAGCACCAGGAACGACAGCGCCAGCATCTTGATGCTCGGGTGCCGGTCCACGAACCTGCTGATCGGCCCCGAGGCGAACAGCATCACCAGCACGGACACCACGACCGCCGCGATCATCACGCCGAGCTGGTCCACCATGCCGACGGCGGTGATGACGGAGTCGAGCGAGAACACGATGTCCAGCACCATGATCTGCAGGATCACCGAGGTGAAGGAGGCGGCGGCGACCTTTTTGCCGTCCCCGCCCGCGGGACCGTCCATGCTGTGGCTGATCTCGGTGACGCTCTTGCCCAGCAGGAACAGGCCGCCGAGCAGCAGGATCAGGTCGCGTCCCGATATGTCGTGGCCGAAGACGGCGAACAACGGCTCGGTGAGCTGCACCACCCACGACAGGCCGAGCAGCAGGAGCAGGCGGCTGATCAGGGCCGCGGCCAGGCCCAGTACGCGGGCTCTGTCGCGCTGTTCCGGAGGTAGCTTCCCGGCCAGGATGGAGATGAAGATGATGTTGTCGATGCCCAACACGATCTCCAGGGCGACCAGGGTGAAGAAGCCGATCCAGATCTGCGGGTCGGCCACCCAGTCCAACATTCTGCGTACCTCCATGACTACGTGGGCGGGGGTTTCCGGTAGCAACGAGTGACGCGCCGCAGAAGTTCGCCGACTTGCGATCGAAGGTGGGATTTGGGTTATAGTGCCCGTCGTAGGTCATGAGTGCCAGCGACAAGCCCCGGCTAGCTGGCCGGCAACCCTCGCGTCCGCGGCGGGGTGCCCCGGGTGAAGACCTGGTCCGTCACGAGGTGTGGCGGGCAAGCGCGGGCTCCGTGGCTGCTTCCAGGGGTCCGATGACCCTGAGGGAGATGTGCCGTGCCCACGCTGACGATCTTCAACTCCATTCCCGCCCAGCCCGTCGAGGCGGTTCCCACCGCCACGAGCAGGCCCATTCCCGCCGTGCTCGGGGACGATCTCGAGGTGCCGGTCAAGGGCGGAAGGCTCGTCGGCTACGCCAACCTCGACTACGCCGCCAGCGCGCCCTGTCTCGAGCCGGTCAGCGCCGCCGTCACCGCCGCGCTCCCGGCCTACTCCAGCGTCCACCGGGGCGCGGGCTACGCCTCCCAGCTGACCACCGCCCGCTACGAGCAGGCCCGCCACACGGTCAGGGCGTTCGTCGGCGCCCGCCCGGACGACTCCGTGATCTTCACCCGCAACACCACCGACGCCACGAACCTCCTGGCCGGCTGCCTGCCCGCCGGCACGACCACCGTGGTCTTCGACACCGAGCACCACGCCTCCCTCCTCCCCTGGAAGAAGTCCGTACGGCTGGCGCCGCCCGCCTTCCCCGGCGAGGCCGTCCGCGCCGCCGACGAGGCGCTGGCCGGGATCGACGGGCCGAAGCTGCTCGTGGTCACCGCCGCCTCGAACGTCACCGGCGAGCTCTGGCCCATCGCCGCCCTGGCCCACATCGCGCACCGGCACGGGGCCCGCATCCTGGTGGACGCCGCCCAGCTCGTACCGCACCGGCAGCTCAACCTGACCGCGCTCGACCTCGACTACGTGGCCTTCTCCGGGCACAAGCTGTATGCGCCGTTCGGCGCCGGGGTGCTGGTCGGGCGGCGGGACTGGCTCGCGCAGGGTGAGCCGTACCTCAAGGGCGGGGGCGCGGTGCGCTCCGTGGGGGACGACACCGAGTGGCACGACGACCCGGAGCCGCGGCACGAGGCGGGCACCCCGAACGTGCTGGGCGCCATCGCGCTGGCCGCCGCCTGCGACGCGCTCACGGCCACCGGCTGGACCGCGCTGGTGCACGAGGAGGAGCGGCTGATCGCCCGGCTGCGGTCCGGGCTCGCCGCGATCGAGGGCGTGCGTGAGCTGTCGCTGTGGGGGGATGACCACCCGCGCGTCGGCATCGTGTCGTTCACCGTGGACGGCTACTCCGCCCGCGAGGTGGCCGAGGTGCTGTCCAGCGAGTACGGCATCGGGGTGCGCGACGGGAAGTTCTGCGCGCACCCCTTCGTCCGGCACCTCCTCAACGAGACCGATGGGGGTTGCGAGGACGGCACCGCCTCCGCGGTGCGGGCCTCGATCGGCATCGGCACCACGGAGGAGCACGTGGACCGGCTGGTACAGGCGCTGCGGGAGCTCGTCGCGCGCTGAGCCTCATGCCCTGTTCGGCGGCTTGCGGTGCGGCGGCGGCTCGTCGGAGACCAGGGCGTCGATGTCCCTCATGTCGTCGTCGTCGATCATGCCTGACCGGTGCTCGGAAGGCTGCCTGGGCACGCGCGGCTCCGCCGGTTCATTGGACGATGTGGGCGTGGTGGGGCCGCCGTTCACGGTCGTGACGTTCGACGGCTCCGGACCAGATGCGCCCGGAGCGTGCGCGGCGAGCTCCTCCTCGGCGGCCCGGCGTTCCGCGCGCCTGCGGAACATCGCGCCGAACAGCCCGTCGATCCCGATCCGCCCGCCACCGAGCGCCAGGAACAGCAAGGCCAGCGCCCCGAGCAGGCCAGGCAGCTCCCAGCCGCCGGTGGTGGTCAGGATGCCGCGGCCGGAGTGCACGAAGACGATCGCGCCGAGCATGTTGAGCAGCAACAGCAGCCCCACCGGCCGGACCAGCAGGCCCAGGATCAGGAAGAGGCCGCCGACGGTCTCCACGATGGTCGCGTACGCGGAGGCGAGCTCGGGCATCGGGACTCCCATCCCGGCGAATGCCCGACCCGTGGGTCCGAGGCCGGCCATCCACTTCTCCAGGCCGTGAGCCAGGAAGATCACGCCGGTCACGACGCGCGCGATCAGCATCGTGACATCGAACACAGCTCTCTTCATGGTGATTTCTCCCCCCGTTCCCGGTCTTCTCCCCATGTCCGGCTTCGGGATGCATTTCCATACGATTCCTTGACCTGCCCCCCGGCTGGATCACCAATCAGTGCGGTGGCAGCATGGCCATATGACGGAACGTGTGGTCGGAATCGGCGCGGGCGCGAAAGAGCTGGCCACCGAGGACATGATCCTCAACATCGGCCCGCAGCATCCGTCGACCCATGGAGTGCTCAGGCTCCGGCTGACGCTCGACGGCGAGCGCATCACCGCCGCCGAGCCGATCATCGGCTACATGCACAGGGGCGCGGAGAAGCTGTTCGAGGTCCGCGACTACCGTCAGATCATCATGCTGGCCAACCGGCACGACTGGCTTTCCGGCTTCGCCAACGAGCTGGGCGTGGTGATCGCCGCCGAGCGCCTGCTCGGCATGGAGCCCCCGGTCAGGGCCGTGTGGGCGCGCACCCTGCTGGCCGAGCTCAACCGGGTGCTCAACCACCTGATGTTCCTCGGCTCCTACCCTCTCGAGCTGGGCGCGATCACGCCGCTGTTCTACGCCTTCGACGAGCGCGAGCGCATCCAAGCCGTCATGGAGGAGATCTCCGGCGGGCGCATGCACTACATGTTCAACCGGGTCGGGGGCCTCAAGGAGGACCTGCCGCTCGGCTGGCTCGACCGGGTGTCGGCCGCCGTCGCTGAGACCCGGCGCCGGGTGCCCGACATCGAGGACCTCATCCTGCACAACGAGATCTTCATCGCCCGCACCAAGGGCGTCGGCGTGCTCACCCGCGAGCAGATCATGCAGTACGGCGTCAGCGGCCCCATCGCCAGGGCCTCGGGGGTGGACTTCGACCTGCGCCGCGACGACCCGTACCTCGCCTATCGCGAGCTGCCCGTGAAGGTCGTCACGCGGCAGGCGGGCGACTGCCACGCCCGGTTCGCGGTGCTGTTCGACCAGCTCAAGAGCTCGCTCGAGCTGGCCGACGCCTGCGTCGAGCACCTGCGTTCGCTGCCGCCCGGGCCCATCAACCAGCGCCTGCCGAAGGTGCTCAAGGTGCCGGAGGGGCACACGTACGCGTGGACCGAGAACCCCCTCGGCATCAACGGCTACTACCTGGTCTCGAAGGGCGACAAGACCCCGTGGCGGCTCAAGCTGCGCTCGGCCTCCTACAGCAACATCCAGGTGCTGCGGGAGATGCTGCCCGGACACCTGGTCGCCGACATGGTGGCCATCCTCGGCTCGATGTTCTTCGTCGTGGGTGACATCGACAAGTGAAGGCCGAGCGCGACAAGTACGTCGACTGGCTCCGCGCCCTGAGCCTGTGCGTCGTGGTGGTCTGGCACTGGGCGTTCACCATCCTGGAGTGGAAGCCGAACGGCCCCGAGCCCACCAGCCCGCTGGGCTTCACCTCCGGGCTGTGGATCCTGACCTGGCTGCTGCAGGTGCTGCCGCTGTTCTTCTACGTCGGTGGCCACGTGCACCTGCTGTCCTGGGAGCGTGCCCGGGGGCGCGGCGTCGGCATCGGCTCGTTCGTCTGGCGGCGCATCCGCGCGCTGGCGTTACCGGCGCTGTTCCTGTCCGGGGTGTGGCTCGCCATCGGCGCGGTCGTCACGTTCACGTTCCAGGTGGACTGGATGTGGCGGGTGGTGCTGCTGGTGCTCAGCCCGCTGTGGTTCCTCGGCGTCTACCTCGTGCTCATCGCCCTGCTGCCGGTGGCGCTCTGGCTGCACCGCCGCTACGACGTGCTGGCGCTGATCTGGCTCGGCGGCGCGTCGCTGGTGGTCGACGTGGTGCGCTTCCGGTACGGGGTCGAATGGGCCGGGTGGCTCAACATGATCCTCATCTGGGGGCTCGCCCACCAGGCCGGGTTCTTCTACGACCGAGTCGTCATCCTGCCCAGGCGCTACGACGTCGCACTGCTCTGGACCGGCCTCTTCGCCCTGTTCGGCCTGGTCTACTCCGGCATCTACCCGGGCTCGATGGTGGGCGTGCCGGGTGACAAGTGGTCGAACATGGCGCCGCCCACGTTCGTGATCGTCGCCCTGCTGCTGTTCCAGATCGGGCTGGTGGAGGTGCTGCGGCCGTCGATGGAGCGCGTCCTGGAGCGGCCCAGGTGGAGCCGGGCGAACGGCTTCATCAACCGGTACTCGCTGCCGCTCTTCCTCTTCCACACGACCGGGATGGCCATCGCACTTGGGCTGTCATGGTGGCTCTTCGGCACCCTGGGCAGTGAGATCCCGCCTGACCTGAAGTGGTGGCTGGAGCGCCCCATCGCCATCGTCGGCCCGCTGATCTGCACCACCCCGGTCATCTACCTGTTCGGGCGTAGACGTGCGCCCGAACCGGCGAGGGAGCGTAGCGCCTAGCCGGGCTGCTGCTCGTCCGAGTCCTTCGGGATGCGGCAGACGTTCTCCAGGTAGAGGGCGGCGCAGACCAGCACCACGCATGACAGGAACGACCCCGTCGCGACGAAGAACTCCGATCGCGGCGTCTCCCGGTCCAAGATCTGCACCGTATAGAGAGCGAACCCGGCGAACAACCCGGCGAACATCGCCCCCACGTACGCCGACGCCTTCGCCAGCGCGGCCAGCCGGGCCACCGACAGGGGCTCCACCGGCTTGGTGCCAGGTTTCCTGGCGATCCTGGCCTTGGTCGTCCACGCGCTGTAACCCTCGCCGATGGCCAGCAGCAGGACCGTGGGGATCGCGGTCCACGGCATGAGGGGCAGCTCGGAGTAGAAAGACCGGACCAACGCCCACGCGATCAACGCGACGACGATGACGATGCCGACCAGGCGGCCGGGGTGGGTGGGCTTCAATCGGGCCTCTGCAGACTGAGGTCGTCGCGCAGGCGTACCCCTTGCTGGTCGACGCCCTCCACCAGCTCCGTCACCCGGCCACGCCCGGGCACCACGCCGTCGGGGTCGGCCTTCGCCCAGGGCACGAGCACGAACGCGCGCTCGTGGGCGAGGGGATGCGGCAGCGTCAGCTCGGGGTCGTCGCAGACGGTGTCGCCCACCACGATCAGGTCGATGTCGAGCGTGCGCGGCCCCCAGCGCTCGGTGCGCACCCGGCCGAAGGCGTTCTCCACGCTCTGCGCCCGCTCCAGCAGCGTGCGCGGCGGCAGCGTGGTCTCGGCGATCACGACCGCGTTGACGTACGGCTTCTGCCCGGCAGGACCCCCGACGGGATCGGTCTCGTAGACCGGGGATGCCTTGACGAACTCCAGCCCCGGCGCGTCGAACAAGGTGTCCACGGCGCCCTGCAGCGTCTGGAACCGGGGCCCCAGGTTGCTGCCCAGAGCCAGGACTACTTTCATACGCGGCTCCGTTCGATGGTCACGACCACGTCGTCGAACGCCAGCGGGATGGGCGCCGCCGGTTTGTGCACGCTCACCTCGACCTTGCTCACCAGCTCACTGGCCAGGCACACGTCCGCCAGCCGCTGCGCGAGCGTCTCGATCAGCGCGACCGGCTCGCCCTCCACGACCTCGACCAGCGCCTCGGCCAGCTCCCCGTAGTGGACGGTCTTGGTGAGATCGTCGCCGGCCGCCGCCGGCGCGGTGTCGAGGAACAGCGTCGCGTCGATCACGAACTCCTGCCCGAGCTCCCGCTCGGCAGCGAGCACGCCGTGCCTCCCCCTGGCCCGCAGGCCCTTGAGAGCGATGCGGTCAGCGCTCAAGCTCGCCTTCCTCCTCCTCGTCGTCGTCCCCCTGGAGCACCGGCGAGCCGTGGTGCATCCACAGCCGCCAGCCCTGCGGGGTGCGGACGTAGACGTTGCTGGCCACCACCTTGCCCGCGGCGAAGCTGGCCTCGCCCTCCTCGCCGGCGGTGAGGATGTTCTCGACGCAGGTCAGCACGGCCACGTCGCCCAGCACGGTCGTGTTGACGTCGGTCAGCACGAACTGGATGTAGGTGGTGTTGGCCATGATGAGGGCCCAGGACCGCAGCACCTCGGACCGGCCGGCGAGCAGGGTCCAGCCCGGGTGGACGCAGCTCACCTGGTCGTCGGCGGTGTCCTCGGCCCAGATCTCGGTCATCTTGTCGAGGTCGCCGCTCTCTATCGCGGCGTAGAACTCCTGGTTGACCGTCTCGATGGCGGCGGTGTCGACGCTCATGTGCCTGCTCCGGCTCTCTTCCATGCGGCGGACACGCGCACGGCATCGGCATTGGGGCCCACGTGGTGGACGCGTACGCACCAGGCGCCCGCGTGCGCGGCCAGCGCGGTCACGGCCAGCGTGGCGTCGTCACTGCGGCTGAACGGCCGGGGCGTCCCGTCGGGATCGGCCAGCAACCGCCCGAGGAAGCGCTTGCGCGAGGCCCCGATGAGCAGCGGGAAGCCCAGCTCCGCCAGCTGCGGGATCCCGGCCAGCAGCGCCCAGTTGTGCTGGGCGTTCTTGGCGAAGCCGAGCCCGGGGTCGAGCACGATCTGCTCCTCCGTGACACCTTCCGCCAGCACCAGGTCGACCCGCTTGCTCAGCTCCTCGCGGACCTCGGTCACCACGTCGGCGTAGACGGCGCGGCTGTCCATGTCGTGGCTGTGGCCGCGCCAGTGCATCACCACATAGCGGACGCCGGTCTCGGCCACCACGCGCGGCATCTCGGGGTCGGCGAGACCGCCGCTCACGTCGTTGACGAGCCGCGCGCCCGCCTCGACCGCGGCCCTGGCCACCTCGGCCCGCATCGTGTCGACGCTGACCGCCACACCCTCGGCGTCGAGCGCGCTGATCACCGGCACGACCCTGGCCAGCTCCTCCTCCAGCGAGACCCTGGCCGCGCCGGGGCGGGTGGACTCCCCGCCCACGTCGACCAGGTCGGCCCCCTCCTCGACCAGGTCAAGGCCGTGCTGGATGGCGGCCCTCTCGTCGAACCACAGGCCGCCGTCGGAGAACGAATCGGGGGTCACATTGACCACACCCATGACGAGGCACCGATCCGCACCCCCCGGCACGTTGATGGGCACGCTAGTCATGGGCCAAGCCTAGGCGCTTCCCCACACATGTTGACATCGTGGGTACCCCGTTCGCTCATCAGCGACCCAGGATCAGCGCCATCGCCTCGGATCGGGTCTTGTCACTGGTGCGGAAGTCGCCGCGGACGGCCGAGGTGACGGTCTTGGCGCCCGGCTTGCGTACGCCACGCATCGTCATGCACAGATGCTCCGCCTCGACGACCACGATGACCCCGCGCGGCTCCAGGACCCGCATGAGGGCGTCGGCGATCTGGGACGTCATGCGCTCCTGGACCTGGGGGCGGCGGGCGTACACGTCGACCAGGCGGGCCAGCTTGGACAGGCCGGTCACCTGGCCGCGGTCGTTGGGGATGTAGCCCACGTGGGCCACGCCGTGGAACGGGACCAGATGGTGCTCACACGTGCTGTAGACCTCGATGTCCCTGACGAGCACCATCTCGTCGTGGTCGACGTCGAAGACCTTCGTCAGCACGTCTTCGGGCTTCTGGCCGAGCCCTGAATACTGCTCGGCCATGGCTCGGGCGACCCTTGCGGGCGTGTCGAGAAGGCCGTCCCTGTCGGGATCCTCGCCGATCGCGTAGAGGATCTCGCGTACGGCCTTCTCGATACGGCCCAGGTCGACGTCGTGCTGAGTCACGCACTTTCTCCGGACGGGAGGGCGTCCTGGTGGCCCCCTGTCAGCGAGCCGTTGGCCGACTGCTCCTTGGGGGTCAGGATCGGCGGACGGTCGGAGGGGAGCCGCTTGCCGTAGCCCGCGTAGGACGGGCGGTGCTCCTTGACCACCACCGGGGAGAAGATCTCGAGCACCTGCTCGCGGGAGAGGGTCTCCTTCTCCATGAGCTCGAGCACCAGGTTGTCGAGCACGTCGCGGTATTCGACCAGGATGTCCCATGCCTGGTCGTGCGCCGTCTCGATCATCCGGCGGACCTCCTCGTCGATCGTGGAGGCGATCTTCTCGGAGTAGTCGCGCTCGTGGCCCATCTCACGACCCAGGAACACCTCGGCCTGCCCGGTGCCGAACTTACGGGCGCCGAGCTGCTCGCTCATGCCGTACTCGGTCACCATGCGGCGGGCGACGGCCGTGGCCTTCTCGATGTCGTTGGAGGCGCCGGTGGTGGGCTCGTGGAACACGAGCTCCTCCGCCGCGCGGCCGCCGAGCAGCATCGCGAGCTGGTCCATCATCTCGGACCTGGTGGCCAGGAACTTGTCCTCCATCGGCAGCGTCATCGTGTAGCCGAGCGCGCGGCCCCGGGACAGGATCGTGATCTTGTGGACCGGGTCGGAGTTCGGCAGCGCGTGCGCCACCAGCGCGTGACCGCCCTCGTGGTAGGCGATCATCTTCTTCTCCTTGTCGGACATGACCCGCGACTTGCGCTCGGGCCCTGCCATGACACGGTCGATCGACTCCTCGAGGACGTCCATCGTGATCAGCTTCTCGTCGGCCCGCGCGGTGAGCAGGGCGGCCTCGTTGATCACGTTGGCCAGGTCGGCGCCGGTGAACCCGGGGGTGCGGCGCGCGATGACGTCGAGGTCGACGTTGGGCGCGAACGGCTTGCCGCGGCCGTGGACCTTGAGGATGCCCTTGCGGCCCTCGAGATCGGGGCGGTCGACGGTGACCTGCCGGTCGAACCGGCCGGGACGCAGCAGCGCCGGGTCGAGGATGTCGGGCCGGTTGGTCGCGGCGATGAGGATCACGCCGCCCTTGACGTCGAAGCCGTCCATCTCGACGAGCAGCTGGTTGAGCGTCTGCTCGCGCTCGTCGTGACCGCCGCCCAAGCCGGCGCCGCGGTGGCGGCCGACGGCGTCGATCTCGTCGATGAAGATGATCGCCGGGGCGTTGGCCTTCGCCTGCTCGAACAGGTCGCGGACACGCGAGGCGCCGACACCGACGAACATCTCGACGAAGTCGGAACCGGAGATCGAGTAGAACGGCACCCCGGCCTCGCCCGCGACGGCGCGGGCCAGCAGCGTCTTACCGGTGCCGGGCGGGCCGTACAGCAGCACGCCCTTGGGGATCTTGGCGCCGATCGCCTGGAACTTGGCCGGGGCCTGCAGGAACTCCTTGATCTCCTGGAGCTCCTCGATGGCCTCGTCGGCCCCCGCGACGTCGGCGAACGTGGTCTTGGGGGTGTCCTTGGTGATCAGCTTGGCCTTGGACTTGCCGAAGTTCATCACCCGGGAGCCGCCGCCCTGCATCTGGTTCATGATGAACAGGAAGAGCAGCACGATGATGACGATCGGCAGGAAGCTCACCAGGATGCTGACGAGGAAGTTTTCCTGCGGCACCTCGGTGGTGAAGCTCTTGGTCTTGCCCGCCTCGACCTGAGCCTGCAGCTCGTCGGTCAGTTTGCCGCCGTAACCGGTGACCCAGTCGGACTGGATCAGCTTCGTCGGGGTGTCACCGGTCTTCACCGCGATCGGGTTGGCCAGCGTCACCTCGATTCGGTTGTCCTTGTCGACAATCCTGGCGTTGCTGACGTTTCCGGCGCGAATCTGCTGGAGGACCAGGGACGTGTCGGCTTCCTTGTAATTACCGCCGCCACTCCAGAGCTGAGTGACGAGGAGGAGCAGCACGACGATGCCCAGGATCCACAGCAGTGGCCCACGTGTAAATCGCTTGAGATCCATCCGATGCGGAACCCCTTGCGGGCCCGTCCCTTCCTGACCATGGCCTGGAACCCCGGGCTGGCCCGGGGCCGCGGCATCCGACACCGCGACTTCTGACTACCCGAAGGCGACACGCGGTCACCCTCCAGGAGTCTGAAGGTACACCGGCAGAGCGCACGGGGGGACCCGCCCGCTGCACCGGCCTTGCCCTATCAACGTACGTCACGTTGTGCGGTGTTCCCGGCCGTGTTCCAGATTGCTACTTGTAAACGTGTGGGGCCAGAGTGCCGATGAACGGCAGATTGCGGTATCGCTCGGAGTAGTCCAGCCCGTATCCGATGACGAACTCGTTGGGAATGTCGAAGCCCACGTATTTCACCTCGATGGGCACCTTCACCGCGTCCGGTTTCCGCAGCGCGGTGCAGATCTCCAGCGACGCCGGATTGCGCGACTTCAGGTTTTCCAGCAACCAGTGCAAGGTCAGTCCTGAGTCGATGATGTCCTCGACGATCAGCACGTGGCGGCCCATGATGTCGGTGTCGAGGTCTTTCAGCACGCGCACGACGCCGGACGACTTGGTGCCCGCCCCGTACGACGACACCGCCATCCAGTCCATCTGCACGGGCACGTGCAGGGCCCTGGCCAGGTCGGCCATCACCATGACGGCGCCCTTCAGCACGCCCACGAGCAGCAAATCTTTACCCGCGTAGTCCTCGTCGATCCGCCCGGCAAGCTCTTTGATCTTCGCCTGGAGCTCGTCCTCGGGAATGAGGACCTTTTCCAGGTCATTGCCCATGTCGGCAGCGTCCACCTGTGGTTCCTTATGCGATGGGACTGATGGCGACTATCAGGGTCCCATACCGCCGCACGGCGGACAGACCCCCCGGTAGGTCCACGGCCTTCTGCCCATGCCACCGCGTGACCAGCCGGTCCACGGCCAGGATATGAGTGGCGGACAGAGCGCCCGAGGGTGCCCCCGCCGCAATGGCCGCCCGCCGCAAAACCCTCCGCCTGACGGCGTCGGGGAGCTTTTCCAACTCCGGCACGGCCAGCGTCACCGATCCCGGAATATCGCTAAGAGCGCAATTCTGGTACGCCGATTCGGCCCACTGATCGAGGGCATCGGCGTCTTCGCGGGCCATCCTGGCGGTCCTGGCGAGTGCCTCGGCCACTCCCGGGCCGAGCTCCGCCTCCAGCACCGGCAGGACCCTGTTTCTGACGCGGACCCTGGTGTAGCGGGGGTCCTCGTTGTGCGGGTCGTCCCAGGGGACGAGACCCATGGCCTGGCAGGCTCTGACGGTGGTGGCTCTCGGGAGCTCGAGGAACGGCCTCCGGTAGCGGCCGCTGCGGGCCGCCATCCCGGACAGCGACCTGACGCCGCTCCCCCTGGCCAGCCCCAGCAGCACGGTCTCCGCCTGGTCGTCCCTGGTGTGGCCGAGCAGGACCACCTGCGCCCGGTGCTTGTCGGCCGCCTCCGCCAGCGCCTGATAACGGGCCTCCCGCGCCGCCGCCTCGGGGCCGCCCTCGGTGCCCACCGTCACGGTGAGGACCTCGGCGGGGTGCAGGTCCAGCCGGGTCTCCCCGATGTCCGCGACCGTTCGCGCCCGCTGGGCCGAGCCCGGCTGGAGCTGGTGGTCCACGGTGAGCAGCCCGGCGCGCAGCCCCATCCTGGGTGCCACGAACCCCAGCGCCGCCGCCAGCGCCAGGGAGTCGGCTCCGCCGCTGCACGCCACCAGGACCAGCGCGCCCTCCTGGACGTCGGCCAGCGCCTCACGCACTGCCCTGCGCACGTCGGCTACGGCTGGATGTGGGCCCACGGGTGCCATTGTCCCGTGCCGCCACACGTCACAACGCCACCCGCACCCCGTCCCGCCGACGCTCCGAGCGGGGCACCGGCCGTACGTGCCTGCACCACCCGACACAGCGCTCCTGGCGCGGAGCGCTGGTCGTGGGTGACGACAGCCGCCCGTCCGGGCCGGCGCGCGGCGCTCCGCGTGGGCGGTGCGGGAGGCTAGGCCGGGAGCGCCGGGGTGCCGATGACGCGGTTGATCCAGGCGTCCGGGTCGGCGATCTCCGGGGTCGTGGGGAGCGTCTCCGGCGAGGTCCAGATGCGGTTGAAGCCATCCATCCCGACCCGGTCCACCACCTTCCGCACGAACGCCGACCCCTCCGCGTACTGCTTCATCTTGAGCTCGATCCCCAGCAGCCGCCGCACCGTGCGGTCGAGCCGGGAGCCGCCCTCACGGCGCTGGGCGAACTTGGCGCGGATCTCGGCCACCGAGGGCACCACGGACGGGCCCACCGCGTCCATGACGTAGTCGCCGTGCCCCTCCACCAGGGTCATCACGGCCGTCAACCGGTCGAGGATCTCCTTCTGGCCGGGTGACTGGATGGCGTCGATGAGGTTGCCCTCGCCGCCGCGCACCACGTCGGCCACCGTGTCGGCGGCGTTGCGGAGGCGTTCGAGCAGCGTGGGCAGGTCGAGGTCGGAGGCGAGCAGGAACTCGGTCATCTGCGACCGGACGTATTCGCGCAGCCACGTCACGCCCGTGAACTGCACCCGGTGCGTCTCCTCGTGGAGGCACACCCACAGGCGGAAGTCGTGGGGGTTGACGCCCAGCTCGCGCTCGGCGTGGACGATGTTGGGGGCGACGAGCGTCAGGCGGCCGGCGGGCTCCTGGCCGGTGGGGTCAGGCGGGAGGAACAGCTCGTACTGGCCCAGAACCCGTGAGGCGAGGAAGGCGAGGACGGCCCCCACCTCCACGCCCGTGATGCGGGAGCCCACGGCCGTGACGATGGCGGGCGGCGGGTTGGGGCCGCTGCCCATGCGCTGCGTGAGCGGCTCGAGCACCACGCGGAAGCCCTCGACGTTCGCCCTGATCCAGCCTGGCCGGTCCACGATGGTCGCGGCCTGCGGCGCGGTCTCTGTATGGATCTTGGTGAAGCTGCGCACGTGGCCCTCGGCCTCGCGTGACAGGGTGCGGAGCTCGGTGACGGCCTGCCTGGCCTCCTCCCGGCTCACCTGAGGACCGGGGCGCACCAGGCGCGTGCCGGTCGTGACGGCCAGATCCCAGTCGATCACCTGCATACCGTCCACCGTACGTGCTCCATGTCCAACCTGCGAAGGAGCGCCGGTGTCTGGACTGAGGAGAGAGGGAGCGAAGCGACCGAACGACGAGGGAAGACACCGGATCCCAGCGACTGAGCCGCGATCCGAAGGATCGCCATAAGCAGGCGAAGGAGCGTCCTCATGACCTCGCCACGATCGCCGCCAGGCGGTCGAGCACGGGCTCGGCGGTGACCGGTACGCGGTCCGCCATGAAGGCGAACGTCACCAGCCGCCCGTCCTTCGTGGTGGCCATGCCCGCCAGCGTGTTGACGTTGTTGAGCGTGCCGGTCTTGGCCCGGACCAGACCGACCTGGCCCCGGCTGTCGCTCCCCGTGAACCGCCGGCCGTTGCCGAGGGTGCCGGAGAAGCCGGCGATCGGCATGCCCGAGGCGATGGCGTGCAGGTTGGGCTGGCTCGCGGAGGAGGACATGGCGATCACCTTGGCCAGGGCGGTGGGGCTGATGCGGTTGCGTGGGGACAGACCGCTGCCGTCGGTGAGGGAGACGCCCTGCGCGACCCCGAGGCGCTGGAGCACCGCGATCACGGCCTTGGCGCCCCCTTCGACCGACGCCTGCTGCCCCTCCTTGATGGCGACGAGCCTGAGCAGCGCCTCGGCCATGTCGTTGTCACTGTGGGTGAGCGTGTGCTCAACCAGGGAGTAGAGGGGCGCCGAGTCCACCCGGCCCAGCTCCGTGGCGCCCGCCGGGGCCTTGCCCGGCCGTACGGACCTGGACACCGTGATGCCCTGCTTGGCCAGCAACTTGGCGAAGGCCGCGGCGGCGTACTGGGGCGGGTTGGAAACCCGGGGCTGCTTGTTGCGCGGGTCCTGGCGGCCTTCGTCCATGGTCAGGGCGTGGACGGGCGCCGCCTCGCCGTCCGGGATGTAGTTCGGCTTCCAGCCGGGAGGGACCGCCGGACCTACAAAGAGGGATGAGTCGTACGAAAGAGCGATTTTTCGAATGTTTTGCGATTTAAGGGTCGCGGCGGTGCGGGCCGCGAGCGTGGCCAGGCTCGCCTGCTTCGGGTACCCCGGCTTCGCCGACGGACCGGCGATCAGCGGGTCGCCGCCCCCGACCAGGACGGCCGTGTCCGGTTTCGGCCCCTGGACGACCCTGGTGGACAGACGGGTGTCCGGCCCCAGGGACGCGAGGGCGACGGCGCAGGTGATGATCTTCGTGGTCGAGGCGGGGACGATCGGGGTGTCGGCGTTGGCGGCGAAGATCCGCTCGCCGGTGACCGCGTCGAGGACCACCGCGCCGACCCGGTTGCCGAGTGCTTCGTCACCCAGCGCGTGGGTGAGCTGCCGCGTCAAAGTACCCTTAGTCGAGAGAGGTCCGTCTCCTGGCTTCACCGAAAGCTGGGCCAGCACTGGCCCCGAGGTGACCACGGGGACGGAGGGAGACCCTTCCGGCGGGGACGCCGTCGGCTTGGTCGGTGGAGACTGCCTCGTCAACGCGCCCAGGCTGAAGTCGGTGGTCATCGCGTAAACGCCGGTGACGATCGTCAGGGCCTGGAGCACGGCGAGAGTGGTAAGCATCAGCCACCGGTCGTGCCGCGCCACGTCGCTGCCCTCTCTCCTTTGTTCGCCTACGAGACATTAACGCCCAGCCGGGGGTGCCCGGGGGCTTGAGTACGGGAGACGATGCCTGACCAGGCACTGACTGGTGAGGCGGAATCAGCCCATGAGAAAGGACCGCGGTGGAGTTCGACGTCGTCGTTGAGATTCCAAAGGGGCAACGGAACAAGTACGAGGTGGACCACGAGACCGGGAAGATCAGGCTCGACCGGCTCCTGTTCACCTCCACGCAGTACCCCGCCGACTACGGCTTCATCGAGCACACCCTCGGGGAGGACGGCGACCCGCTCGACGCGCTGGTGCTGCTGCAGGAGCCGACGTTCCCCGGTTGCTACATCACCTGCCGGGCGGTGGGCATGTTCAGGATGACCGACGAGAAGGGCGGCGACGACAAGGTCCTCTGCGTCCCCTCGACCGACCCGCGGATGCACCACATCCAGGACATCCACCACGTGTCGGAGTTCGACCGGCTGGAGATCCAGCACTTCTTCGAGGTCTACAAGGACCTGGAGCCGGGCAAGTCCGTCGAGGGCGCCAACTGGGTGGGCCGCATCGAGGCCGAGGCCGAGATCGAGCGCTCCTTCCGCCGGGCCAAGGAATCCGGCCATCACTGACCGTCCCCTTCAGCGGGGCCTGGTGGCGCCCACCAGGTCCCCGCGCCAGATCGAGGCCACCCGCACCACGTCGCCGGTCTGCGGGGCGTGCACCATCTGCCCGTCGCCGACGTAGATCCCGACGTGGTGGATGGTGCTCGGATCGTCTTTGACGTGGCCGAAGAAGAGCAGGTCGCCACGTTTCAGCTGCTCCAGCGGCACGTGCGGGCCCGCCGTCCACTGGGTGCCCGTCCAGTGGTCGAGCCGTACGCCCGCTTTCTCCCAGGCCCGCATCGTCAGCCCCGAGCAGTCGTAGGTGTCCGGGCCGGCGGCCGCCCACACGTACGGCTTGCCGAGCTGGGTGAGCGCCCAGTTGGCCGCCACGTCCCCCATGGCCGAGCCCCCCGAGACCATCCCCCCTGACAGCGACGCGGCCCGCTGCCGGGCCAGCAGCTTCGCGCGGCTGCGCGCCTTGTCCACCTCGTGGCGCAGGACCTCCGTACGCGCCCTGAGCTCCCTCGTCTCCTCCTGCTGCCTGGCAACGGCGGCCTCGGCGGCGCTCTTGGCCGTTTCGGCGCGCTCCGAGGCGGCCTCCTGGGCGGCGTAGGCGTTCGCGGCCTGGGTACGCAGGATGGCGGCCACCTTCTGGCTGTCGTCCATCCTGCTGAGGATCGCCGCCCGCTCGCCCCAGAGCTGCGCGAGCACCCCTGCCCTGTGCAGGGCTCCCTCAGTGCCGCCCTGGTCGAAGATCATGCCGATGACCGGCGCCATCGGGGTCTGCCCGCCGTAGCTCTCCGTGGCCAGGAGCGCGACCTCCTGCCTCACCCGCTCGACCTCCGCGTCGGCCGCCGCCAGACGCGCACTGGCCTGCGCGTACAACTCCTCGGCCTGCCGGAGCCGCACCAGCTCGCCGTTGTAGGCCTCCACCAGCCGCTCCACCTCGGCCGCCAGCCCGTCCAGCTGCGACTGCGCCGTGACCAGCTCGGCGGTGGCCGCTCCCAGCTCCTTCGAACGCTCACGTGCGGACTGACGGGCCTTCTTCACCTCCCGCGAGGAGGGGGCGGGCTCGGCCTCGGCGGGCGGGCACAGGGCGACCATCAGGCAACACGCGAGAAGCCCTGTCCGAAATGCACGCATCAGTCCCCCCGGAAACACGTGGCTACTCTATGCACACGGTTCCCAGTGGGCTGCTTACGTAACGTAGTCGGCGAAGGCTCGTTCCCTCCGGTGGAGGGGGCCGTTCAGAGCTCGGGGAACTCAGCCCGTCGTGCTGGGCAAGGGTGTCTCCGTGGGGGCGGCCGTCTGCGTGGGCGTCTCGGCGGGGGTGGTGGTAGGAGGCGGCGGCGTCGCGGTGGGCGTGCGGGTCGGCGTGGGGCAGGGAGTGCGGGTGCGGGGCCCCGGCGAGTGCTCGGGCGGCGAGTGCTGGGGCGGCGGGGTCTGCGTAGGAGGCGGTACGTACGTGGAAGGCGGGGCCTGCGACGTAGGCGGCTCCCCATGCGGCTGGGACTGGGGCGGCCCGGAAGACGGGGGCGTGCCCCGGGCCGGCGTCGTCTGGACCGCGTTGTTGACCGGCACGACGGGCGGCACGAGCATCGGACCGCCGGTCACGCCGATCGGGTGCGTGGCCGTGCTGTGCAGGACCGGCTCCCCGGTCACCGGGACGTCCGGCGGCTCCGAGCGCCAGGGCAACTGGATGCCGGGCGGCTGGCCCGTCGCGGGGAACGCGGCCGTCGCCACGCCGGACACTCCGCCGCTCCCCCCGCCGAGCTGCTGGAAGATCACCACTATCGCCACCACGGTCGCGACCGCCGCCAGCGCGCCCGCCAGCGCCTTAGGCCACCCCTGAACGGCCTGGTCCGCGGAGACGGGAAATCCGGCGGCGCCCAGGGCAGCCGTGCGCCTGGCGACGTAACGGCGGTAGGGCAGCAGCTCCGGGTCGACGAAGCAGCTCATCACCCGGATGCGGAGCGAGTCGGGCAGCGCCTCCTCGGGCAGCAGCTCGAAGACCTTGGCGGCCGACACCTCGCGAAGGCGGTGCGGCGCGCAGATCTCGCACCGCGGCAGGTGCCTGACCAGCCGCTCGCGCATCTCCTGGGTCAGCTCGCCGGAGAACCCGGCCAGCATCGCGGCCCGCCGCGGGCAGTCGTACGGGCCCTTCCTGGCGAGGATCTCGGCAGTGATCGCGTCGCGCAGGCGCTCGCGGGCCTCCTCCAGGGGCTGCTCGACCTGCCGCGTCCCGAGCACCAGGGCCAGCTCGGCGGCGGGCAGCGAGTGCCGGTGCGTGAGCGCCAGCACCTCGCGGTCGGCGACGGGCAGGCTCTGGACGGCGTTCCAGGCCATGACCCGCAGGTCGGCGTCGGCCGGGTCGTCCAGGGGCGGCGCCTCGGCCAGCACCTCGGCGGCGCCCGGCGGCGCGGCGGCCCTGCGGCGCAGGCACTCCACGCGGGCCAGCGCGAAGAGCCAGGCGCGCAGCAGGTCCGGGTCGGCCAGCGCCCCCGCGTGCGCCTCGGCGGCGATCAGCGTGTCGCGGAGCGCCACCTGGGCGCTGTCGGCGTTCAGGAGGAGGGACCAGCAGTAGCGGTAGATGCTCTCCGCGTACGTGTCATAGAGCGCGGCGAGCGCACCTGGGTCACGGGCGCGAAGTGCTTCGACCAGGACGCGGTCATTCATATGACCGAAGGTAATTGATTCGTAACTAGTAGTTCTACCTGTTTCAGCCTACGGCATAGCAACGCCTTTGAATTTGGCGTGAATTATTGCTTATGTTCAGAGACGACCTGTGTGCTCCGATCCACCGCGAAAGGCTCGGTCACCGGCTTGACCGTGTGGATCGGCACGGCGCCGCCGAGCGCCAGATCCTCGTAGGGACGGCCGGTGGACCCCCAGGTCCTGGCCGTGATGTCGGTCCTCGCCACGCTGGACCCGGCCGGCAGACCGGAAACAGTGAGAATGAATCGCGGCGGACTGCCCGCTTTGACGTCGTCCACGAACGTGCTGCCGCCACCGAGGAGTTTGCCCGCTTTGTCGCGCAGCAACGCGTTCACGACCAGACTGCCGGCCGCCATTTGATATGGATTACCGACATATCCGGTAATAAGGTATGAGCCGTCTTTCTGGCGCAGAGTCTGGCTCCGGGTAATGGGAAAGCTCTGGAACGCCGAGGGAATGCGCGTCGCCATCCGCCAGCGCGCGGGACGGTACTGGATCGTCACCTTCTCCGGCTTCTCCGCGGCAGTGGCTTGGCCGGTGAAGGACAACGAGCCGCCCGGCGGCACGGCGTCGAGCGGCTGGTCCATCCTGACCACTTCGGCGCCCTTGGCGTCGTGCCCGACGATCGTGGCCACCACGTGCTCGCCGAAGTGCCACGGGTTGGCGTTGTTGAGCACGCCTGCCCAGCTGACGGCGTACCCGTCGGCGGATTTGACGATGCTCGAGACCTGTTCCTTGAGCGCGAGGGGCTTGAGCTCTTGTGCTGGTCGTTTCTCGCTGGAGCACCCGGAGAGGCAGATTGCCCCGAGTGCCCCGAGTGCGAGCAGGCTGGCGGTTCGGCTACGCGGGATCACTTTGCCGTGATAACCCGTGCATGGGCACGGATGGCAGGTGACACGCGCCGGGCGTACCAACTCTTTAACGGGGACGGGCGACCCTGGCCTCGTCCCAGACCGGGTCCGGCGACTCGTAGACCGTGCCGTCGGAGCCGAAGACCAGGTAGCGGTCGAAGTCGGCGGCGAACCAGCGGTCGTGGGTGACCGCCAGCACCGTGCCGTCGAACGCGTCCAGCCCCGCCTGCAGCGCCTCGGCGCTGGCCAGGTCGAGGTTGTCGGTCGGCTCGTCGAGCAGCAGCAACGTGGCCCCGGACAGCTCGAGCAGCAGGATCTGCAGCCGTGCCTGCTGGCCGCCCGAGAGCGAGTCGAACCGCTGCTCGGCGGTGCGCCCCGCCAGCTCGTAGCGGGCCAGCGTCTTCATCGCCTCGTTCTTGAGCTTGGCGTGCTCGGTCATGACGATCTCGACCGGGGTGCGGCCGAGCAGGTCCGGCCTGGCGTGGGTCTGGGCGAAGTGGCCAGGGACCACGCGGGCGCCGAGCCTGGCGACGCCGTCGTGGGCGATCGGCTCCCCGGCCAGCAGGCGCAGGAAGTGGGACTTGCCCGAGCCGTTGGAGCCGAGGACCGCGACGCGCTCGCCGTACCAGACCTCGAGGTCGAACGGGCGCATGAGCCCGGTGAGCTCCAGCCCCTCGCAGATGACCGCGCGCTTGCCGGTGCGTCCGCCGCGCAGGCGCATCTTGATGTTCTGATCGCTCGGGGCCACCTCGGGCGGCCCTGCCTCCACGAACTTGCGCAGCCGCGTCTGGGCGGCGTGGTAGGCGGCGGCCATGCCGTCGTTGTACCTGGCTTTGTTCTTGAGCATGTTGACCAGGGCCTTGAGCTTGGCGTGCTCCTCGTCCCAGCGCCTGCGCAGCTCGTCGAGGCGCTCGTTACGGGCCTTGCGGGCCTCGGCGTACGTGGCGAACCCGCCGCCGTGGATCCAGATGTTGCCGGACTCGACGGTCACGATGCGGTCGGCCGCGTTCGCCAGGAGCTGGCGGTCGTGGCTGACCAGCAGCACGGTCTTGGGCGTCTCCCTGAGCTGCTGCTCCAGCCACTCCTTGCCGGGGACGTCGAGGTAGTTGTCGGGCTCGTCCAGCAGCAGCGTCTGGTCGGGGCCGCGCAGCAGCGCCTCCAGGACGAGCCGCTTCTGCTCGCCGCCGGACAGCGTGGCCACGTCCCGATATTTCACCCTTTCGTACGGGACACCGAGCGCGGCCACCGTGCAGGTGTCCCACAACACCTCGATGTCGTAGCCACCCGCGTCGGTGTAGTCGCTGATCGCCTGCGCGTAGCGCATCTGCGTCTTCTCGTCGTCGCGCTCCATCATGGCCAGCTCGGCCTCGTCGAGCCGCTCGGCCGCCCGGCGCACGGCCGGCGGGGCGACGCCGAGCAGCAGGTCGCGCACGCTGCTGCCGTCGCGCACGCTGCCGACGAACTGCCGCATCACGCCCAGCCCGCCGGAGCTGGCCACGCTGCCGTCGACCGGCTGGAGGTCGCCGGCGATCAGCCGCATGAGCGTGGTCTTGCCCGCGCCGTTGGGCCCGACGAGCGCAGCCTTGACGCCTTCACCGATCCTGAAGGACACGTCGTTGAGCAGGGGCCGCCCGTCGGGCAGCACGTACGTGAGATGTCCTACTTCGACGTGGCCCATCCCGGCAGGGTAGCCGCCCCGTTCGGGCGCGGTCATCACATTTTCCGCGTCGCGCAGGGCCGCCGCCGACCCCGAGCCGCCAACAATCCGTCTTGGTCGAGTGTGAGAGGGGCCCTAGACAGTAAGTGATCTAATGACTAGAACTGTAGGGAACTTCCCTCCCCCAAGGACCGGTGATGACGCGATTCCGCTCCGCCTTAGCACCCCTCGCCATCGCGTTGGTCGGCCTGACGGCCGCGCCGCAGCACGCCTGGGCCGCCCCACCCAAGCCCGTCCCGTCGGTGGTGCAACAGCAGCAGCAGCAGGCCACGCCGGCCGCCGCCTGTGCCCCGACGGTCAAGGGAACCACGACCAACGCCCGGCTGACCAGCCTCTTCACCAACTACGGCAACGACAACAGCCGGGTGGACGACTGGACGGGCGCCGATGGCACGTACTCGGTCAAACTGCCGAGCGGCAGAGAGCTGTGGATCTTCTCCGACACGTTCCTCGGCCGGGTCAACCCCGGCGGCTCGCGCCCACCCGTGGTCGGGGAGGGCGGCGACACGGTGTTCCTCAACAACTCCTTCGCCGTGGAGAGCGGCGGCAGGCTGTCCACGATCCACGACGGCACCGTGCAGAAGCCGACCGCCGTGATGCCCCCGCGCGACAAGAACCACTGGTTCTGGGCCGGTGACGCGACGGTGGCCGGCGGGATCGTGGAGGTCACCTACCAGGAGTACGAGCGGTACGGCACCGGCGCCTGGGACTGGCGCTGGCACCGTAACGTGCTGGCCAGGTTCGCCCCTGGCCGGCTGAACAAGCCGATCAGCGTGACCGACCTGCCGTCCGCGCACGGCATCTCCTGGGCCTCCGCCATTCTCAAGGACGGCGGATACACCTACGTCTACGGCGTCGAGGACCTCGGCTCCCCCAAGTACATGCACGTCGCCAGGGTGCGGGGGCAGAGCCTGCTGGGCACGTGGGAGTACCTCAAGGCCGACGGCACCTGGTCGGCGAGCGAGGCCGACTCGGCGCGGATCATGAGCGGGGTGGCGAACGAGTACAGCGTCACCAAGGTCGGATCTGGATATGTCCTGATCACGCATGACACGACCGAGGTGCTCAGCCCGAACATCGTGGCCTACAGCTCCTGCTCCCCGGCCGGACCGTTCACCGGCAAGCAGCACGTCTACAAGACCCCGGAGACCGCCGGGAACATCTTCACGTACAACGCCCACGCACACCCCGAGGTGTCCGGCAACGGGCTCGTGGTCTCCTACAACGTCAACAGCTTCGTGAACACCGACCACTACCGGGACGTGACCATCTACCGGCCGAGATTTCTGGATGTGACCTTCCAGTGAGGCGTAACTGGGCGGCTCGCCTGCGGCACGTCACGATCGACGGGCTGCGGGCGGTCGTGCTGGAGAACGAGCGGCTGCGCGTGACCGTCGTGCCGGACAAGGGCGGCGACGTGGTGGAGTTCCTGTACAAGCCCACCGACACGGACTTCGTCTGGCTCTCCCCGCAGGGCCTGCGCAACCCGCACGACCACCTCCAGGGCGCGGCCGACGACGTCGCCCAGTTCGTCGACCACTACGAGGGCGGCTGGCAGGAGATCTTCCCCAGCGGCGGCGCGCCGAGCGAGTACCGCGGCGCGCGGCTGGCGCAGCACGGGGAGGTCTCCGGGCTGCCGTGGCAGTGCGAGGTCGTGGCCGACTCGGAGGAGGAGGTCGCGGTACGGCTCAGCGTGCGCACGCGGCGGCTGCCGTACCGGATGGAGAAGGTCTTCAGGCTGCGGTCCGGGACGGCGGCGCTGGAGATCGAGGGCCGGGCCACCAACGAGGCCGACCTCCCGCTGCACGCCATGTGGGGGCAGCACATCGTGTACGGCCTGCCGTTCCTGCGCCCGGGGGCCAGGATCCGGGTGCCGGCCGGCGTCAAGGTCGTTCCCCACGAAAGCGCGATAAATCCGGCGAAAGGCCGCCGGGTGAAAGCAGGCGGCCCCTGGGACTGGCCGAGAGTGCCCGCCGACCAGGGCGGCGAGACCGATCTGAGCGTGGTCCAGGAGCCGGGGGCGCCGAGCGACATCGTCTATCTGACCGGCTTTAACGAGGGTTGGTACGAAATTTCGGGGGATATCGGTATCCGTGTGGAGTGGGATGCGACTCTCCTGCCGTACCTGTGGATGTGGCAGGAGCTCGGCGCGTCCACCGGCTATCCCTGGTGGGGACGGGCGTACACGGTGGGCCTCGAGCCGTTCTCCAGCATGCCGACCGACGGCCTGGCCGCCGCCGTGGCCAACGGCACGGCCCTGACCCTGGACCCGCACGAGACGAAGGTGTTGCGCTTGCGCGCGGAGGTATTGGCATGAGCGAGTTCAGCGGCAAGGTCGCGCTGGTCACGGGCGGCTCGATGGGCATCGGGCGGGCGGTGGTCGACCGGCTGGCCGACGGCGGGGCGTCCGTGGTGTTCTGCGGGGTCGACAAGGACGCGGCGCTCGATACCGGAGCGGCGAGCCTGGGGCGGAGAGCGGCAGCTTGCGTGACCAGCGGAGCCCCGTGCGAGCGCGACCATAGACACGAGAGCGTCACCGGTGTGATCGCCGACGTGCGCAAGGCCGACGAGATGCGGGACCTGGTGGACCTGGCCGTGGCGAAGTACGGCGGGCTCGACATCGTGGTCACCTGCGCGGGCGTGCAGCGCTACGGCACGGTCGAGGACACCCCTGAGGACGTCTGGGACGAGGTGCTCGACATCAACCTCAAGGGCGTCTACCTCGCCTGCAAGGCGGCCATCCCCAAGCTCAGGGCCCGCGGCGGCGGCTCGATCGTGATCATGTCGTCGGTCCAGGCGTTCTCCTCGCAGGCGCAGGTCGCCGCGTACACGGCGAGCAAGGCCGCGCTCAACGGCCTGACCAGGGCCATGGCGCTCGACCACGCCGCCGACGGCATCCGGGTGAACGTGGTCTGCCCTGGCTCGGTGGACACCCCGATGCTGCGCTGGGCCGCGGACCTGTGGCGGGGCGAGTCGTCGCAGGAGGAGCAGATCCAGCAGTGGGGCCGCTCCCACCCGCTGGGCCGCGTGGGCCGGCCCGAGGAGGTGGCGGAGCTGGTGGCGTTCCTGGCGGGGCCGCGCTCGTCGTTCATCACGGGCGCCGAGCACCGCGTGGACGGCGGGCTGCTCGCGCAGAACCCGGCCGCACTCCCCGAATAGCCCACGGATTGCCAAGGTCGCGCACCAAGCTGGCAAGAGTTGCGCCAACGCGACGATCTCCCAGGTCGTGCCGCTGATACCAGTGGTCCTCGGCGTGCCGGGCGAGCAGCCCCTGCACGGACCCTCGAAACGACCCACTGATCGAGGAGAGACCTGTGAGGCTATCCAGAAAGGCGGCCGGCCTCGTCGCCGCGGCCGCGATGCTCACCGCGGTCGCCCCCGCCGGCGCCGCGGTGGCGAGCCCCCGCTCGACCTGTTACGGCGGTCGCGTCTGCCTGTACGCCGGCTTCGACTTCAACCGCGGCCACGCCGACCTCTGGCGCGACTTCATCCAGGACGACTCCGACTTCGCCGACAACAACTGGCTGAACTGGGACTTCACCGATTCCTGGCACGGCATTGACAACGAGACCAGCTCCATCAGGAACCGCATCGGCTGCAGCGCCACTCTCTGGCAGCACCCGGGGTACACCGGCGCGCACAGCACGTTCACGCACGACTCGAACGACGGCTTCCTGGTCAACAACGCCGTCTCCAACAACCGCGCCAGCGCGCTCGATATCTGGTGTCGCTGAACAGCCGGGCCTGGCCGCCGGAAGCCGGCTGCCGCGGACTCCTCGCGGGCATGCTGCTGCTGATCTCCGCCGCCGCCTGCGCCGCCGACGAGCCCGCGCCACGGGCGCCCGTGAAGGGCGTCTCCTCGGTGTCAGAACTGGTGCTGCCGTTCGACGCCTACAAGACCACTCCCGAGCAGCGGGCGATCCTGGGCAACGCCCACAACGACCTCGTCGAACGGTGCATGCGCAAGAAGGGGATCACCATCGACCTGCCCAAGGAAGATCCCGTCACCATCGCCGCGGTGGACCCCGGCAACTCCCGCCGCTACGGCGTCGCCGACACCGTGTCGACCAAGCACTTCGGCTACCACCTGGCCCGCCTGCCCGCTCCCGACACGACCGGCGCCTGGGCGGGCAAGCTCTCCAAGCCGGCCCGCCACCGCCTGTACGGCAACGCCGTCGACCGCGGCTGCCTGGACCGGGCCACGCTCACCCTCGGCAAGGGCGCGCAGAAGGCGGACTGGCCGTGGCTGGCCCTGCAGGACTCGCTCACGCTGGAACAGGCCGCCAAGGACCCGTCCGTGACGGCGGCGGTCAAGCGCTGGCAGTCGTGCATGAGCCAGGCGGGCCACTCGTACCCGGCTCCCGAGGCCGCCATCGCCGACAAGCGCTGGAACCTGGACAAGCCGGCCATCAGCGAGGAGGAGAAGCAGGTCGCGTTCGCGGACACGTCCTGCAAGTGGTCGTCGGGCCTGATCGCCGCCTGGTTCGCGGCCGACGCGGAGCTCCAGCGCACGCTCATCCGGGACAACCCCGAGCGCTTCGCCGCGCTCCGCGCCAACCTCAAGCAGCGCCTGGCCCGCGCGTCAGGTCTGCTGGCCGAGCACGAACGCCGCCAGGTCCGCTGACTGGCGCAGCCTGCTCGGCTCGTGGACGTACATCATGTGGCCTGCCTCGTAGTACCTGAACTCCACGTTCGCGGCCAGCTCCGCGGGCACGGGCAGGTGGGCGAAGGCGTGCTCGGCGGCGTGGTACGGGGTCGCGCCGTCGTGGTAGCCGCAGGCCACATGGACACGCAGGTGCGGGTTCGCCCGCATGGCCGCGGCCAGCTTGTCGACCACCGTGACGTGCGCGCCCTCGAACTCCTTGAACGACCACGGCCACACCCGCGAAGTGAGCACCTCGTACGGCAGGTCGTTGGCGTAGCCCAGCTCGGTACGGAGGTAGTGGTTGAGCGCGGCGCTGTACGGCCCCATGATCGCGTTCATGCTGGGGTCGGCGGTGAAGTGCTCGCGCCCCGAGTCGGGGTCCCAGCCTATGAACCGCCCGTCGAGCCGCCCGACGACCTGGCGGCGCGAGCGCAGCACCTCGGTGAAGAACCGGATGTGCTCGATCCGCAGGTCCACGCGGTCGACGTAGTCCTCGCTCAGCCCGGTCAGCGCGGCGATCGTGGAGACGGCGGCCGAGCGCTCCTCGGCACTGAGGCGGTTGCCTCGCGCCAGCGCCCACAGGTAGTCGCGCTCGGCGAACGCCTCGGCCTCCCGCAGCACGTCGGCCAGCGGCCGGTCCCCATGCAGCCCGTGATAGTGCGCAATAGCGGCATAAGTCGGCAAATAGAGGGCGTAGGACAGGTCGTTGCCCTGGTTGAAATCCCCGGTGATGAAGTCGAGCACCGAGGAGATCAGCATCACGCCGTTGAGGTACATGCCGTACCGCGACTGCAGGTGGTCCGCCAGCCCGGCCGCCCTGATCGTCCCGTACGACTCCCCCGCCAGGAACTTCGGCGACATCCACCGCCCGTTCCTGGTGGCCCACAACCGGATGATCTCCCCGACCGACTCGATGTCGCCGGTGAAGCCGTGGTACGGCTCCGCCTTCTCGCCCTCTGCCGCCCGCGAGTAGCCGGTCGAGACCGGGTCGATGAAGACCAGGTCGCTCACGGCCAGCAGGCTCTCCTCGTTGTCGGCCAGGCCGTAAGGGGGAGGCAGGAGCGAGCCCGCGTCCCCCATCACGACCCGGCGCGGCCCGAGCACACCCAGGTGCAGCCACACGCTGGAAGAGCCGGGGCCGCCGTTGAAGGCGAACGTGACCGGCCGGCTCAGCGGGTCGGCCCCATCAAGCGTGTACGAGGTGACGAACACCTCGGCCTTCGGACGCAGGCCCTCGAACTTGCCGTCGAAGGTCACCTCCTCGCGCAGCACCATGGTGCCGGTGGTGGCGGTGTACGCCTGCCCCGACGGCAGGCTGTGCGAGGTGGTGACAAGGTTGTCAGCCGGAGGGGCCGGCTGGGCAGCTTCAGACATAGCGCCCAATTATGGAGCTACATCGATGGACACGGTGGGGTCGGCGAACCGCTCGTTCGGCACGGTCGCGTACCAGCCGGGCCGCCCGGGATCGCGGTCGTACGGATAGCCCCCGGTCTCCCGGTAGAACTCGGCGTAACGGGCGACCTTCTCCGGATCCAGCCGCACCCCCAGCCCAGGCCCCGACGGGACGGCGATGGCGCCCTCCGAGTACGCCATCTTCCCGCCCTCGATCACGTCGTCCCTGAGCTGGTGGTAGTGCGCGTCGGCGGCGTAGGTCAGGTTCGGCAGCACCGCGCCGAGGTGCAGCATGGTCGCCAGCTGGATGCCCAGCTCCCCTGACGAGTGCACGGCCACCCCGAGCTGGAACGTCTCGCACACGCCCGCCGCCTTCACGCACGGCCTGATGCCGCCCCAGAAGGTCGTGTCCAGCAGCACCACGTCGGCGGCCCTGCGCATGACGTTCGAGGCGAGCTGCTCGAAGTTGACCACGACGGTGTTCGTCGCCAGCGGCACCCTGACCTGCTCGCGGACGGTCCTGAGCCCTTCCAGGCCCCAGACCGGGTCCTCCAGGTAGTCGTTGTTCAGCCCCTCGATGGCCCGGCCGAAACGCAGCCCCTCGGCCACCGACAGCACGGCGTTCGGGTCGTACCTGAGCCGGTCCTCCGGGAACGCCTCGGCCAGCGCCCGGTAGCACTCCAGCTCGTGGTCCGGCGGAAACACGCCGCCCTTGAGCTTGTGCACGGTGAACCCGTGCGCCGCCCTGAGCTCCCTGGTGTGCTCGACGAGCTGCTCGGGCGTGCGGATCTCGCCGTACCCCTTGGCCGCGTACCGGAAGAACAGGTACGAGGCGAACGGCACGGCGTCGCGGATCCGCCCGCCGAGCAGGTCATGCGCGGGCACGCCCAGGTGCTGCCCCATGAGGTCGATGCAGGCGAACTCGATGGCCGCGAGCAGCTGCGTCCTGTTGTTGTAGAGCGAGGCCGTCGGGTTGGCGATCTTGAAGCGCAGCGCCTCGAGCTGGAAGGGGTCATGGTCCTTCAGGTACGGCATCAGCGCCCGGAACGCCGCTTCCGCGCTCTCCCCTCCGCCTCCCATCTCGCCCAGGCCGACCAGCCCGTTGTCGGCCTCGACCTCGACGATCGTGCGGACGAACCTGCCCCAGTGCGCGCCGTTGCTGTGCCGCAGCGGCGCCTCGAGCGGGACCGCGACCGTCGTGGCCCTGATGTCAACGATCTTCACGAACACGTCCCCCAAACAGTGGCCACCCCGCAGGCGGGCAGCCGTACCTTGACCGTCTCGTCCACCACGTCGAGCCCGCGGGCCGCACGCAGCCCGGGCAGGTGGACCGCCACCTCGACCGGCTCTGCCGCCAGCGACTGCAGCCGCACCACGAGCTCGTCCCCCGACCGGCCGAGCGACGTGACCAGCACGTCGGGGTGGTCGACCGACACGTACGTCTCGGTGACGTCGGGGCTGTCGGTGATCAGCGCGCCGACGAACGGCTCGGTCAGCCCCGAGGCCGCGGCCGCGCCGAGCCGCCGGCCGTCGGTCCCGGCAACCGTCGCGGACCCGGCGACATTGAGAGTCGACGCGACCGCGTAGCGGAACGTGGTCTCGCCCTGCTGCTGAGCAGGGAAGTTGGTGTCCCAGATGTTGTTGAGCGCCCACGAGTAGACCGTGCCGTCCTCCTGGTCCAGCGTGGGCGGGAACGGCGCGTACGGCATGTGGATGGTGCCGAGCTGCACCAGCGGCGCCTCCAGCGTGGCCCAGGCGATGGTCAGCTCGGGGTCCTCGAACGCGATCCAGTGCCTGATCGGCAGCATGTACTCGGCCGAGCCCGGCACGCGCGGCACGTCGGGGCCGCCGACGCCGCCGGTCAGCTCCCAGGCGGTGGCCGGGCCGGCGGCGAACGGGAAGGCCAGGAAGACCGCCTCCTTGGCCGGGGTGCCCTGCTTGGCGAGCTGGTAGGTCAGGTCCAGCCTGGGCACGCCGTTGTGCAGCTCGATCGTCGTGCGGATCCAGTCCACGCCCTTGCCGTGCAGCTCCACGACCAGCTTCTCGCCGACGGCCGTGCGCTGGGCCTTGGTGATGGTGGCGCCCTTGCCGATGGCCCGGTCGCCGAGGAGCGTGCGGTCGTGCGCCCCAACGTGTCCCGACAAATGGTTGAAATGTGGGGCGGTGGCGTACTGGTCGTAGACGTACTGGCCGAAGCCGGCCGCCGCATCGTCGTTGACCAGCTCGCGGCCCGCCCGCTTGTCGAAGATCGAGCTGATGTAGCCCTCGCGCACGTCATAGGCCACGCGGTAGAACTCGTTCTCGATCACCCCGCCCAGATCGAGCTCGACCGGCTCGGGCGCCTGGGTCTGCCCCGGCACGACATCGATGCGCGCGTAGGCGTAGCCGGGCAGGTCGGGGACGACCGCGCGCACGTGCCGCCCGATCGGCCGGGTCGGCCAGTCCTCCGGGTGCACGAACTCCTCGTGGTGCGGGAGCGTCTCCCCCGTCCGCGAGTCCACCAGCGCGATCGGCACGTCGATGCCCACCACGTCCCTCGGCAGGAACGTGCGGACGATGTCGGTCCGCACCCATGTGCCCGGGTTGAAGACGGCGAACGAGGCCAGCGCGCCGCCCTCGTCACCCGCTTCCGACAGCGCGGCGGCGAACCTGTGGGTCGCGGCGTGCAGCAAGTCGGCCGCGTCGTCCTGGGCGTCGTAGGCGCCGGACGACTTGCGCGTCCACTGCAGACCGCCCGAGTCGCCCGCCTCCTCGGCGTCCTCCCACGGGTTGGCCGCGCCCCAGGTGTGCTCGTTGAACAGGGCGACCTTGTCGTAGGCCGCGTCGACCTGCTCGGTGGCGTCCACCCCGGCCAGCGTGTGCAGGGTCTCGGCGACCCGTAGCGCCGACTGCGCCCTGCGCACGTAGCCGAGCGGGCGCGCGCCTGAGCCGAGCCCGTCGGCCCACCAGTCGGTCCAGTCGCCCTCGTGCACGGCCAGCCGGTCGTGGTAGCGCTCCTCGACGTGCTCGAAGAAGTCGCTGTTGACGGCCGAGCGCAGGCGCGGGTAGGCCCACTGCTCGTTCCACCGGCGCGCGATCGTGGCGGGCACGATCGAGGGACCCGCGTTGTCGGCGTGCGCGCCCTGCACCCTCAGGTGCAGCACGTCCAGCTCGTACGGCTCCTTGGGCGCGTCGGGCCCCTGCCACCCGAAGGTCCCTGGCCCGTACGGGTACCCCCGCGTGGCCAGTGCGGACAGGTAACGCGGCAGCAGGTCGTCGGCCAGCTCGTACGAGTCGGTCAGGCCGACCGTGTTGCCCTCCATGTACGCCATGCCGTGCGGCGTGTCGGTGAACCAGACGATGACCTCGTTCCCGCTCGGCGCCCGCCAGCGGAACGGCCTGGTCAGCTTGTCACCGCCGTGCAGGTAGGGCACCGAGCGCCCGGCCCAGTTGTGCGCCGCGGCCAGGTAGCGCACACCGGCCGCGTTGAGCGCGTCCACCAGACCGACGACCGCGCCGGGCACGTCGGTGTGCATGGCGGACCTGGTGGCGAATCCGTACCGCTCCTTGAGCTGGGCGGTGAAGCGGAGCTGCCGGTACAGCTCCTCGGTCGAGCACGCCTCCGTGTGGAGCTGGAACGGCAGCGCGGTCACCTCGATCACGCCCTCGCGGGCCTTTTCCGCGAAGGACGCCACCATGTCGGCGGGCCGCGCGTCCAGCCACTTCAGCGCGGGCATCGACGACTCGACCGTCCACCGGAACTTGGCGTCGTCCGGCCAGGACGCGGTCTCCTCGGCCAGCCGCAGCGCCGCGTCGAGGTAGTCGAGGTGGTGGCGGAGCACGGTGCCCTGCGGGTCGGTGTAGCCGATGTCCAGGTGCGAGTGGTGCACGACGAACACGCTCCACTTGCGCTGCGGGGTCACCGTGACCTGCGCGGTGCCGACCACCCCGGCGTCGTCGCGGCTCTCCAGCGTGAACGCGCGCGGCGCGTGCACCTCGGGCACCAGCAGCGTCACGTCGCTGCCCGACGCGCTGTCCACGCCCACCAGCACATGGGTCAGCGGCTCGGTGCTCGACACCCTGACCGCCTGGCGGCCGTCGTGGGTGAACAGCGGCAGCACCGCGACCCGTACCTCCAGCCCGCGCACGCTGATCACCGGTGTCGAGGTGTCGTCCCGCAGCGCCTGCCTGATCCCGTCGTAGTCGGGACTGCCCAGGCTCCGCTGGAGCAACCGGCTCGTCATCAAACACTCCCTAGAGACAGGCCCCTGGCGAAGAGGCGCTGGGTGGCCAGGAACAGCACGACGGTCGGCAGCGAGACGACGAGACCCGCGGCCAGTCCGACGGGCACGGGCGTCCCGGCGTACACGTCGGTCATCAGGCCGGCGATGGCGGTCATCACCGGCCGCACGTCCTCGGTCTGGCTCAGGGTCAGGCCGAAGACGAGGTCGTTCCAGACGAAGGTGAACTCCAGGATGAACACCGCCGTCAGCGCGCTGAGCGAGATCGGCAGGTAGATACCCCAGAAGATGCGCCAGGTGGAGGCGCCGTCCATCCTGGCCGCCTCGAAGATCGAGAATGCCACGCCGGTGTAGAAGTTCCGCAGCACGAACGCGGCCAGCGGCACGCTGATCGCCGTGTAGATGAGGATCATGCCGAGGTGGCTGTCGTACAGGCCGGCGTCGCTGTAGCCCACGAAGAGCGGCACGAGCAACATCTGCGACGGGAAGACCGTGCCGCCGAAGATCAGGATGAACCAGAAGAAGCCGTGGCGGAGCCGGAGCACCACGATCGTGTACCCGGCCAGCGCCCCGATGATCACTCCGAGCAGGGGCGAGACGACGGCGTACAGCGCGGTGCTGGCCAGGCTCTGCGTCAGATTGGCGCCCTCGATGGCCCGCCCGAAGTTCTCGAACAGCGAGAAGTCGAGCGAGGGCACCCACGCGCGGCCCGGATCGTACGAGCCGGCCGGCCGCGAGGCGTTCACGAGCAGCAGGTACGTCGGCCCGAGCCAGAGCAGCCCGAGCACGACGAGAACGGCACGCCGGATCACGAGGCCACCTGCCGCTTGAGGTAGAGGTAGGACGCCAGACCGGTGACGACGGTCAGCATCACCGCCACGGCCGAGCCGTAGCCGTAGTCGCTGGCCACGAACGTCTCCTTGTACATGGTCACCGCGAGTGTCTCGGAGTTGCGCCCCGGACCGCCCTGCGTCAGCACCCACACGATGTCGAACGTCTTCAGGCTGGCCACCAGCGCGAGCCCGACCACGACCGCCGTCAGCGGCCTCATGAGCGGCCAGATGACGAGCCTGAACAGCTGCCAGCCCCCCGCCCCGTCCAGCCGGGCGGCCTCGATCGGCTCCCTCGGGATGGACTGCAGCCCCACCACGAAGAGCAGCATGTTGACGCCGAGCTGCTGCCACGTCCAGACCAGCAGCATCGCGAACGTGTTGGTCGGCGCGTCCTGCAGGAACGCGGTGTCCACGCCGAGCAGCTTGTTGGCGATGCCGTCGTGCGACAGGATCGGGCTCCACACCATGGCGAGGCCCGCCCCGCTCAGCGCGTACGGCAGCAGGAACGGCACCCGGAACCACATGCCGCCCTTGATGTCGTACGACAGCACCGCCACCAGCAGGCCGAGCCCGACGGGCAGCACCATGGTGCCGATGACCCAGATCAGCGTGTTGCGGATCGAGGTGATCAGGGCCGGGTCCTCTAACAGCTTGCCGAAGTTGTGCCCGCCGAGCCACTGGGCCGGCTCGAGTCCGTCGTAGCGGGTGAAGCTGAGGTAGGCCGTCCACAGGAACGGCGCGTAGAGCAGGCCCGCGACCAGGAGCACCGCGGGCGCCACGTATCCGTATCCGAAGCGCCCGAGTATGACCACGCCCCGCGGGGCAACTCGCCGCCTAGATCCGCTCACTGATGCGCACTCCAGTACTCATCAGCAGCCTTCTGGATGGTGTCCAGTACCTCCTTGTAGCTGCCCGGCTCGGTCACGAACTTGCCGAACCCGTCCAGCGCGGCCGTCAGGATCGGCGGCGGCGTGGCCTCGAAGTACCGGTTGACCAGGCGGTACTGCCCGCTGCCCGCGTCCTTCGTGACGGTGCCGAGTGCCTTGTCCGCGATGCTCACCTTGGGGTTGGCGCTCACGTCGCCCCTGCTGGTCGCCCACTTCTCCTGCGCCTGCGGCGTGGTCCACCACTTGAGGTACTTCTGGTTGGCGGCGGGATCGGCGCCCTTGGCCAGCGAGCAGAGCGGGCCGCTCTCGAAGATCATCGAGGTCTTCGGCAGCGAGGGGTTGACGTTGGGGATGACGAAGAAGTCGTAGTCCTCGCCGGGCTTGAGGCTGCGCTGGGTCATGCTGGTGTTGAACCAGGTGCCGAAGGAGACCATCGCGGCCTTGCCGTTCTTCATCACGTCGCCAGGGTCCGTTTTGTCGCCCGGATTGATGAAATATCCGGCGTCAATGAGCGACTTCCACTTCTCCATCACCTGGACCACGCCCGGGTCGGTGTACTTCGCCTTGCCGGTGGACAGGCGGTCGTACAGGTCGGGGTCGGTGCCGGCCATGAGCTGCTCGAACCAGACGAAGGAGAACAGCACGCTGGTGTGGTAGAAGGCCTTGACGCCGTTCTTCTTCAGCGTGTCGGCCACCTTGATCAGGTCGTCCCACGTCTTCGGCGCCTCGAGGCCGTACTTGTCGAAGATCTTCTTGTTGTAGAACATGCCCCAGTACGCGACGTTCATCGGCACGCAGTACTGCTTGCCGCCGATCGTGTAGTACGGCAGCAGGTCCTTCGACAGGTCGCCGGCTTGGATCGCCTGCTGCCAGACGTCCGTGGTTTCGGCCACCTGCTTCTGCTTGACGATCTCCTCCAGCATCCCCCCGGTCTGCCAGGTGAACAGGTCAGGCTTGACGTTCGTGCGGAACGACGCCTTGATGAACGCCTGGTACTGGGCCGAGTCCGTGTATCCCGTCGGCTTCATGCCCAGGCCGATGCTCTGCTTGGACAGGGCGCCCATCTCGTCGAAGTACTTCGTCCAGGCGCCCTTGTCGTTGTACAGGGTCAGCTCGGTCTTCTTCTGCGTCTGCGCGCCGTTTCCACCGCAGGCGGTCAGGACGAGCGCCGCCACGCCGAGCGTGACCACACGTGACCGGAACATGGACCGGCCTCCTTGTTTTTCATCAGGGGGATTGCAACCTGTGCTCTACTACGGTCTTCACGTCCACCAGGTGGGCCCGCATACGCTCCTCGGCCTGCGCCGCGTCGCGTGCTTCGATGGCCTCCAGGATCGCCAGGTGCTCCTCATAGTCGCGGCGCCGGTCGTCGAAGATCTGCAGGATCTCCCGCTGCTCGGGTCCGTGGACGGTGAGCAGCGAGTCGACGACCTCGTGCAGCACGCTGTTGCCCGCCAGCCGGGCAGTCGCCCGGTGGAAGGACATGTTGGCGTCGTGCAGCAGGGCGTCGTCACCGCGCAGGTGCCTGCCCGCCTGGTCGAGCACCCGCTTGAGTGCCGCCAGCTCCTCGGGATCCGCGTGCTCGGCAGCCATCGCGGCCAGCGGCGGCTCGATCACGATGCGCGCCTCGAGCAGCTCCAGGAGCTGGTTGGCGTGCAGCTCGCGCACGTTGGGATTGGGCAGGACCACCCGCTCGATGTCGGCCCCGACGTAGATGCCTGAGCCGTGCCGCATCTCGATGGCCCCGGTGGCCTCGAGTCTGCGTAGCGCCTCGCGTAGCGTCGGGGTGGTGACGGCGAAGCGCTGGGAGAGCTCCCTGGTCGAGGGCAGCCTGTCGCCTGGCCGGTGCCCGCCCGTACGGATGAGCTCCAGCATGCGCTCGGTCAGAGCGTCGGACAGCGTCGGCCGCGTTACCTCGGACATATCAAGTGATCTAATCACTTTCTGGTCTTGGCGTCTATGATTTCGCCATGAAGCGTGCGGTGGCGCGGATCGCGACCGTCCTGGCGGTCCTGGCGGTCTTGACGGCGGTCGGGGTGGGCGGCGCGGGTTGGTACTACTCCGGCATGGTCATCGACCCCTCGCACGGGGGATCGTACCCCCTGGAGGTGCTGGCCTTCGACGGCTCGAAGGTCACCCTGAAGGGCGGCTCCGACACCGCGGCGCCCGGCACGTACGGGCTGACCTGGCGTGACGGCAACGCCACGCTGGGGCCGGTGGTCTCCGCCTCCGGCGCCACGGTCGTCAGGCAGGTGACCCGCGTGCGGCGGGGCACGCTCACGCCTGGGGTCCGCGCGTACTTCGACCGGTGGATCTGGGGCCACGAGGACCCGCGCTCGGCGCTCGGCCTGCCGTACGAGACGGTGTCGATCCGCGGCGAGTTAGGCGACTTCCCCGCGTGGCGCCTGCCGGGCGCCGCGAAGACCTGGGTGATCGCCGTGCACGGCCGCAACGCCAACCCCTCCGAGGCCCTGCGCTTCCTGCCGGTCTTCCACTCGCTGGGGATGCCGGTGCTCGCGATCAGTTACCGCAACGACGAGGGGGCGCCGGCCAGCGACGACGGCAAGTTCCACCTCGGCGCCACCGAGTGGCGGGAGGTGGCCGCCGCCATCTCCTACGCCCGCGGCCAGGGGGCGACCGGGGTGGTGCTGTACGGGTTCTCGATGGGCGGGGGCATCGTGCCGATGGCGGCCCGCGAGTTACCCGGCGAGCCGATCAAGGGCCTGATCCTGGACAGCCCGGTCATGGACTGGAACGCGCCCATCGACCTCGGGGCGCGGCAGCAGGGAGTGCCGCTCTGGCTGGCCACGGTGGGCAAGTTCACGGTGGAGCGGCGTACCGGGATCTCGCTCGACGACCTCGACCACGTGCGGCACGCGAAGGAGTTCAAGCAGCCGATCCTGCTGTTCGTGGACGACGACGACGCCAGCGTGCCCATCGAGCCCTCGCTGCGGTTCGCGCAGCTCAGACCGGACCTGGTGACGCTCGTACGCACTCGCGGCGGCGGCCACGTGGGCTCGTGGAACGTCGACCAGGCACGCTACGAGCAGGCGCTGCGGGCCTTCCTCACCGCTTCAGCAGGTTCTTCATGATCGCGATCTGCCCCTCGCGCGAGTCCCGCACCTGACCGGCCCACTTCTGAACGGCCGGGTTCGCCCCGCCCGCCACCTCGGCGGCGGCCATCCGCACGGCGTCGCCCTGGTGTGCGACGAGCAGCTTGAGCAGGTCGTACTCGAAGTCCTTCGACTTCTTCAGCGCCTGCACGCGCTTGACGTCGGTCTCCGGCATCCCGCCGTGGTGCTCGTGCGCGCCGGTAGGGGGCGCGAGCGGCTGCTCCCAGGAGTGCAGCCAGCGCAGCATCATCTCCACCTCGTCCTGCTGCGTGCTCGCGATGGCCGCGGTCAGCGTCCTGAGCTCCGGCGTGGCGGCACGGGCGGCGCCCAGCTTGGCGATCTCGATGCCCTGGCGGTGATGCGGGACCATCATCTGCACGAACATCACGTCCTCGGCGTTGACCGGGACGTCCTGGGACTTGGCGGGGGCGCAGGCGGCGATCAGCAGGAGGGCCGCCTGCGCCGCGGCCAAGGCGGGCCATACGCGCACCGGCCTCACCTCTTACTTATAAGAAACCTTCCTAAGAGTTCTACCGACTTCCTGGCGAAGACAAACGTCAGTCGTCGGTGGCATGCCGGCCATTGGTCTCTCCCCCAGGCCGGCGGCGCAAGGTGAGCGACTGGAACCGGAACTCGTCCGAACCCACAGCATGGAAGTCAACAATCTGGAAGTTCCTGCGTGCGTACTCCTGGAGTTCCTCATCGCTCCGGAAGGAGAAGAACCGAGGAGGCTGGTGGTCGTCTCCCTCGAACGGGCCTTCGCCAGTCAGATTGCCACCGCCATACACGCCGAGGAAGAACAGGCCGCCAGGGCGCAACAGCCGGCGGATCTCATCCAGCACCGCAGGGAGATCACTGTTGGGCACGTGCAGGAGGCAGTTGAGGGCATAGACCGCGTCGAACGAGCCGGGTGCGAAGTCAAGACTCAGGAAGTCCATGACACGGGCGTCAAGGCCCTTCTCCCGGCACAGTGCGACCATGGCGGGAGACAGGTCGGCGGCCACCACTTCCATGCCGTTCTCCTGGAAGTACGCGCTGTCCTGGCCGGTGCCGGCACCGATCTCCAGCAGGCGCTTGCACTCATGGCGCTGTAGACGGCTCAGGAATCCTTCCCGCTCTGCCAGCTTCCACGCAGTCTTGCCGCTCCCGTCACGCCGCTCAGCACTGCCGTCGTAGGCCGCTCGCAGCGACCCGATCACGTCGTTGTAGCGAACATTCATCGCGCCCATGATGGACCACGAGAGATCTCCCGCGCAGGTCGATAGGGGGAGCGACAGGCACACAGAAGCCCCCTGAGTGATCTCAGGGGGCTTCTTAACTGGAGCCGCCTTGGGGATTCGAACCCCAGACCCCTTCATTACGAGAACAGGGCAGACACCTTGTCGATCAGCTCCAGCTCTGCCTGAGTGGCCAGCTTAGACGGTCCCCGTGCGGTTGAATGAGTCGACGTTGCTGTACTGGTTGCTGTACAGCACGGCTCATCCCTCGGCGTTGTCAGCAGGCGGGCTGGGCTGCTGGACGTAGGTGCCCTTGCCATGGACGCTGCGGATCAGGCCGCGTTCACGTAGCTCTTTCAGCGCACGACGGATCGTCATCCTCGCGACGCCGTACAGCTCCGCAAGATCCAGTTCCGCGGGGAGCCGCTGCCCAGGCTTGAGCTCTCCACGCTCGATCCTGGCCGCGATGTGGTTGGCCACGACCATATAGACGAGTTCGGGCCCCTCACTGTCGATCTTCGGGTAGTCGCTCTCCTCGGCCACGCTGCACAACATAGATGCCCTCTGACCTGCAAAAACACCTAGATACGTCTGCAGAGGTATAGAGAGGTCTATATTCGAAGCATGGACCCCGAGCTTCTCCCCCTGGCTTGTGACCTGGTCGCTCCGCTCGAATGGGAGTGTCCGGGGCTGTCACCACATCCAGCTCGCGCTCGCCGCGGCCACAAGGCCCTCACCTGGACCTCGCTCGCGCCTGAGCGATACCGCGTCCATGAGTACACCTGCGCGTGCACGGCGGTGTACTACGAACTGATCGAGCACGCCGGGCTCTACCTGATCCACAAGGTCGTGCAGCTCGACACACCAGAGCACACCTTCGCCGGCCCATGGCGCCGCGCGGAGTCGCGTCGCTGGTGGCAGCGCATACTACTCGGCACCGTCCGGTGAGGGCTGTCGCCGCGGACAGTACCCCAGGAGACCGATGGCAAGGATCGACGGAGTCGGTCCGCGGCAGCCGATCGCCCCAGCCCGAAACGCGGGAACCGAAGTCGGCGATCGTCACGGTCTCTGCACACTTCGATGCGAACCCTGATGGGGCGTGCCATGTCTGCTCGCCGAATGCCATCCGGTGCCGTCAAGTGCCGAGAGGATGCATCCGTTGATCTCGACTGCGCTCCCGTGTCAGCGAGTCCGCTGACTTTTCGCTGACTCCCTCGACCTTCCGACGTGCTGGCGAGCCCTCCTCGCACCTTCGCCAACCGCACACGGGCGCAATGCCTGGATACTGACGGCTATGGTCATCGTCGAAGTCGTCCTGGAGACCTACGACGCGGTGGACTTCACGGCCTGGCCGATCGCGGAGCCGTCGAGCGACCGCCTTCTCGCCCTCTCCGGCCGGATGTCTCCCGCCGACGTCGGGACGGCCATGGCAGTCATCTTCAGCTACAACGGCATCCCCGTCACCCACGCCGCCGACCTGACCGAGGCTCATCTGGAACAGCATCTCGCCGAAGCTGAAGGGCTGATCGCTCCGGGCGGGCTGCGCTTCCGCGACACCACCACCAACGTCAACGTCTCGCCCGGTTGCTGCTTCGGCTTGGAGAACTGGCGGGACTGGTGGAACGTGGCTCGCGGGCAAGGAGCTTGGCTCGGCCACGACCCCACGCCACACATCACACATGTGGGTCACATCATCCAGCTCCGGCAGCACGATGAGGACTCTCCGTCCATCGAGATCTCTCGCGACGCGCTCTCCATCCTGCTCACCACAGCCCAACAGCACTTCTCCGGTTTCCTCGACGTCGCCGGACGATGGGCGGCGATCACTACCCCGGGGCTGGCCGACCGGCTCATCTCAGCCCTCGACCAATACTTCGTGATCAGTGAAGCCTCTTCATCCTCAGGCGGCTTACGACGCGGTGATTCTGAGGGCCTACAAACCAGGCGGGATGTTGTGCCACCATGATCGCGTCCTTCCCAACGAAGGAGGTTGCTTGGTCGTTTTCGCCTGTGCGCGGTGCGGCGCCGTGATAACCGCGAGGGTGACGCGGGTGGCGCTTCCCGACCACTCTGGTCAGAAGTACGGCCATGGTCTGCTCCCTGGTCTTCTGGAGCCAGGAACGTACGTGGTGGACCCTGGAGACGGCCGGTCTTGGGAACCATTGAAGCCCGAGCCGGAAGAGCATGGCGTGCGGCTGCAGACGTACTCCATCTCGGGCCCACCGAACAGGATCGGGATCGCGCCCGGCGACGTCCGCGGAACCGTCTTCATCCCGGAGCGGTTAGGCGGCTGCTGTTGTGGCTGGGACGGCCAGTACGGTCCCAACCTGGCGTGCGCGAGGTGCGACTGTCCGGTGGCGACTCGCGTCGACGACTGTGGTTTTTGGCAGGTGGTGTGGCTGGTGCCGGAGGCCGTGCGCTCTGTCGCCGTCGATGGCCCCGTCCAGCGGGTTATTGACTGGGCGGAGTTGCCGAGCACGCCGCCCGTTGATCCGCGTGGTTTCTGGAGCCCGCCGTGGGAGGCCGCGGTCGCGGTGGCACTGGCGCACCTGCTGGCAGTATCGGGTGGTAAGCGGGTGTCCGTCCCTGACGGGCCTGTCGCAGAGGCGTTTCGCCGGGCGATCGACAGTCTGCTCCCCCCGGGGCCACCGGAACGCCACCTCGTCCTGGCCGGACCCGGCCTATCCGCCGCGATCACGGACATCGCCCTGGTGCCGCGGCATCCGCAGACTGGGGAGGTATGGGCTTGCGACGCGAGGGCGGTGGTGCCGCTGGCCGCGGACGTGTGGACGTACATAGCGTTCAACGATGATCGGCGGCTCCTGCCGGCGGCGTATGGGATGCCTGCGGTCGTTCGCCGTGATGATCCGCTCCCGCTGCTGCCGCACAGTCTTTTCCGTCCCGATGGGCGAGTGTTCCTCAGCACGCTAGAGCGGCTGGCGGCCGTTCGGCAGCCGTGGTTGCGCCGCATCCATGACCGGGTGAAAGAGCGCCCCTACATGGACCCGTTCTCGTAGACGCGTGAGCAGGGCGATGGCCTCGCGGATGTAGCGCCCAGGCGGTGGCCACTCTGACGCCGAAGCCGGGCCGCAACTTCGGCGAGCGTTTCGTCCTTACGCAGGTGGACGAACCAGGGGAGTGCCTGCTGGCCTGGGTTGAGACGCCACCATGGTGAACGGATCCTCTTGCGGTGCTGGGCGGATCAGGTCAGACAGGTAGGACAGCGTCCGAGACGACAATGACAACGCAGCACGAAGAACAGCAGCTCGAAGCCTCCAGTGGACAGGTTGATCTTGATCGACATCCCTTCTACCAGAGGCTTCTCTACTTGTCGATCAACCTGCCGCCGTCAGCAAGTCCCGGCCTGCCGTTTCAGGGATACAACCGTGCTCGTACTCCGCGATCGTCACTCAGTTCGTCACTCACCGCCACCGACACAAGCTGGAGCTACCTCCTCCCACATCGATTGTGTGTTCGATATCATAGGCCATGGTCATCTAGGTTCCACTTTTGCGACCTCAAATGAGGTAGAGTTCTTGGAACCATCATGACCTTGGAGGGGCTTCATGGAAGAGGTCTGCCATGTCGGCGCCCAGGCCATCTCGCGCCTGACGCAGCTGGGTCTGTCGACCGAGGTGATTCATCAGGCCCTCGAAACCGCTGCCGCCGATGCGCGCACCTGCACGGCGCTGGACGCTCCGGGTGCCCCGGCTTCCCTCTTCTGGAGCCGGAGCAACCGCTACCTGCGTGAACAGCTCATCCCGGAAGACTGGAAGTTCAGCAACCGCCTTACCATTCTGCGTACGATCCACCCGTCTGGCACCTTCGCCATCACCGCCATGAGCGCTTCGAAGGGGGTGGGTGACCCGGACGCTTCCGTCCGCGCGAAGAACCCCAAGGGTGCCGCCATCGCAGAGCTTGTCGAGCTGAACCAGCAGCTCGGACTGTTCTCCCTCGAAGACCTCGGCATCACGATCTCCGAGGAGACGGAGAGGAACGTCGATGACCTCCCCACCTGGTTCATCCTCTACCGGATGGACGAGACGGGGATCGCGGTCGAAGTCTCCCTGCCGGTGAAGATGCACGGGAAGTACGTCGACACGTGGGCCGAACGGATCATGGTGGACACCATCCCGTTCGGCGACGGAGGCGCGGAGTTCAACATCAACACCGACGACAACGACGACCAGGGCCCGGAGTTCGACGTCACCTACAAGGGCATCTAGATCGCTCGTCGGGTGACGCCCTACGGCCGCACCTTGGTCCACTAGGGATGGTTCTAAGTGTTCACTGCCTCACGCCTTGTCCTCGCGCGAAAGCGCCGCCGGATGACCCTGGCAAAACTTTCCAAGGCTTCGAACGTATCGGTTCGAAGCCTGACCGCGTTTGAGAACGGGCATAAGGCACCTAGCGGAGAGACGCTGGAGGCTCTAGCTGATGCTCTAGAGCTTCCCGTCTCCTTCTTTGAGGGCGTGGATCTTAATGAGATCCCGGTAGGCGAAGCCAGTTTTCGCGCGCTCACGAAGATGAGCGCCCTAGACAGAGACGCGGCGCTCAGCGCCGGCACGTTCGCGATCGCTCTCGGTGAGTGGATAGGCGCCCGCTTCGACCTACCTCTACCCGATATACCAACCTTTCCCCATCTAGAACCAGAAGAGGCAGCTGAACTACTGCGAGCCAGGTGGGGACTTGGCGAAGCCCCCGCACCAAATATGATCCACCTTCTTGAGGCACACGGTGTTCGAGTCTTCTCTCTTGCTGCCGACTGCGCATCTGTTGATGCCTTCTCTCTGCGGCACGGCGGGAAGCAACCCTTCGTGTTCTTGAACACACATAAGAGTGGTGAACGCGGTCGATTTGACGCCGCACACGAGCTAGGCCATCTAGTTCTGCATGTTGAACACCGAATACCGCACGGCCCAGAGGCTGAAAGGGAAGCTCAGCAATTCGCTTCAGCGTTTCTCATGCCCAGGGCGGGTCTGCTCGCTCAAGGTCTACGCAACCCCTCCATTCCACAGATCTTGAAAGCGAAGCAGAAGTGGAAAGTGGCCGCCATGGCGTTGACCTACAGGCTGCACGATCTCAACCTCATGTCCGATTGGGTGTACAGGACCACAGCCAAACGGCTCTCACAAATGGGGTATCGCAGCTCCGAACCGGGCGGAATTCCAAGAGAGACCTCTCAGCTTCTCACCAAGGTCCTCGCTGTTCTACGCGATAACGGAATCAGTGCTGCCCAGCTTGCCAGGAATGTTGATCTAAGCCTAGATGAGCTAAACAGGCACATCTTTGGTCTCGCCCCAATCGCACTTAAGGGTGGGCGAGAAGCAATTTCCCATGCTCGGCCTGAGTTGCGTTTGATCCATGACACCGACAACCAGCTAGACCGCGACAGCGGCGCCCTCTGATCACCTCGCACGCCGTCGACCTCATCGTGTAGCGGCAGCGGGCCGGGGACGGAGTGTCAAGCTCGGCTTCGCGTACGTTCGCCGGTCGCCGTTCCTCGATCACGCGTTGTCCTGCGGTCAGAGCCGGGCTTGATACGGACGAGCCGGCCTGCCGGGCTTGCCTGAGTCGATGGTGTGCGAGGTGATCAGCCCCCAGCCACCCATCAACGTCCAGGGCCGTGTGGCGATCACCTCGGTACCGGAGCGCTCCCGCCGGAGGCGTGCTTAACCTGGCTGTTTCCTCTGGGCCCAACAACGCCACACAGGCTAAAGTCGTCGATGATTTCGATGTATAAGGTGAATCGCTCCCACTGCTGGTTGGAGTAGTCCCGATGAGAACTGGCCTCATCTCCGTGGCTCTGGCATTCGCGCTCGTCACTTCACTTGCCACCGGGTGCCGTTCCGAGTTCTTTCCCAGCGAATCACGTGCTGCTCCCGAACTCGTCGCTGACCTGCGGGGTACGGGAAGGGTGCTGGCGGCAACCACGACCGAGTGGTATTGGGACGGCCACACTGAGATCACAGACATCCTCGTGCTGGACGTCGGTGGGTCAAGCTTTCGTGATGGCCTTGATAAGGCGCTGGGCATCCTTCGAGCGCGCGGGTGGGAGGCCGAGGACCCACCGCACCTCTGGCGTACACGCTTGGAGTCGGACAAGTGGGATGGTGCATGGATCGCGGTTGAGCCGCTGATGAACTATGAAGTGGCGACTTCAGAGGGGTTCGATGAACAACTCGATACGTCCAACGCGACTCTTTTCAAGCGCCTGATTAAGCGGAATACCTCCGGACATTTGGTAGTCGTGGAAGCGCATCCTGATCCAGACAACTGACCGCGCCCAGGGTGTCGCAGTTCGCGTCCTGGCACCTCAGAGCAACTTTGTTTGGTCTTTCACAGCCGTTCGATAGTGCGGCGGGGTGGCCGGGCGGGACCGGCCCGGAGAGGCCGCACGCCCGCCCGGACCGCCCGGCCGCCCGCCGCCCATCGGGCGGCGGCTTGAACCCGTATAGAAGGTTGTAACCACTTCGGATCTTGTGGCCGCTGCCCGACCGCTCGACGTGCGCTAACGGACCCCTAGGGGCACTGCCGTTCGGGTGTTCCAGCGGTAGACCCACTCGGGATCCAAGACCCGGTTCTGCACAATCAACGCCGCCTGATCTACGTTGACGCTCACCGCGTCGGCTTCGACCGCGTTCAAGGCGTCTATATAGGGCCTGGCCGGTCCTGACCTATTGAAGTAGGTCAGGCTCACGTGCGGGCGAAATCCCTTGGCCTGCTCAGCTGCTGTGGGTGCCTTTCCAGCGACTTCGGCTATCCCGTTCCTGATCTCGCTCCAGATCTGGTGCAGCGGATCTGCTGGGATTGGAGCCATCACTACGGCTTCGCCGATGACGGCAGGCTGGTGGAAGGCCAGCTCGACAGGGGCGAGTTGCCCCAGGCGCGCGGCTACCGCCTTGGTGACCTGATCAAGCTGTTCCTCAGTCACCTCGTCGACCCACCCCACGGACTGCACGGTGAGGTGCAGCCACCGGGCCGGTATGAGGTTGTGCCCATCAATCGCGGCGAGAGCGGCTTGGTAGCGCTCCGCGAGCTGATGCAACTGCGGCGCGTTCTCAAAGGTCAGGTGCCAGGTGTAGACCAGGCGGCCCGGCCGCCAGCCTTCTCGTGGCCACCAATGCGACCGAACCTCGTCAACGTTCTCGATGGTCATCGGCGTGCCTCAGATCTGGGAAGGAGTGTCAGGGACGTTCGGCTCTTGGTCGATCAGGTACTCATCGATGATGGTTACCCGGTCTGCCGGCCAGATCGACTCCGACACTTCCAGCACTGTGTCATCTTCGGCTCGGGCGGTGTGGATGACGTGCATGACCTGGCCGCCCTGCGGCAGGCCCAGCGTGACGGCCTCCTCCGGTGTGGCGCTGCGGGCGATCCATTGGTCACGGGCGTGGTGGTAGCGCTTGCCGCTCAGGTCCTCGATGCACAGGAAGAGCGCGTTGGGGACGACGTCGCGCTTTTCCAGGAAGGTTCCACGGGCGATGTCGGTCGGGATGTAGCTGGCGCCGATCTCTTCGGGCGCGTTGCTTTCCTTGTCGTAGAGCACTCGGCGACGGGTGATGACCTCGGTGCCCTCGTCGATGCCCATGGCCTCGGCGATGCGTGCTGGCACCTGTTCCGGCCCGGCGAAGACGATGTCGTGACGCAGGTGCGCTGTCAGGAGCTTCTGGTCGCTGCGGGCTCGGCCGTAGCGGTGGCGGGAGCGTCGTTCGAGCCGGTGGTCTTGTCGTACGAAGGTGCCGATGCCGTGCTTGGACTCGGCGATGCCTTGGGCTCGTAGGACGCCGATGGCCTGTCGGATGGTCGGCAGGCTGACTCGAAACCGTTCGGCTAGGGCCGTTTCCGCGGGGAGTCGTTCTCCGGGTTGGTAGCGGCCCTCGTTGATGTCTCGCCGCAGTTCCTCCGCGATGCGCTGGTATTTGGGGGCGAATCCGCCCAAACCTGTTGTCACTGTTTCCGCCTCGTGGTGATCGGACAGTAAAAACTGCCCTCACACGCACTCTACTCCTCATTAGGAGTTGACGACAGGAGGTCCGCGTGGTCATCATCGGTCCTACAGTCCTCATTAGGAGTTGAGGACCTAAGGTCTGGGAGGACCACCATGCGTAACATCCCCGTCGACATCACCAGCCTGGCGTTCACGGTCGCGGGCGAGCCCGAGCCCAAGATCGTGGACCGCGCCACCGGCGAGGTGAAGCGAGACGCGGAAGGACGGGAGCTCTACACCATCCCGCTCCTGCCCAAGCCGAACGACGACCGACGTAACCCGGTGATCGTGGTGACGTTCCCGAGCGAGACGTTCCCGCAGATCCCCGAGGGCGTGCAGGTCCGGCCGGTCGGCCTGGCAGCGTTCTTCTGGTCGATGAACGGCCGCTCCGGACTCGGTTTTCGCGCCGAGACCATCACGCTGGCCACCCCAAAGGCGGCCTAGCCGCGTAAGTGAGCACCCCTGGAGCGGGCGCATCGCCTGGCAGCTAACCGCCCGCTCCGGGGCCTTCCTTCCGATGGTTCGAAAGGACAGTCCCGATTATGTCCGACTGGCTCATCCCGCTGGCCATCACCGTGGCCTCGGTCTGCACGGTCCTGCTGTTGTGGCGCAAGCTGCACCCCATCTCACTCTGGCTGTGTCTGGGCTACCCGCTCAAGGCCGCACACGTCTACCTCACCTGGGGCAACGTCGCCCTGGGCTGCACGCTCACCCGCAAGCGGCGCCGCTGGCGCTACACCCTCGACGGCCTGCCGATCGTCGGGCACGCCACGATCTCCCTCTCGCAGAAGCGGAAGATCCGCCGCGTCCAGATCGACAAACCGCCCCGCCTGGGCATCATCCGCCCACACCGGCTCGGCTTCCGCGTCAACGTCAAGCTGATGGATGGGCAGACGCCCGAGGACTACGCCGCCCGCCTATCGAACCTCGCGCACGCCTGGCGCGTGCACTCGGTCCGGCTCGTCGCGTCCCGGCCGGGCCGCGTCACGCTGCTGGCTACCCGAGGCGACCCACTCTCGGAGGTCCGCACCCCGGTCCTCTCCGAAGGGCTGCTGAGGGTACGGGTCGGACTGCTGGAAACCGGCGCGCCATGGGTGGTCGACTTCCGCACCGTTCCACACTGGCTCAACACCGGTGCCACCCAATCCGGCAAGTCCACCTTGCTCAACGCGCTCATCACCGGCCTGTCCGCGCAACCCGTCGCCCTGGTGGGCTTCGACCTCAAAGGCGGGGTGGAGCTGACCGCCTACGGGCCGCGCCTGTCGGCCATCGCCACCGAACGAGCCGAATGCGTCGGCCTGCTCGACGACCTGATCTGCCTGGTCAAAACCCGGATGGCCCTGTGCCGCAGCAACAAGGCACGCAACATCTGGAAACTGCCACAGGACCTACGGCCGACACCAGTCGTCGTCCTGGTGGACGAGGTCGCCGAACTGTTCCTGATGGCCCACAAGGGCGAGAAAGACGAGATCGCCTCCACCGCCACCGCCCTGCTGCGGTTGGCCCAGCTCGGCCGGGCCTTCGGCGTCTACCTGTTCGTCTGCGGCCAGCGGGTCGGCTCCGACCTCGGCCCCGGCGTCACCGCCCTGCGCTCCCAGCTCTCCGGCCGGGTCTGCCACCGAGTGAACGACCCGGAGACCGCCACCATGACCCTCGGAGACACCGACCCCGCCGCCCTGGACGCGGCCCGCCAGATCCCAGCCAACATGCCCGGTACCGCCGTTGTCGTCGCCGATGACGGCCGCTGGTACCGCGCCCGCTCCGTCTACGTCAGCGAAGAAGTCGCCGAGGCCGCCGCCCAGGCGCACGCCGATCTCGCGCCCACGTGGGCCGACCTGCTCACCGCCACCGACCTGACCGTCACCGTGACGGACGCGGAGCTGGAGGCGCTGGCCCGCGAGGGCGAGCCCACCTGACCACACCTTGTACGGCCCGGCCGCGAGCCCATCGCGCCAGGTCCCTACCCCGCCCATGCCTGAAGCCCGAAAGGAGGTGCCTCGCTATGGTCCGCATTCGCTCGCGCCTGCTCGACACCGGCCCCGTGGTCGTCCTGGCGGTCATCGCCGCTGTCGGCTCGTTCACCCACATCAGCGACCTGGCCGCCCGGCACGGGCAGCGCGGCTGGCAAGCGTGGGCGGTCGCCGTGTGCATCGACCTGATGTGCGTGATGGCCGCCCGCGAACTCCAACGCGACAAACGCACCGGCCGCCGCCGACACGGGATCATCTCGTGGCCGGCGCTCGTGCTCACCGGCGGCATCGTGCTCACCCTGGCGGCCAACCTGGCCACCGCCCACCCGAGCGTGTGGGGCTGGATCACCGCCGCAACACCCGCCGTGGCGTTCCTGGTCGCGGTCTCCATGCTCGAACGCCGCGCCTCCCGCCGCGCCCCGGCACCCGCCGCACAAGCGGTGACCGAGGACGCCGGTACACCAGTCCAGAAGATCATCCACGACACACCAGCGCTCGACGCTGCCAAGCCGCAACCGGCCCGGCCCGTCCCGTCGCCCGCACTTGTGGCCTACGCCCGCCGCCTGGCCGACGACCACCACACCACCCACCAAAAGCCCATCACCAGCGAGCAGCTACGCGCCCGCATGGGCGTCTCGGCCGAGCTGGCCACAGACCTACTCACCCAGATCCGAAAGGAACCCATCTCATGACCCACCCCACCTCGTTCGAACTGGCCGAGGCCGCCCGCGCCTGGGCCCGCGGTTCCTACGCCATGGAGGCCGCTGTCGAGCTGCTCATCCAGCACGGCGTATGGCTCCACCGCGCCGACTTCCGCCGCTACGCCATCGACTACATCCCTGCCGCCCACACCCGCCCCTCGTACGCGGTCATCGATTGGCAGGCCGCTCACACTGCGCTGTCCGCCGGCCGACTGCCCTGCTGCGGCAGCGAGGCCGCCATCTTGCGCATCGCCCTCTCCCTCGCCGACAGCCTGCCGGTCGAGCTCCGCCCCATCATCACCGGCCTGGACCTCACCAACCTCCGGCGCGTCCTGGCCGCCATCGCGCACGCCAACGGCGACCGCGACGCCTGGATCACCACGCAAGGAGACCCGACATGAACAAGCCCTACTGCCGCCGCTGCCTCGGCTCCGGCGCCATCACCGCCTACCGCAGCCAGCTCAACCCCACCGGCCAAACCCTCGTCATCGAGGTCGCCGAAACCTGCTCCACCCACCAAGGAGGACGCACCCGATGACCACCGAGATCCAGGCCTACGCCTGCGCGACATGCAACGGCACCGGCCTCTACGACGACGACACCTGCCGCGACTGCTCCGGCACCGGCATCGACAACCACAACTGAACGCAAACGACGCCACCACGGGACGGCTCAAGCCTGGCAGCCACGCCGCCCCCGTGGGGCGTCACCCTCCGCACTCAACGAAGGAACTCCAGTATGCGCCACCGGCCATGCCCGGAATGCGGCGGATACGGCTCCGTCCGTGTCCGCTCCATCCGCAGCAACCAACTGATCACCATCAACTGCCCGTGCTGCGAAGGCACCGGAGAGGAGGCACCATGACCGAAGCCATCGAGCTACCCGCATCCATCAGCGCCCTCGTCGGCCCGGTCATCCGCGACCTCGCCCGGCGCTCCAACCACGACGTGACCCGCTGGCTGCACCAGGTGGACCGGCTACGCGGCTGCCGCGAACCCATCCGCCTCACCGGCGAGTCGGACACCATCGACAGCGTCACGGGCGAACTGCTGCGGCACTACACCACCATCCACGAGCCTCACGGCCAACTCCTCGTCCGCTGCGGCAACCGCCGCCAAGCCCGCTGCCCGGCGTGCGCCGAGACCTACCGACGCGACACCTTCCACCTCATCCGCGCGGGCCTTCTCGGCGGCGACAAGGGCGTCCCGGCCACCGTATGCACGCACCCGAGAGTGCTGGCCACCTTCACCGCACCCACCTTCGGCCCCGTCCACCGAGGCCCCGCCAAAGACGGCGCCGCACCCATCTGCCACCCACGCAGGACCAGCCCGGCCTGCTTCACCCGCCACCAACAAGGAGACCCGGCCATCGGCCAACCACTCGACCCTGACACCTACGACTACGTCGGCCACATCCTGTGGAACGCCCACGCCGGAGACCTGTGGCGGCGCTTCACTATCTACCTCCGCCGGCACCTGGCCGCCGCCGCTGGCCTGACCCGCAAGACCTTCGATGAGACCGTACGAATCTCCTTCGCCAAGGTCGCCGAGTACCAGGCCCGCGGTGTTGTCCACTTCCACGCCGTGATCCGGCTGGACAGCCGCACCGAGGACACCACACCCGTCCCACCACCGGCCTGGGCCACTGTCGAACTGCTCGACGGCGCGATCCACTCGGCGGCTCGCGCTGTACAGCTCCCCTCGCCCGACCTCGGACAGCCCACCCGCCAACTCCTCTGGGGCGACCAGATCGACGTCAAACACATCGCCACCGCCGCCGACTCCAGCACCGGCGACATGACCGAAGAGAAGGTCGCGGGCTACATCGCCAAGTACGCCACCAAGGCCGCCGAGACCTCAGGCACTCTCGACCGGCCCCTGACCAGCGCCACCATCCTTCAACTCCACCGCCTCGACATCGCCGAGCACCCGGCACGCCTCATCCGCACCGCCTGGACACTCGGCAACCCAGCCACCCATCCCGACCTCGCCCATCTACGCCTACGCGACTGGGCCCACATGCTCGGCTTCCGCGGCCACTTCTCCACCAAGAGCCGCGCCTACTCCACCACCCTCGGCGACCTGCGCCAGGCCCGCATCGACTGGGCCCGCGCCCGCCTGCCCTACGACCCAGAAACCACCTACGTCCTCGGCCACTGGCAATACGCCGGACAGGGCTTCACACCCGGCGAACACGCCCTGGCCGCCTCGCTCACTCAGGAGGCCGCGTATGACCGCTGAACTGCTCACCGTGCCCGAGGCCATGGCCGTTCTCAAGATCAGCCGCTGGACCCTCTACAACCTGATCCGCTCCGGCGAGATCACATCAATCCTGGTCAGCGCCCGCTGCCGCCGCATCCCATCGTCCGCCCTGGACGCCTACGTGACCCGCCTATGTGAGGAGGCCGCCTGATGGGCAAGCGATCGAACGGGGAAGGCTCGATCTTCCCGTACAAGGACGGCTGGGCGGGCTACGTCTGGGTCACCACGCCTGACGGCAAGCGCACCCGCAAGTGGGCCTACGGCAAGACCCGCGAGGAGACCCACGAGAAGTGGCTCAAGCTCCACGAGCAGGCTCGCAGGGGACCTGTGGCCACCAGACACGAGACGGTGTCCGCCTTCCTCAACCGCTGGCTCTCCGACGTGGTGCAGCCCAACCGCGAACCGACGACCTACGCCGGGTACGAGGCGCTGGTACGGCTCTACCTCATACCCGGCCTGGGCAAGAGGCGACTCGACAAGCTGACCGTCCGCGACGTCCAGACTTGGCTCAACACCCTTCCGGCCCTGTGCACCTGCTGCGCGCAGAAGAAGAAGCGTAAGAAGCCGTGCTGCTCGGATGGCCAGTGCTGCGAGGACCACCCGTCACGCGGGACCGTCGAGAGCATCCGCCGCGTCTTCCGCTCCGCTCTCAATCACGCCATCCGCGAAGAACTGATCTCCAAGAACGCCGTCTCGCTGACCACGCTGCCCAAGGTGACCACGAAGAGGCGCAAGCACGTCGTGTGGAGCGTCGATGACGCGCGGAAGTTCCTCGAGCATCTGCGGGCCGTGGACGAGCCGCTCTACGCAGCCTTCGTGCTCATGCTCGTTCTCGGCCTGCGTCGTGGCGAGGTCCTGGGGCTCACCTGGGACAGCATCGATCTCACTGGTCAAGAGCTGTGGGTCTCCCACCAGCTCAACCGCGTCCACGGCAAGCTGCTCCACCGTGACACGACCAAGACCGCCGATTCGGACGCCTCGCTCCCCCTCCCAGCACTCTGCGTCACCGCCCTCAAGCACCGACGCCGAGTCCAGGAGGACGCCCGCAAAGAGGCCGGCGACAAGTGGAAGGACTCCGATCTCGTCTTCACCACCCGGTACGGCACGCCTGTCGAGCCGCGGAACTTCAACCGATCATTTGAGCTGCGTGGCAAGGCCGCCGGTGTCCCCCGCATCCGCGTCCACGACACTCGGCACACCTGCGCCTCGATGCTGGCCGCTCTGGACGTTCACCCTCGGGTGGCGATGCGTATCCTGCGGCACTCTCAGATCTCGGTGACCATGAACGTCTACACCCAGATCGCGAGTCCTGAGACCCGCAAGGCCCTCGACCAGCTCAACGAAAGCCTCGATCGCTAGAGGTGGTTGCTGTACGGCCATGCAAAAGGCCCTTCCGGATCACCTGGAAGGGCCTTTAAGTTGGGCCTGCGGCCCTCGCGGCTCCCCGTCACCCTGTCGTGATCTGTCGAGAACGTCCTCGAGCTTCAAAACTGGACGCTCTGCAGGTGGTGCCTCGACGGTCTGCGCCCGCTCGGCTAACGCGAGACGACACTGCTGCTCGACACGACCGACTACGGCCACGCCCCAGCACTGCCTGTCGGCGATAGATCGCCTCTTCCGCACCAATGGTCCATAACGACGCTTTATGGGCTGTTTCGGAACTCAGGATGGCCTACACTCCCGGCCGCCTCTTACCTCTGGGTCACGAACGCCAAGAACGTTCCAATTTGGTAATCAGCGAGGCCCGAAAGCGTATATCTTCGGTTAGATCGGCCCACATCTGGACGAGATCGGACCCGAAGGGATGTCCAATGCCACTGGACTGGAGCCGGATCGGCACGGCGGACCACGAACCCTTGCTACGCCCGCGCGACATCTACGCGGCTCTTCCTCACCGGCCTTGGCCCTACCTACGCCAAGAACAGGGCGAGGTACTCGAGAAGTGGTATGTCCGCAGGGATGATCGCGACATCGTCATCAAACAGAACACCGGTGGCGGCAAGACCGTCGCTGGGCTACTAATCGCCCAAAGCACCCTTAACGAAGGCATAGGTAAGGCCGTCTACCTGGCTCCCGACACTTACCTCGCCAGCCGTGTCTGCGAGGAGGCTGCACGTCTCGGCTTGAAGACGACCAACGATCCCAGCGATCTTGCGTTCGTCTCCCAGCAAGCCATCTTGGTGACCACCTTCCACAAGCTGATCAATGGAAAATCAATCTTTGGTGTAGCAGGAGATGGCCGTGCACCAGTCGACCTAGGCATTGTTGTCGTCGACGACGCCCACGCCGCCCTTGCAACAACGGAGGGCCAGTTTCGGCTAACCATCCCCGACACTCATGACGCCTACGGCGCCATCCTCGACATGTTCGAGGAAGATCTTCGGCATCAGTCCCTCAACGTGTGGGAGGACGTTAAGGCCAAGGAATACAGCGCAACCGCTCGTATCCCATTCTGGTCGTGGGCTGATAGGCGTAGCGATGTCATGAAGTTGCTACATCCATTCCGGTCGGATGATGTATTCAAATTCGCCTGGCCGCTGATCTCGAATGTGCTACACCTATGCGCTGCCACCGTCACCGGCCGCAGTGTAGAAATCCGCCCGCCCTGCCCACCGATCCATATGATCCCATCCTTTGCCCGCGCGCGCCGTCGCGTCTATCTGACTGCCACTCTGGCGGATGACAGCATCTTGGTAACAGATCTAGATGCGGCCCCTGAGTTGCTCGCGCATCCGGTCACACCAGGAAGCGCGGCCGATCTGGGTGACCGGATGATACTGGCTCCTATCGCGCTCAACCCTTCCATGGACGAGGAAGCCATCCGTGTTCTGGCTCACCAGTTTTCCCAAGGCGATCGCGACGGTGACGGCATCGTGGAGGCCGAACCCATCAACGTTGTCGTTCTCGTGCCAAGCTTGAAAGCAGCCAACGTGTGGCGGCACTACGCCGACCGCATCCTCTTGGTTCGAGACCTTCAGCAGGGTGTGGCGGATCTCAAGGCCGGCCATGTCGGACTGGTTGTTCTCGTCAACAAGTATGACGGAATCGACCTCCCTGGCAGGGCCTGCGACCTGCTCATTCTGGATGGCATTCCGCGGCCGATGGACGCTGTGGAGAGCCGGGAGGCTGTTGCTCTTGCCGATAGCCCTGTCCGACTAGCCCGCGAGGTACAGCGCATCGAGCAGGGCATGGGGCGCGGTGTACGTGACACAGACGACTCATGTGCAGTACTGCTGCTGGGTGCCAATCTCGCGGTGGCTACCCATGATCCGCTTCACCTGAGCCTCTTCTCGCCGGCTACCCGGGCACAGCTCAATCTGAGCCGCGACATCGCCACGCAGATTCAGGGAGAGGGCCTGGATGCAATCCGTAGTGCACTGTCTGCCTGCCTGAACCGCCTTCCCGCCTGGGTCGAACGCAGCCGCCGGGCGCTCGCGGAGGTCCGCTACGCAGAGACCAGCACCATCCGCCCAGAGGCCATCGCCGCACGCAAAGCGTTCGACCTTGCCTCGGCTGGTCAGTCGCTTGCCGCTGTGGACCAACTGCAGGAGGTCATCAACACTCTGAGTGATCCTGCTACAAGTGGTTGGATCATGGAGCAGAAGGCTGCGTACCTGCACCTGACTGATCCTGCAGCCGCGCAACAAGTGCTCTCTGCTGCGGGAAATAGGAACGCCTTCGTTCTCCGACCAGCCGTCGGCGTTGCTCCCTCTCAGCTCAAAGCCGCCGCTAGTCAGGCGCGCGCGGCTGCTGAGTTCTTGGCGAGCCAGTACAAGGACGCAACATCTTTGGTCCTGGGCGTGCGGGCCATGCTAGATCAGATCACGTGGGACGAAGAGCGCACCAAGGAGGCCGAAGCCGCGTGGGAGCGCTTGGGACGTCATCTGGGGTTCACCAGTTCTCGCCCAGAGCAGGCGTACGGCACCGGCCCGGATAACTTGTGGGTGCTCGGTCGCGACCGCCACGCGGTCACCGAGCTGAAGACGGGCGCAACAACCGAAACTATTTCCAAGAAGGACCTAGACCAGCTCGGTGGCAGTGTCCGCTGGGATCAGGAGCAATACCCTGAAGTTACTCCGCTTCCGGTCATGGTCCACCCGAGCCGGGACCTCGACGTACGAGGTATAGGCGTACCAAATATGCGGGTGGTTACGACAGCGAAGCTGGAGGAGCTCAAAGACGCCGTCAGGGCCTATACGACCGCCCTTGCTGATGGCATGGGGCGCTGGGGTGATGAGCAAGCTGTTGCCACTCAGCTCGCCCACAGCAAACTTGACCATGGCAATGTGTTTCGGATGTACGCAGAAGCCCCACGGTCTGGATCGTAAATCTTTGCGTCCGCCGACGACTGAATCGCCAGACGACAATCGTGTCGGCACTAACAGGAACAACAACCAGAAGGGCGCTCCGCACGCACTTCCACCGTGCTCGGCAAGGCAGGGGCGGCTGCAACATGTTGCAGCCGCCCCTCACTCGCCGAGTGCCTTGAAGACTTGCAGGTCAGAATGGCGGTTCATCCGAGAAATCGAGGACGGGCTGAGCCTGCGTGTTCGTGACCTTGGCTCCCAAAAGAGGAGGCGGCAATTCTTCGGTGTCGAAAGCCGCACTCCACGCCCGTCTGAACAGCTCTTTGTGCGTTGAGGTGTCCGGCTCGCCGTATCCCTCGTAGTCGTTGTGATAGTACTCCGCATCGGGATCAACATCGGCGAGCGCGCACAGCGGCGCATAAATCGCGTATGCCGTTTCCCACCGCTCAGGAATGACCTTGCCGTGGAGGGTGCGCCGGATCGTCTCCTGGCTCGCCGTGCCGTCAAGCCCAAGTCGTTCCGCGGTGGAGACGATCTGCTTGAGCGGAGGGCGTCCAGCGGCCCGGTACATCTGGAAGAGAAGTATCAGGAGCTCCCGGTGCGGGCCTTCGGGCACCTGATCCTTGGATGGCATGGCTATCGCTCTCACCATGACAAGACCCTCGCCTACTATCGACACATCAAGACGAGCAAAGCCTACTCCCGACAACCTTTGACCACCTAGACTTCAATCACGACCACGTTAAATCGCCACGTATCACCAGAGAAAACACTTCAACACAAAGGGAAAACTACTCCAGAGCACCCCGATGCTGGGATCAGAGCAGGCGAAAGCCGGAGTTCTCAGGAATGGAAGGCTCGCCGCTCAAGACAAGGGCGTGATCGCCGCGCCCTACGTCCCCCTACGGAGGAGCGATGTACCTACTCACCGTCCGAGCCGCCGTCGTGGTCATGGCGGCGGCATTCGTTGCGGTGCTCGCGTTCGCCCTGACGACGTCGGCCGGCACCATCTGGCAGATGGCGTTCCTGTACAGCGGTGGCACGTTCGGCTTGGCCATCCCGTTCTTCAACAAGATCATCCCGCCCAGTGGCGACAAGGTGGAGGACACCAACTGACGTTCGGTTAGCGTTCCAGCTCTGGGCGCTCCAGCGATGGATCACCCCTGGGGGACAGTCGTATCGCGTTCGGTGACCATGAACGTCTAAACCCAGATCGCTAGTCCTGAGACCCGCAAGGCTCTACCAGCTCAACGAAAGCCTCGATCGCTAGAGGCGGTTGCTGTACGGAGCTGCTGTACACCCATGCAAAAGGCCCTTCCGGATCATCCGGAAGGGCCTTTGAACTGGAGCCGCCTTGGGGATTCGAACCCCAGACCCCTTCATTACGAGTGAAGTGCTCTGGCCGACTGAGCTAAGGCGGCGGGCTCTGCAGCTTCGAAGAGTCTACAGGAGCCCAAGGGGTTCTCGCTCCCATCGATCTACCGTCCCGGGCGGCGGCCTCGTTCGGGTATTCACCGGTCCGCTGCGCCGTAGTACCGTGACCGTACTGTCCGGGCACGCGTACGTCCGGTTGCTCGGGGTTTCTCCAAGAGAAGACAGATCGCCGAAAGACTCTGTGACGGGTTTCTCCCAAGATCAGACGGAGGATGTCTTGCCCCGTATCGTGGTCGCTCCGGATGGCAGAAGGCTGGCGGTCGAGGAGCGGGGAAAGCCCGGCGGCACCCCGATCTTCCTCCTGCACGGCACTCCCGGCAGCAGGCTCGGCCCGTCTCCCCGCGCGCAGGTGCTCTACCGGCTGGGTGTCCGGCTGATCACCTTTGACCGGCCGGGATACGGGCTGTCGGACAGGATGCCGAGCAGGACGGTGGCCAGCATCGCCGCGGATGTGGCGGCGATCGCGGACGCGCTCGAGATCGACAGGTTCGCCGTCGTGGGGCGTTCGGGCGGCGCGCCGCACGCGCTCGCCTGCGCCGCGCTGCTTCCCGAGCGCACGAGGCGAGCGGCCGCGCTGGTCAGCCTCGCCCCGCACAGCGCCGAGGGGCTCGACTGGTTCGCGGGCATGGCGGAGTCGAACGTGCTCGAATATCTGGTCGCACGGACGGGGCCGCATCTCGCGGCCACCCGCCTGACCTCGCTCGCGAACCAGATCCGGGCGGATCCCGAAAGCAAGGTGCTGTCCATCGGACAGGAGGGCGGTCGCGCCGACCGCCGGATCGTCTCCGACCACGGCCTGCGCCGGATGATGGTCCGCAACTTCACCGAGGCCCTGCGCCACTCGGCGGACGGGTGGGTGGACGACGTGCTGGCGTTCAACTCGGATTGGGGGTTCGATCCGGCCGTCATCCGGGTGCCCACCCTGGTGTGGCATGGCGAGAACGACGTGTTCGCCCCGGTGGGGCACGCCCGCTGGCTGGGCCGGCGCATCCCGAACGCGACGGTCTGCATCCAGCGCGGGCTGGCACATCTCGACGCCCTGAGCGTCCTGCCCAGGGTGCTGCCCTGGCTCACCCGCGAACTCGTCGAACCGGCGGGCTGAGCGTCAGATCGGCTGCGGATCGAAATCCTGAGCGTCAGGTCGGCTGTGGTTCGAGGTCCCTGTTGACGCGCCGCCATTTCTGCAGGGCCTCGGTGCACGGATGCGTTTCACCCAGCTTGACGGTCACCGCGGCGAGGGTCCTTCTGCGTAGCTCGTCCGCCTCCTTGTCCCTGCCGAGCGAACGCAGGGTGATCGACAGGTTGGCCTGGCAGGCCAGCACATCGGGATGATCATTGCCCAGCGTGGCGATGAGACCGACCAGCGTGCGCTGCTCCATGCGCTCGGCCGTATCCAGCTCTCCCTGGTCCGCGGCGCAGTTCGCCACGTTGATCGAGCAGGTCAGCGTGAACGGGTGCGTGTCACCGAGGTGGCGGCGCAGCGCGGCGAGACTGCGCTCCCCCATGCCACGGGCCTCGTCGAGGGCTCCCAGTCCGCGCAGGTACGAGCAGAGGTTGTTGGCCGCGGCGGACGTGTACGGGTGCTCAGGACCGAGCAGCTCGCTGTAGTCCTTCATCACGTTGCGCGCCATGTCCCTGGCCGCCGCCTTGTCACCCGCGGAGGACATGCAGCAGGCGAGCTCCAGCGCGGCGGCCTTGGCCTCGGGATCGGACGGATAGAGCCGGATGTAACGGCTGTAAACGTCCCGGGCGTGCTCGGCCGCCTCCTTGCGCTGCCCGGCCCTGCGCAGCGACACGGCGAGGCTCTTCGTGGCGCGCAGCGCGATGGGATAGTCGTCGAAATTCAGGTCCGCGTAATGCTGGAGCGTCTGCCGCAGCAGAGCGATCGAGGCCTCGAAATCTCCCGCCTCGCGCATGTCCCTGGCGAAGTTCTGGGCCGAGTTGAGCGTGTTGGGGTTCATCGGCCCCAGTGCCTGGAGCATGCGCTGGTAGATGTCGCCGTCGAGTTCTTTCGCATTGCGCCAGTCGCCGACGAGACGGTAGGAGACGGCCAGGTTGTTCGCCGACCGCAGCGCCCTCGGGTGGTCCTCGCCGTACACCTCCTTCCAGCGTTCATAGACGTCCCTGTCCTGTGCCAGCGCCTCGCGGAACTGCCCGAGCGCCCGCAGGTCCGCGGCGACCCCGCTGGCGGTCAGCAGCGTGTGCGGGTGGTCCTCGCCGAACAGCTCGCGCTGGTGGCCCCAGACCCACTGCTCCAGCTCGTACGCCTCCTGCAACATGCCGAGCGAGCGTTGCACGTTGGCGATATTGGTCAGCAGGTGCAGCCGTTGCTGTTCCAGCTGGCCGAACTTCTGCTCCCAGTAGCTGGACAGGCGCTCGCCGAGTTGCAGGGCGTTGTCGTAGTCGCCGCGCTTCCACCAGTACCGCACGCGCTCGGTCAGGAGCTGCTTGGTTTCCTCTTCCACACACGTCTCCGCGTTGGACGGGAGCAGGTGTGGCCAGATGAGGTCGTACTTCTCCCAGTTCTCCGGGTCGTCCACCTCTCCCTGGCGGGGCCGGGCTTCCACCAGGATGCGGTGCACCACGTGGGAGACCTTGTCTCTCTCCTCCTGCGTCATCTGGTCGCGGATCACGGCTTGGACGAGACGGTGGACCTGCAGCGTGTTGCTGCCCTGATCGGTTTTGGCCAGGGCGAACCTGCTGATCTCCCTGATGACCCGGCCGAGCACAAGCTTCTCCCCCTGGAGCGACTTGTCGAACGGCACGAGCACTTTCATCGTCTCTTTGCTGTAGAGCAGCGACAGCGAGATGGGGTCGGGCGAGAAGAAGGCGCACAGCTGCAGCAGCCGCTCGGCGGCGGGTGAACGCTCCTTGAGCTGGCTCAACGAGACGTTCCACGTGGCCGCCACCGGGCTGGGATAGTCGGCGGCCTGGTTCGCCGACAGCACGACGGCCGCCTGGCTCTGCAGCAGCTCGACGTAGTCGGAGGCCGGCTGGCCGGTCTCTCTCAGCCACGCCGCGGCCTGCGCGATGGCGAGCGGCAGGTAGCCCAGCGCCTCCGCCACCCGCAGGGCGTCGTCGGGGTTGAGGCCGGGCACCGTCCGCATCAGGTGCTCCAGGCCCTCCTCCCGGCTGAACACGTCGACTTCGAGCGGCTTGGCGATGCTGACCCAGGTCGGATTGCGCGAGGTGACGATGATGTGCCCGGGGCCTCCGGGCATGTACCTCCGCAGGTCCTCCGGCTCACCGGCATTGTCGAAGATCAGCAGCCAGCGCTTGTAGGGCTCACCTCGGCGCAGCGTCTCGCGAACCGCTTCGGCCGCCTCCACGATGCTGTCGCCGACGGGCAGGTGGAGCCGCCGGGCGAGTTCGGCCAGGGCAGGATTGATCAGATCCGGCTGTTCCGCCGCGATCCACCACACCACGTCGTAGTCGGCCTGGAAGCGGTAGGCGTACTCCAGCGCCACCTGTGTCTTGCCGACGCCGCCGAGCCCGTACAGCGCCTGCGGGAGCACCACCGCCTGGTTGCCGCCGACGAGCTGGTCGCGCAGGGTTTCCAGCGCCTTGTCCCGCCCCGTGAACGCGGCGTTCCGCGGTGGGACGTTCCAGATGGCCGGCACCGTGCCGGGGAAGCGGGCGCTCAGCACCGCCGGGTCGTTGACGACGGCGGCGGGCTTGCCGACCGCGCGCAGGATCGCCTCGGCGGCCTGCGAGGAAGAGAGCCTGAAGAGATCGACGGTCGGCTGCTCCGAGAAGGGCGGGCCGAGCCGCAGGTCACCTGAGATCCGCAGCATCGTCAGCCGGGGCGCCAGGTTCAACCCGTCCTCGGTGGCCGTCGCCCAGGCCGCGGCCTGGAAATCCTGCAGGTAGGCCGCGGACACCACGGCCACGACGCCGTCCGCGGCCGTTGCGCCGTTGCCGTCCCCGACCGCCGACAACGCCTGCGGGACGACCCGGAAGTTGGCCTGGCGGAGCACGATCGCGATCCAGTCGGCCCACATGCGGTCTTCCGGCGCGTAGCTGAGCAGGATCTCCTCGTGCAGAGCGGGCTCTCTTCGCGTGAACGACTCCAGCCAGCGCAGCCGTACCGGCTCCTCCATCGGCACGAGCCCGGTGACCTGGCCTTGCGTGATCATCTCCGTCAGCCGCTCGAAGGACGCGAGCAGCGATCCGGGTGACTGCGGGGCGTCGCCGAAGACGGCCAGGGTCTCCTCGAAGGCGTAGAAGCGCTTGTACGGCACCTCCACCGCTCCCCAGTAGCGCTCCCGGTCCTCGGCGGACATGTCCGTGAGGAAGCGTTCGAACCGGGAACGCGCGTACGCCCGGCCGGCATCCGCCTTCTTCTTCTCGCCGTCGTCCACCCGCATCGGGACGGGCAGGATCCTGCGGTGGCGGTCATGACGCCCGCTGATGGCCCCCGCGACCCTTGCCGCACCGTCGATGCCCTGATCGCTCATGGTGAAGCAGTCGACGACGATGTCCGGCATGTCGATCGTGCAGATGTCGGCGATGTCGCTCAAACCCGTTCTGCTGTCGATCAGGCAGTAGTCGTAGTTGCGCTTGATGTCGGCCCGCAGGGCCTCCAGGAAGCTGCCGCCGGCCAGCCTCTCGTAGAAGGTGTCCCAGTCGAAGGCGGACACCAGCGAGGAGTAGTCGCGGTTCTGCTGGCCGGCGGAGAGGAAGTCCAGGGTGCCCTGCTTCGGGAACCGCCACTCCAGCGACACCGCGTGCGGCACCACCTTGGCGTACTCCAGATGCCAGTCGGTGTCGTGCTCGCGCGGGCTCGCGGCCTCCCACCGGTACTCGTTGACGATGTCGATCACGCCGGTGGTCGCGCTCATCACGCTGTCGTCGAGGAACGGGCGGAAGAAGCGATGCAGCCCGGGCGACTCCAGATCCCAGTCCATGGCCAGCACGCGCAGGCCGTTGCTGGCCAGCAGCCAGGCGACGTTGGCCACCGCCATCGTCCGCCCGGTCCCGCCCTTGTAGGAGTAGAACGTGACGATCCGGCCTTCACTTTCGTCCTTGGACATCGCCGTCTCCTGGCTCTATAAGTCTCGATCTCTTGCCCGAAGGCGGCGAGTTCACCTGGGCCGTCTGCAGGTAGCGCTCGGAGGCGCGCGCCAGCATCTTGGGCATCTTCTGCCGCAGGTCGTCGAGGGACTGCACGTCATGGGCGGCGGGCTCGCCGCAGTCGCCCGGGATGACCATGCCGGGCGAACGGCGCAGCTGGGGCTCGGCCCTGCTCGTCTGCACGTCCGCGTCGTTCCACGGCACCTTGACGGGGTACCAGTGCCTGCCCGAGCTGCCGAACTTGCTGAGCGTGTCCCGCATGTCAGGGACCTGTGTGGCCCACGGATCCACCAGCACCATTCCGGGAGCGTCAGGCACGTGTCGCTCGCCGTCGGACATGTCGAGCGGGGCCACCTCGGTGTCGATCCCGCGCAGTCGCGCGAAATCGGCCAGCTCGGATACGAGCGGCCGGTGGTTCCCTCGTGACGGTACGGGCTCCATTCGTGCGGCATTTGACCGTAGTAGTACGGGGTACGGCCCTCGGGAAGGTGATCTATATCGGGCGCCACCACCGTCACCTTGATGGTGCGCGGAAGCTTGTAGCCGACGAAGGCATTGGGAAGTGCCGTGTAGTCGGGAACGTCCCTCGCCTCCAGCAACGGGGACGACTCGGCGACTTCTTTGATGCGCCTCGCGAGCTGGAGTATGACTCGCTCGCGTGCATTCGGGCATGCTCGACGATTCGATGGCCGTCCACACGATGGGGATGATCACGGGTGGCGGTTCGGAGGTGTGGGCGGCCTGCTCGCCCAGGCGCAGCCTGCGGTCCATGAAGCCCGCGTGCGAGGCCTTCTCCAACCCGGTGATCTGGAGAAGATCAGTGCATAACTCGAGAAACAACCGGTGCACCCATCTGTCCGGGTCACCGCCACCCATGTTGCCGTCGTCGGGCTCATGCGCATAACTAAGGAAAAAATACGGTACTTGCCCGATCCCCCCGGAAGGCGACATTCTTGACATCAACCTCCCTCACTGCGGAACGATTCACTATACACTCGGGCAGCTTCGGAGAAAGCTCCTATCTCGCGCTATTCATCTGACCGGCCTGCCGCGTGGAGGACGTAATCCGGGCTGTCTACCGAATGGGACATCAAGCACGTGCCCTCACCAGGCACGCCCAGCTGTCACACATTCGGGCTTTTCAAAATCGTGCGCAGTCACGGCACATATCGCCGCATGGAGAATAGGCCGCGAGCCTTTAGCCGGTTACGACCACGGGGCTTCCTCGCCCGCCTGCCACGCCGCCACCGTCTCTCGCATCCGGGCGACGAACCTCTCACCCAGCGGAGTCAGCGCCTGGCTGCCCGCCAGCGTGCCGGTGGCCGCCAGGGTGTGCCCACACCAGCGGGCGAACTCTTCCTCCGCCTTGACCTGCGCCGCACCTCGTACGACGTTTCGCCGCGTCCGCCAGAAATCGGTCACCCCGATGTGTGCGTACGTCCCCTGGAGCAGCCCCTCCAGCGGCCTGGGATCCTCCCGCCAGGGTGCGTGGTAGAGCCGGGTGTCGCTCTTGTCGAACAGGTCGAACAGGTCGAGCACGGCGCCCAGCTTGACGTGCTGGAACTCGTGAATGAGCAGCAGGGCGAGCGTCGCGGGATCGGCGGGCAGCGCCGCCGCGACGGCGCCGAAGGCGTGGCGGGCGGTGGAGCTCACGTCGCGCCCGGTGGGCGCGGGGGCCAGCGGCGTCAGCGTGGTGAGCCCGCCGCGCAGGCCCTGGGCGTATTGCGGGTATTCCTTCTCGATGAGGAACCACGCCGCCTCGAACGAGTGCCGCCAGGCGCTCAGGGCGCTCGCGTCCAGCCGGTCCGCCGCCGGCCACTGGTGGCAGTCACGATGGGGATCGGCGTCCTCCAGCACGAGCGAGAAGTCGCCACAGCTCACCGTACGAACCGGCCGCCACTCGTGCTTCGCGGTTCCGTCCGTCCCGATTTCGCCGGCCTGCGCGACGAGCGTCACCGTGTCCCCGTCGACGCCGTGCAGCGTGCCCACGGTCGGCAGGTGGACGGCGCCGTGGCCGGCGGCCACCCGCAGAGTCACGTCCTGGCCCGCGCGGATCATCGCCGCCGCGGCGACGTTCGCGAGGTACGTGGCCTCGCCCTCACCCTGCAGGCGCTCCACGGCCCACACCCGGACATACGGATGCGCCAGCACGGCTTCCAGCGCTTCGCGGTGGTGCCGGTCGAGCCTGGTGAACAGCTCCCACACCTCATCGGCGGCACGCGGACGCAGCGCGGCGATCAGCGCTCGCCGCAGGCTGAGCTGCGCGTCCGCCAGCCGCTCCATGTCGGCCGCGCTGCCGGAGCCGGTCGCGAGCGAGTCCAGGCCGGCGTAGGGGATCTTGTGCGCGGGCATCTCGGTCTCGTCCCGGATGTGAGAGATCAGCTTGACGAGGTCCGCGCAGTAGACACTGGGGTTGTCGAACGATCCCGCGCGGAACCTGTGCGTGTAGAGCCCGCCCCCGCAACTCGTGACGATGGGGCATTCCCGGCAGGTGGCCGACAGGTTCTCCAGCCCGCCCTGCCTGGCGAGGACGCCGGGATGCGTGGCGACCTCGTCCAGCGCGTGCTGGAAGACGTCGTGGCCGGTCGCCGGAGCGCCGTCATATGCGACCTTCAGCGAGTCGACGAGCTCGTACGAGCCGTCGGTGTCGATGACGATCATGGTGCTCGGCTCGAGCCCGACGGCCTCGGACAGACTCGCATCGCCTCTGGTCGTCCGGATGATCGACTCGAACAGGCGCACGGACATCGGCCGGCCGTCCGCGTTCCAGCGCTCGAAGACGGCGATCAACCAGTCGGCGTACGCGGTCGGGGACGGCCGCTCAGGGGGGTTGTCCCAGGTGGCGTAGGGCAGCAGGAAGTCGATCCTGGGCGGCTGGAGCTCCCGCAGCGCCTCGTACACAGTGATCGGCTCGTTGGCCACGTCGATCGTGCACAGGAGGCCCGCATAGATCTCCGGCCGCTTCCTGAGCAGCTCCACGGCTCGGAGGACCTGGTCGTAACTGCTCCTGCCCGACGCGTAGAGGCGATGGCGGTCATTGGCCGCCTTGTCGCCGTCCAGCGAGACACCGACCTGGATGCCGTGCTCGGCGAACAGATCGCAGTGGCGCTCGTCGAGCAGGATCCCGTTGGTCTGGATGTGGAGGTCGACCTGACAGGCTCCGTCGAGCGCACCACGCAGCACCCGAGCGATCTCGTCCAGGCGCTCGTGTCCGGCGAGCAACGGCTCACCGCCGTGCAGCACGACATCGATCTTGTCCACATCGTGCCGCCGCACGTGCTCGGCTATCCGCGCGGCGACGCGGCCAACAGTGTGTGCGGATATGACTTTGGGACGGCTACGCCAGCTCTGATCGGCATGCTCATATACGTAACAGTGGTTACAGGCGAGATCGCATCTACTGTGTACTTTAAGAACGAACTGCCGGAAAGGAGTAACCACTCCACTCAGCCATCCCTGGCTAGAAGCTAGACGAAGTTCGAGAAGGCCGCGACCGGCACCGGAGGCGTTGCGGAACGGTCTGGCAGCACGCGGCGCAGATTGTCTTCGAGCATCCGCTCCCCCGGGGCCCCGATATCGCCGAAGGGAACATCGCGCAGGTCCTTGACCTCGGAGACCAGCTCCCCGTCCTCAACCGTGATCATTTTCATCCGATCCTGTACGCGCTTCGGGTGCCGACGGGATAAGTGTCATGCCCGCTCGAAGATACTCCCACACGACACGACGTACGGGATCGGGACCGCGAAAACTTTTTGGCCACGCTGTCATCTAGCTCCCACAACAGACCGAAGGAATCTTCCTGACTTATACCTGATCGTGCTGCTAAATCCTGATTTGTTCGTTATTCAGAAGGGGGTTGATCGGCTGATTCCTGTCCTTTGCCGTACATCGTCTCGTGCTGGATACGAGGCGAGCACACCGACGCCGAGGGGCACGCGCAGCGCCTTCCGCCGTCGTCCAGGCGCACCGTCACCGTGTCGGAGGGCACGTTGTGCCCGACCACGGTTCCGTCGCCCTGCGGGGTGCTCACGCGGCTTCCGTTGCGGGGCATCCGGTAACGCGTCTCGACGTACAACGGGTGCTCGTACTTGAGGCAGCACATGAGCCGCCCGCACGCCCCCGCGATCCGCAGCGGATTGACGGGAAGGTCCTGGTCCTTGGCCATCCGCACCGAAACCGGCTCGAAGTCCTTCAGGAACGTGGCGCAGCACAGGTCGCGACCGCAGGGTCCGATGCCGCCCTGCAGCCGCGCCTCGTCCCTCGGCCCGATCTGCCGCAGCTCGACCCTGGCCCGGAGGTTGCGGGCGAGATCGCGCACCAGGGCACGGAAGTCGACCCGGTGCGGGGCCGAGAAGTAGACGGTGTAGACGTTGTCCTCGTCGAGGTAGTCGATCCCGACGACCTTCATCGGCAGCGTGTGCCGTTTGATCAGCCGCTTGGACACGCTGCGCGCCTCGGCCCTGCGCCGCTTGTTGGCCTCGTCGCGGGCGAGATGCTCCTCGCCCGCGAGGCCCGCGCACACCGGTAGCCCGTCAATGTCCTCGCTCGAGTACTGCGGCGCCCACACGCACTCCGCCACCTCGGGACCCGAGTCGGTCGGGACGAGCACCTTGTCGCCCACCTTCGGGCTGTGCTCGCCGGGGTCGAGGTAGTAGAGCCTCCCGTAGCGGGTGAAGCTCACAGCCATGATCATTCCCATGGGCTCGAGCTCGCCTCCTGACGGCCTAGGGGGTTGTACGGCCTTCCCTGCCACATTACGTGTGCCGCGCGCGGAGAGTGAGGGCGGAGCGGGATCACTTGCCTGTCGGGCACACCTTGTCGTCCGGCAGTAACAACTCATAGGCGGTTTGCAACTCGCTCAAATCTGCGTAACACGGGGCGTAGATGACCTGACTCACCCCGGGCTGCCGCCTCATTTGGCGGACCACCGGGACCCACTCCGCCTCGGGCTTCATCATCACTCTGAACGATTCCGGCAGGTCCGTCACCTTGACGAGCTCCTTTCTGCCCCGGTACGTGCGCATGAAGTTCTCGTACGCCGCCGCCTGGTCCTCGAAGACGACCTCTTGTACTCCAGGCATGGCCTTGATCGTCTTCTCGATGGCCCGCGTCTGGGCGGCCGTCGCCGCCTTTCCGTCCTTGGTGACCTTGAAGCCGTCCTTCCCCCGGGACTCGCGCTCGGCACCACACGCCGGCATGGCGGATCCCTTGCCGCAGAGGAACACGCTGATCAGCGGCTTCCGTTGCTCGGCCGAGGGAAGAGCCTGCGGCCTGACGCTCCGCACGCCGGACATTCCCCGAAGCGCCTTCTCCACCTCCTTCGGGTCGGCCCCCTTCTTGAACTTCAACCTGAACGACGCCGGCAGGTCGGCGGGCTTGACCGCGTCCAGCACCGCCTTGTTGTGCGCGAAAGCGGCTCGGAAATTCGTGTAGGCGGCGGTCTGGTCTGTGTAGAGCACCTCTTTGAGCTGCGGCAACTCCTTCAGCGTCCGCTCGATCGCCTCCCTCTCCGCACGGCTGGCGTCGCGCCCCTGGCACGACGAATTCTTCGGCGCCGACTTCGTACACAGGAAGACGGCTACCTCCGTGCTCTCGGCGGGCGCGGGGTCGGCCGCCACCGCACGATCCTCGGCGCCCGGGCCACTCAGCCACACGGCGGTCGCCGCCCCCGCGAGCACCACGACCGCCGCCGCCGCCGTCACGAGCCGGAAGTCCACCCGGAACCGCGTCCGCTGCGGCTCCCGCAACGGCCTGAGCGCGCCGGCGTCGACCGTCGCCCCCACTTCGACGAGGGCCTCGCGCAGTCTGTCTTCCACACGGCTGGTCATGAATCCTCCCCAAGCACCCGGGCGAGGGCCGCCAGCCCTCGTGCGACCGTGGACCTGACCGTGCTGGCGCCGATCCCCATGGTGTCGGCGATCTCCTGGTCGGACAGGTCGAAGTAGTAGCGCAGCGTCAGCGCCTCGCGCTGCCTGCGCGGCAGTTCGCGCAGGGCCAGCAGCACCTCGCGGTGCTCCTCGCCCATGAGCGCGGCGCTCTCCGCCGACCAGACGGGCGGCTCGTACGGCACCGCGCGCCGGAACACCGTAGCCCGCCTGCGCAGCACGGACCGGCACCCGTTGAGCACCGCGGAACGCACGTAGGCCAGCGCCTTGTCGGCATCGCGTAACCGGCCGCGGCCCGCGTGAGTGCGCGCGAACGCCTCCTGCACGACGTCTTCCGCGCTCGCCTGATCGCCGACCATGATCAGGGCCAGCCGGACGAGACCCACGTGGTGCTCGGCGAAGATCGACGCCACGTCGACCCGCTGCCGCGCCAGGGCCTCTTGTTGGGTGAGTAGTTCGACTTCCACGTATCAGAGACGCCTCACAGCCTCATCTGCTGCTCGCGTCACGGGTCCGTTTCGGAGGAGCGTGGATCAGGAACGCAGCGCCAGCATCATCGCCTCGACGGCCATCTGCGGATTGACGTTCGCCGCCAGCCGTTCCCGGCACTGCATGATCGCGTCGACCCGCCGCAAGGTCTCCTCCGGCGTGGATGCCTTGGCCAGCTGGTCGAGATCGAAGCGGAGGTCGTCATTGGCCAGCTCGACGCCGGCCCCGAACTGCATGGCCAGCACGTCCCGATAGAACGACACCAGCTCCAGCAGCGCCGAGTCCAGCGAATCGCGCTTGATCCGGGTGGCCCGCGACTTCTGCCGGTCCTCCAGCTCCTTCAACGCCCCGGCCCCGCCGCGTACCAGCCCCCGGTTGAGCCCCTTCCCTGTGGACCCCTCACCGTAGAGCTTGCGCAGCTCGGCGGTCTCGCTCTCGTTGAGCATGGCCGTGGCCGCGGCGGCCTCCTCCTCCGCCGTCTTCACCAGCCGCTCGGCCGCAGAAACGCACTCCCCCACGCCGGTCAGCGAGCGTGGAATGCTCAGCACCGCCTCACGACGCCGCCTGACGCCCTCGTCGAGCGCCAGCGCCCGCGCCCTGCTGACGTGCCCCTGGGCGGCCCTGGCGGCGAACCTGGCCACCTCCGGCGGCACGCTGTCGCGCGTGGCCAGCACGTGGGCGACGGCCTCCGTGGCGGGGGTGGTCAGGTTGACCACCCGGCAGCGCGATCTGATGGTGATCATCAAGTCGTCCGGCGCCGGCGCGCACAGCAGCCACACCGTACGGGGCGGCGGCTCCTCGATGGCCTTGAGCAGGGCGTTCGCGGCGGACTCCGTGGCCCGGTCGGCGTCCTCGAACAGGATGACGCGCCACCGCCCCTGCGTCGGCGCCCCGGCCGCCCGCAGGATGAGCTCGCGGGTCTGCTTGACGCTGTAGGACAGACCCTGGGGGCGTACGGACTCCAGGTCGGGATGCGAGCCGATGAACACCTGGTGGCACTGGTCGCAGTGGCCGCAACCCCCGTCGGGGCACAACAGCGCCGCGGCGAAGGCGCGGGCGGCGTCCTCCCTGCCCGAGCCCGGCGGCCCGGTGAACAGCCACGCGTGCGTCATGCCCGCGCCGCGCCCGCCCTCGACGACCTCTCCGGCCGCCGCCGCGGCCCGCGACAACACGGCCACCGCCTGGTCCTGCCCGATGAGGTCATCGAAAACTGCCACGACGTAAGGCTAGCCGCACATCCCCTTACGCCCGTACCGACCGCCGACAACGCCCCCGCCGATCACGAGCGCCGCCCCGCCCCCCGGCTACGGCGCCACCGTTTCCCGCGCCCTCCTCCCAAAGGACCATCGCCGAAGCGCGGCCGTGGGCAGATCAGTCGCGCCGGCGTGTGGAGAACATGGTGTCGGTGATGGCGGGCATCGTGCCCGTGGCGTCCTCCGACTCCTGCGGCACCGGATCCGGCAGGATCTCGCGGATCCGGTCCTGGATCTGGCGGGTGATCAGCTCGGCTGCCAGCGTGCCGTCCACCACGAGGTAACGCTCGGGCGCCGCCGCGGCCAGCGCGCGGAACTCCTTGCGCACCCGCTCGTGGAACTCCAGCGGCTCCGCCTCGATCCGGTCGGCGGCCCCGCCCAGCCGGGTCAGCCCCACCTTGGGAGGCGTGTCGATGAGCACGGTCAGATGCGGCACCAGCCCGCCCGTGGCCCAAGCGTTGATCTTGGACACGTCCTTGGGGTCGAGCGCCCGCCCCGCCCCCTGGTAGGCCAGCGAAGAGTCGACGTAGCGATCGGTGATCACCAGCGCGCCCCGGTAGAGGGCGGGCCGGATCACCTTCTCCACGTGCTCGGCCCGGTCGGCGGCGTAGAGCAGCGCCTCGGACCGCGCCGACAGCCCGCGCTCGGCCGCGTCGAGCAGGATCGCCCGCAGTCGCATGCCCACCTTGGTCGAGCCCGGCTCGCGCGTCTGCACCACGTCGTAACCCTGGTCGCGCAGCCAGATGGCGATCAGCCGCGACTGGGTCGTCTTGCCCGACCCCTCACCGCCCTCGAACGCCACGAACAGCCCGGGCACGTGCTCGGCCGCCTCCGCCGGGAACCGTTCGCCCCGCACCGTCGCGATCAGGTCGGCCGACAGGGGAACGCCCTTCCTGTCGTCCATGTGCCGCAGCGCCAGGATGCCCACGACCATCGCGAGCACCCCGCCGATCACCAGCACCAGGTTGGAGCCGTCGAACCGGTAGGCGACCTCGCCCACCCGCAGCACGTGCACGCCGAAGATCGCCGCCAGCGGGTTGGCCACGGCGACCACCAGCAGCAACGTCACCCGCGCCGTGGACTGCAGGAACGAGAACGTACGGCCGCGCAGCCCGTCTTCGACCTCGAGCCCGATCAACGTGTAGCCGATGATCCAGGCGATGCCCGCGCACGCCCCCAGCAGCACGGTCAGCATGACCACGATCACCAGGTTGTGCACCAGCGCGGTGGCCACGAGCACCAGGCCGGCGACCGTGATGACCAGGCCGAACAGCCGCCGCCTCGACAGCTCGCGGAGCAGCCTGAGCCCGAAGAACATGCCCAGCGCCATGCCGGAGAACACCGCGCCGAACACCACGCCGTAGGCCGCGTCACCGCCGCCGAGCGCGCCCACGTAGATCTTCGCGACCCCGACCACGGCACCGCCCGCCGCGAACGCCCCCAGCATGCCGATGATCAGCCCGCGCACCAGCCGGTTGCCGCCGACGTAGCGCCAGCCCTCGACGATCTGCTTGAGCACGGAAGGCGTCGAGATCGCGCCGTCGCGCTTGGGGATGTCACGCAGCGTGAAGATCAGGAAGGCCGAGACGAGGTAGGCGCAGGCGTTGACGATCAGAGCCAGCCCCGTGGCGTCCGTGCCGGACGCGAAGGGCATCAGGCTCTCGAACGTGTCGCCCAGCACGGACAGCGCGGCGAACAGCATGGCCGCGACCGGCGCGGTGCCGTACGTGACCAGCAGGTTGAGCCGGTTGGCCGACTCGAGCTGCTCCTTGGGCACCAGGTTGGGGACGGTGGCTTCCTTGGCCGGGACCCAGAACAGGTTGATGCACTCGACCAGGATGGTCGCGATGATCACCCATTGGTAGCCGATCACCCACTCGAAGCTGTAGATCAACGGGATCGACAGCACCACGGCGAACCTGGCCAGATCGGCCACGAACATCGTCAGCCGCCGGTCGAACCGGTCGGCGAACACGCCCGCGAGCGGCCCGAGCAGCACAGCCGGCAACATCTTGGCGATGAACACACCGCCGACGGCGAGCGACTGCACCCGGTAGTCGCCCTGCGTGATGTTGGCGGCCAGGGCGGTCAGGGCCAGGAGGTTGAGCCAGTCGCCCAGACTGCACACCGACATGGCCATCCACAGCCGTCGAAACGGCGCATTGGCCAGCACATGGGTCGGGCGGCGTCGGCCAAGGGCAGTCATGAGTTCAGCGTATCCAGGGAGAGGGCGGACAACAGACGAGCCGGATATTCCGGGCCGAGGGTATTACGTCCGCGGGCTCGCGCGCAGGCTACCCGCCTCGAATAGGTCACCAAAAAGGTCATCAATTGATAACTCCGGCCTCATGTCTGGCCTCTTCCACCAATGGCTCCCACTCGGCGCGGATGACCGCGGGCAGCGCCAGCTCGTCCCACAGCTCGACGAGCAGCACCCCGTCCACGTGGTCGAGCAGCTCCTGGGGCCCGCCCTCGCACAGCAGCAGGGTGTAGGCGGCCCGGCGCGCGTCCCGGTCGGCCAGGTCGTAGACCCGTTCCCGGAGCCGCACGACGCCCAGCGCCGCCCCGACCGGCAGCCGCCGCAACCGGCTCGGCACGTAGAACGTCCGACCCTCGCTCACGCGAGCCGCGAACTCGATCTTCGCCTCCAGCGCCAGCCGGAACCCCGCCGCGTCGAGAATGCGCCCCGCGGTCTCGAGCGTCGGCGACTTCCTGCCGTGCTCGTAAGCCGACAGTGTGGTCCTCGACGTGCCGCTCACGCTTGCCAGGAGCCGCTGGTTCATGCTCGCCGCATGCCTGGCCTGCCTGAACAGCAGCCCGCCACGCTTGGCCCAGAAGGCGGCGTGCGCCGCCTCCATCGGCGAAGAGACCATGCCCACCTCCGCTTGGTATCCGGTCGGATACTCTACGCCACGATGACAGCATGTGGCTAGCGGATCGCGGAAAGTCAGGTGCTCAACTCAAGCATTGTGATCTCCGGCGGCGCGCCGACGCGTACGGGCGGGCCCCAGAACCCCGCACCCCTGGTGACGTAGACCTGCACCCCGTCGACCGTGGCCAGGCCGGAGACCACGGGCTGCTGCAGCCCCACCACCAGGTTGAACGGCACGATCTGCCCGCCGTGAGTGTGGCCGGACAGCTGCAGGTCGACGCCGTGCCGTGCGGCCTGCTCCACCTGGAGCGGCTGGTGCGCGAGCAGCACGGTGGACCGGCCGGTGTCCCGGCCGCCCAGCGCCTTGTCGAAGTCGGGGCCGTCGCCCGAGGACTCGCCGTTGAGGTCGTTCACGCCGGCCAGGTCGAGCACGGCGCCCTGGTGCTTGATCTCCACCCGCTCGTTTCGCAGCGAGCGTACGCCGAGCTGGCCGAGCTCCTCGATCCACTCCATGGGGCCGCTCGGGGCGAAGTATTCGTGGTTGCCGGTCACGAAATATGCCCCATAGCGGGACTCAAGGCTCTTCAGCGGCTGCGCCAGCGCCCCCAGCTGGGCGACCGACCCGTCCACCAGGTCGCCCACGATCGCCACCACGTCGGCCTCGAGACCGTTGATCATGCGGACGATCCGCTCGGTGTGCCCCCTGCCCGTCAGCGGCCCCAGGTGGATGTCGCTCACCACGGCGAACCGCAGGCCGCTGAGCCGTGCATCCAGCTTCGGCAGCGCCACCTTCACCCGTTCGATCACGGGGTCGCCGAGTGCGCTCGTCATGCCGTACCCGACCGTGCCCAACGCCCCCACGCCCGCGACGGCGGCGGTGGCCCGCCCGATGAAGAGCCTCCTGCTCATCGGGGGCGTCTCAGGCGCGGGCTCGGGAAGCGGCGGCTCGGGAAGCACCGGCTCGGAAAGCCCCGGCTCGGGGAGCGCCGTGCCACCCGCCACGGTCGGCACGGGCTCCTGCTCGGCAAGCGCCGGGCCGCCGGCCATGGCCGACACGGGCTCCGGCTCGGCGGGCGCCGCCCGCCGCTCGGCTCGGCGTACGAAGAACGCGGCCACCGCCCGCGGCACCTCCAGCACCGCGAGGAAGACCAGCAGGTAGAACATCAGGGCCAGCCAGACGTATCCGGGCCAGGCCAGCCAGTGGCCGAGCTCCATCCGGGTGCCCGCGAACGTCGCCACCACGAGGACGGCCAGACCCACCACGCCCCAGGTCAGCGCCTTACGCAGCCGCCCCGGGCCGGTCGTGGAGCGCACCATCCGATGCCACAGATAAAAGTGCGCAAGCAGGATCAACCCCGCGAACACCAAGACGATCACGTCATTGATGCTACTTTCCGGCAGCCGCTGCTGGCGCCTCGGGAAGTCGCGTTCTCCCTGCGACCGGGGCCCGCGGCTCCGAAATCCGAAAGCCGCGAGCCACGCGCTCCCGCGGTCGCCGCAGCAACGGAGTGTGCACTACAGCGGCCGCGCCCAGCGGTCGCCGCAGTAGCGCACTACAGCGGCCGCGCCCAGCCGTCGCCGCAGTAGCGGAGTGTGCACTACGACTTGGCCGCCGGCTTCTTCGCCGCGGGCTTCTTCGCGGGCGCCTTCCGAGTGGTCTTCTTGGGCGCCGGCGCCCGCTCACGACGCTCGGCCAGCAGCTCGGCCGCCCGCTCGATCGTGATGTCCTCGACCGTGTCGCCCTTGCGCAGCGACGCGTTCGTCTCGCCGTCGGTCACGTAAGGCCCGAACCGCCCCTCCTTCACCACGACGGGCTTCTTGGAGTTGGGGTCGTCGCCCAGCTCGCGCAGCGGCGCCGCGGCGGCGGCCCGCCGCCCGCGCTGCTTGGGCTGCGCGAACAGCTCCTTGGCCTGGTCGATCGTGACGGTCAGCAGGTCTTCTTCCGAGGCCAGCGACCGGGAGTCCGTCCCCTTCTTCAGGTACGGGCCGAACTTCCCGTTGTACGCCACGACCTCCTCGCCCTCCAGCTCGCCCACGGTCCTGGGGATCGTCAGCAGCTTGAGCGCGTCCTCCAGCGTGATGGTGTCCAGCGACATCGTCTTGAACAGCGAGCTGGTGCGCGGCTTTGGCGCGTCGGCCTTCTTCGTCCTCCTCTTGGGCGTCTCCTCCTCCGGCGCCTCGGGCAGGATCTCCGTCACGTAAGGCCCGTACCGGCCGTCCTTGGCCACGATCATGTTGCCGGTCACCGGGTCGTGCCCCAGCTGCCGGTCGCCCGTCGGCCGCGAGAACAGCTCCTCGGCCTTCTCGGCCGTCAGCTCGTCGGGCGTCATGTCCTCGGGCACGTTGACCCGCGCGCCGTCCCTGTCCAGGTACGGGCCGTACCGTCCGACCCGCAGGACGATGTCCGTGCCCTTGACCGGGAACGAGCTGATCTCCTTGGCGTCGATGTCACCGAGATCGGTGACCATCTCCTTCAGCCCCTCGTCGCCGTCGGAACCGTAGTAGAAGCGGTGCAGCTCTGGCACCCGCTCCGCCCGGTCGTTGGCGATGTCGTCGAGCACCTTCTCCATCTCGGCCGTGAAGTCGTAGTCGACGAGGTTGCCGAAATGCTGCTCGAGCAGGTTGACCACGGCGAACGCCAGGAACGACGGCACCAGCGCCGTGCCCTTCTTGAACACGTAGCCGCGGTCGAGGATGGTCCCGATGATCGAGGCGTACGTCGAAGGCCGCCCGATCTCCCGGTCCTCCAGCTCCTTGACCAGCGACGCCTCGGTGTAACGCGCGGGCGGCTTGGTCGAGTGGCCCGCCACGTCGAGCCTGGACACGCTGAGCGCGTCGCCTTCCTCCAGGTTCGGCAGCCGCTTCTCGGAGTCGTCGCGGTCGGTCGAGGGGTCGTCGGCCCCCTCGACGTACGCCTTGAGGAACCCGTAGAACGTGATCGTCCGTCCGGACGCGCTGAACTCGACGTCCTCGCCCGCGGACGACCTGCCGCTCACCTTGACCGTGACCGACTCGCCGACCGCGTCCTTCATCTGCGAGGACACGGTCCGCTGCCAGATCAGCTCGTACAGCCGGAACATGTCGCCGGACAGCCCGGTCTCGCCCGGTGTGCGGAACTCCTCACCCGACGGCCGGATCGCCTCGTGCGCCTCCTGCGCGCTCTTCACCTTGCTGCTGTAGACGCGCGGCTTGTCGGGCACGTACGCGGCGCCGTACAGCTTGATCGCCTGCGACCGCGCGGCCGCCACCGCGGTCTCCGACAGCGTGATGCTGTCGGTACGCATGTAGGTGATGAAGCCGTTCTCATAGAGCCGCTGCGCCACCTGCATCGTGTATTTCGCGGAGAACCCCAGCTTCCGGCTGGCCTCCTGCTGCAATGTGGTCGTCCGGAACGGCGCATAGGGCTTACGCGTGTACGGCTTGCGCTCGACGGACTTGACCGCGAACGACGAATCCCTGAGCCTGCCGGCCAGCTCGCCCGCGGCGGCCTCGGTCAGGTGGAGCACGTCGGCGTTCTTGAGCTGCCCCGTGCTGGAGAAGTCGCGGCCCTGCGCCACCCGCTTGCCGTTCACCCCGGTCAGCGTCGCCGTGAAGTCGCGCGGCCGCTCCTCGGGCTTGTTGGTGTCGAAGAGCGCCTGCAGGTCCCAGTAATGCGCAGGCGTGAACGCCATGCGCTCCCGCTCCCGCTCCACCACCAGCCTCGTCGCCACCGACTGCACCCGACCCGCCGACAGGCGGGGCTTGACCTTCTTCCACAGGACCGGGCTGACCTCGTAACCGTAGAGACGGTCGAGGATGCGCCGCGTCTCCTGGGCGTCCACGAGGCGTAGGTTGAGGTCACGGGGGTTGGCCACGGCATCCTGGATGGCCTGGGGGGTGATTTCGTGGAACACCATGCGGTGCACGGGGACCTTGGGCTTGAGCACCTCGCGCAGGTGCCAGGCGATGGCCTCGCCCTCGCGGTCCTCGTCAGTGGCCAGATAGAGCTCGTCAGCGTCCTTGAGCAACTGCCGCAGTTTGTTGACCTGCGACCGCTTGTCGGGGTTGACGACGTACAGCGGCTCGAACTCGTGCTCGACGTTGACCCCGAGCCGCGCCCATGGCGCGCCCTTGTACTTCTCGGGGATGTCGTCGGCCTTCTCCGGCAGGTCGCGGATGTGGCCGATGCTCGATTCGACGATGTAGCCGCGCCCGAGGTACCCGGCGATCGTCTTCGCCTTGGCCGGCGACTCGACGATCACCAGGCGTGTTCCGCCGGCGCTGCCGTTCTTGGCTGGCACGCTGCTTCCTACCTCGCTGTTCGCTTGCAAAATCCCCCTGCCGGGAGTCGGCACAGACTGAAAGGTAACCCGACTCGCGGAAATTTCCTTCCCCCGCGGGCTACCCACTACCTTCCGGGTCCACCCACAAGCACGCAGAATAAGGCCCATCGAGCGGCATGGCGCCCTGACTCACCCTGGAGACTAATCGTTGTGCTCGACTACTCCTACATGGATATCTTCATTCCACGCGACCTCACTCGCGAAGCAGCACGTCAACTGCTGACCGAACACGCAGAGTACGGTCAGTGGGAGCTCGCCCGCGTACGCGTGCACCCCGACGGGAGCCGTCACGTACGGCTACGTCGCAAGGTCATGCGGGTACGCAGCACGCTCTGAACATGGGTATGGCTTTGCCCGTCCCGGGCCGCGCCCCCGGAACGGGCAAAGCGTCTATCGCTGACTACTCACAGGCTGTGAGCAGTAGCCGAACCTTGTATGTGTACTGTCTGATTCCCTTACTTGCGGCCGAACCGGAACCGGCGGGCGGTCCCGAACAGCGCGGCCGAGGCGGCGAACATCGAGCCGAGCACCAGGGCCAGCAAGGAGCTCGAGTTCATCCCGGTGAGGCCGGCGGGCTGCTCGGCGCTCATCAGGCCCAGGCCGCTGACCGGCAGGCCGCGGGCGGCCGAGGTGACCGCGCCGCCGACCGGGGTGGAGGCCACCAGCTGGGTCGCCGGGTCGAGCACGGCCACGGCGCCGGTCGAGGTGGCGGGACGCCGGGCGCCGTCAGCGGTGCCGGCGACGCGGGTCTTCTTCGGCTGGGCCGGGGCCTGCGCCTGGGCGGGCAGGCCGGGCAGCTCGGGCAGCTGCGGCAGGCCGAACGTCCTGGAGACGTCCTCGACCAGCGGGAGCGAGGTCACGCCCAGTTCCTGGGGGACGCCGTGCACCTTCTGCGTGACGCCGGCGACGTCCTGCATGCCGCCCAGCGCGGGGACGGCGGGGAGCATGGGCAGCAGCCCGCGCTTGGCCTCCTTGGTCGCGGTGGCGCCGGCGAGGTGGTTGTACCCGTGCTCCGGCTTGCCGACGTTCGCCCCGCCGAGGCACCCGGCGGCGGCGTCGCCCAGCACGGCCGCCGCGTTGCCGCAGACGTTGACCGGAGCGGCGATCGGCGCGATGACCTGGTTGCCGGCGAGCACTCCACCGCGGCCGGAGGTGTAGTTTCCGCCGCCCCCGGTGCTGTTGACCTTGGCCCCGCCCTTGCAGTGGGCCTCGGACTTGCCGAGCACCGCGGCCGCGTTGCCGCAGACGTTGATCGGGGCGCTGATCGGCGCGATCACCTGGTTGCCGCTCAGCACACCGCCCCGGCCGGACGTGTAGTTGCCGCCCGCGCCACTGCCGCCGTTCTTCACGCGGGCGCCGCCCTTGCAGCCGGCGAACGCGTGGCCGAGCACGGCCGCCGCGTTCCCGCAGACGTTGACCGGGGCGCTGATCGGCGCGATCACCTGGTTGCCGCTCAGCACACCGCCCCGGCCCGAGGTGACGTTGCCGCCCGCCCCTGAGCCGCCGCCGCTGTTCGTGACCTTGGCGCCGCCCTTGCACCCGGCGGCCGCGTTGCCGACGGCGTTGCCGCAGACCTCCACGGGCAGGCTGACCGGGGCGATGACCTGGTTGCCGCTGCCGACCCCGAAGCGCCCGTCGGTGTCGTTGCCGGTCGAGCCCACGGCCTTGTGGTAGCCGTGCGAGCCGCCGTTGTTGGTCACGCTGGAGCCGCCCTTGCAGCCCGAGAACGCCCGTCCGACCACCGCCACGGAGTTGCCGCAGATGTTGATCGGGGCGCTGATGGGCGCGATGACCTGGTTGCCGCCGAGCACGCTCCCGTTGCCTGAGGTGCGGTTGCCGCCCGCGCCCGTCCCGGTGTTGTGGACGCTGGAGCCGCCCCGGCAGCCCGCCGTCGCGCTGCCGAAGATCGCCACCGCGTTGCCGCAGACGTTCAGCGGCGCGGAGATCGGCGCGGTGACCTGGTTGCCGCCGAGCACGCTCCCGTCGCCCGAGGTGCGGTTGCCGCCCGCGCCGCCCTTGCCCTGGTTACGGACGGTGGTGCCGCCCTTGCAGCCCGCGTCGGACTTGCCGATCAGCGAGACGGCGTTGCCGCAGGCGTTGATCGGGGCGCTGATGGGCGCGTTCACCTGGTTGCCGCCGAGCACGCTCCCGTCGCCCGAGGTCCTGTTGGAGTTGCCGCCCCTGTTGACGACCGTCGCGCCGCCCTGCGAGGAGGCCTCGGACGAGCCGACCGCGGCGACGGAGTTGCCGCTGATGTCGATGGGGAGGGAGATCGGCAGGTTGACCTGGTTGCCGCCGCCGACGGACCCGTCGCCCGAGGTGTCGGCCAGCGCGGTGCCGCCGCTGCCGAACGACATGGCGGCCACGGCGAGCAGAGCCGCAGGAGTAGATGCCTTTGCCCACGTACGCATGATGAATGCTCCTAGTGGTTCTTCTTGGGGGGATACCTGAACTTGGGAGATAGCTGAACGGTTCGCGGGCAGCCGAGGTCGTACGAGGTTTCGCGCACAGCGGAGACCTCGGATCAACTTCGCGAACCAGCTGAACTGACGTGTTTCACCCGCTGGCGAAGGGGTGTCAGACCACGCTCCGCCGCACTACTTCGTGATTCGTGACCGGTTCTGGAAGAAGACCGGCACCTGGGGGCGGGGGTCAGTCAGGCGAGAAGGAGGGGTCGTCCGCCGCTGTGCGGACAACGGGGGGCAGCACACGCGCCAGGAGGGCGCGCTGCGCCTGGAGCCGCGGGTCGAACACGGACCTCGCGACGTCCCCCGGAGCGGCCCCGAAAAGGCCGCCGGCACCGCCGTTGGGCACCAAGCCGTTGGTGTCCAGGATCTTTCCGGCGGTGGATGGTGCTGGCAGGCCAGGATCCTGCTGGCTGTTGAGCCCGTCAACCGTACGCCCGGCCATGGCCTCGGCGTTGTCCGACTCCGAGACACGGTCCGGGCGGATGAGGGATTGAGGCGCCGCGGCGTCACCCACCGCAGCCACATCTGCGGCCACCGCTGTTTCGGCTGACGTCGCCGCTTGAGCAGACGCCGCTGATTTGGCAGTCACCGCTGTTTCGGCGGCCGCCGGGTCGGCGATGAGCATGCCGAACACGACAGCAAGCAGCCACCCGGCGGCCACCAGGGCACCAATCGTGACTGCCCGCACGACGAGCCGACGGGCACCGGCCGCGAACCGCGCCATCCGGTCAACCCGATCGGTGGTCGCGCCCTGCGCCGGGACGGTCACGGGCAGGCGATGCGCACCGAGGGCCTTCGCCCCCAGCTGCAACACCACCGTGCGTGCCACGTGACCTCCCGCGATCCCAGAACCGGCCTCATGCCGTGAGGCCGGTCCGTGGACTCACCCCTCAACGGTCCGTAACCGTAGCAGCACTCAAGGTTGTCGCAAGGGCTTTTCACCTGAGAGCCAGAAATTCACCAACTCCCCTTAGCCCAAACCGCCCCCAACTGCCCCAATACCCTCTGGCGTACACCAGCCGCACGCCACCAAAGCCCCATCAGAACCTCCAGCCACACCCATCACTGAGCCACTCCTCAGCCCCGGAGATTCTCGGTATGACGCAGTCCTCAGAGTTTGCTAACCTTACTGAGCCGACGCGGGATGACGGTCTCGCGTGCAGGCACCAAGTCCGGGTGGCGGAATAGGCAGACGCGCTAGCTTGAGGTGCTAGTGCCCAGTGATGGGCATGGGGGTTCAAGTCCCCCCTCGGACACACCTTGTTACGTAATCGCCCGAGCTCAGCTCGGGCGATTACTGCATTCTGGGGCCGGTTCGCAGGTCAGGCGCAGTCCGAGCTCGCCGTACACCTCTGCCTTGTCCAACGGATCTGTCCCGCGCAACGCCCGGCACAGGTCTCCTGATGTGGCTGCCGTGGCGGCGATCTCCTCCTCGGTGAGCCGTTTCGGGATGGCGCCTGACCGCCTGGGGCGATTCAGCTGCCAAGCACGCGAGGCCTCGGAATCCCCTCCGTGGAGCTGCGCGCGATGTGATGTGGTTCACATCTGCGACCTGTCACGCCTGGTACGGGTTGTTTGTCCCATGGACGTCACCGGCACCGAAACCGGTGCCCGACCTTGGGAGAACGAAATGAGCAACGGCCACCGCATCGTCGTCCTCGGCGCCGGCTACACGGGCATGTTCAGCGCCATCCGGCTGGCCCACCGCACCCGCCGGACCGGCGTGAAGATCACGCTGGTCAACCCTTCGAGCCGGTTCGTCGAACGGCTGCGGATGCACCAGATCGCAGCCGGGCAGGAACTGGCCGACCACCAGATCCCCGACCTGCTCGCCGGGACCGGCGTCACGTTCGTCCAGGGCGCCGCCACCGCCATCGACCCCGAGGCTCGGCAGATCACCGTCGACGGTGCCCGGACCCTCGGGTACGACACGCTCGTCTACGCGCTGGGCAGCTCGACCGACACCAGCAAGGTCCCCGGCGCCGACATCCACACGTTCACCCTCAACAGCCCGCAGATCGCCGGCCGGTTCGCCAAGCGGCTCACCGAGATCGCCCACGCCGGCGGCACCGTCACCGTCTGCGGCGGCGGCCTGACCGGCATCGAGGCGGCCACCGAGATCGCCGAGAGCCACCCGAGCCTGAACGTCACGCTGATCAGCTTGGACGAGCCCGGCGGCATGATGGGCGCCAAGGCCCGCGCCTATCTCTACCGCGCGCTGGAACGCCTCGGCGTCACCCTGGAGACCGGCGCCCGCGTCACCAAGGTGCTGCCCGACGCCGTCGAACTGGCCGACGGCCGGCTCCTCCACTCCGACGCCTGCCTGTGGACCACCGGCGTCAAGGTGTCGCCGCTCGCCGCCGACGCCGGGATCGCCACCGACGACCGCGGCCTCATCCTGGTCGACGCCACGCTACGATCAGTGTCCCACCCGGAGATCCACGCCGTCGGCGACGCCGCAGCGGTCCGCCTGGCCTGGGGGCAGATCCACGGGACCTGCCAGAGCGGCCTGCCCACCGCCCAGTACACCGCCGACACCATCGCGCGGCTGCTGCGCGGCAAGGCCGTCCAGCCGTTCCGCTTCGGCTACTTCCACCAGCCGGTCAGCCTGGGCCGCCGCGACGCGGTCATCCAGTTCACCAAGGCCGACGACACCCCCGGCCGCTGGTACCTCACCGGACGGGCCGCCGTCGCCTACAAGGAGATGGTCAGCGGCAGCCCCCTCACGACCTACCGGCTCAACAAGCACATCAACGTCACCACCATCGTCTCCAAGGGCGGCCGCATCACCCGCAAGCTCGCGGCATGACGGGCACCGACTCCCAGCGCCGTGATCTGAGTCTTGCCGCCCAGGTGACGGCGCTGGAAACATGAGCCGGTGATCGTGATCGACGACAAGGCCGAGCAGGACCCCTACTTCGAACACCGGCGCCTGCTGTTCGCCACCGCCTACCGCATGCTGGGCAGCGTCACCGACGCCGAGGACGTCCTCCAGGACGCCTGGGTCACCTGGAGCACCGCCGACCGCGACGCGATCCACCACCCCAAGGCCTACCTGGTGCGAACGGTCACCAACCTGTCGCTGAACCGCCTCACCTCAGCACGGGCCACGCGCGAGACCTACGTCGGCCCGTGGCTCCCCGAACCGCTCCTGACCTCCCCCGACATCGCCACGGAGACCGAATTGGCCGACACCGTCTCCATCGCGATGATGGTCGTCCTGGAAACCCTCAGCCCCGTCGAACGCGCCGTTTTCCTGCTCCGCGACGTCTTCGGCTACTCGCACGCCGAGATCGCCGAGACCCTCGAACGCCCCGAGCCGACGGTCCGCCAGATCGCCCACCGCGCCCGCGAGCACGTCCAGGCCCGCCGCCCCCGCTTCGACACCGACGAGGCACAACGCCGGCAGGTCACCGCGCAATTCATGAAGGCCTGCGCGGGCGGCGACCTGAACGCCGTGATGGAACTGCTCGCCCCCGATGTCACCGCCTGGTCCGACGGCGGCGGCAAGGTCACCGCCGCCCGCCGCCCCCTCCACGGCACCGACCACGTCGCGCGCTGGCTCGTGGGCTTCCTGGCCAAGCCCGAGCTGGCCGCCCTGACCATGGAGCCCGCCGTCATCAACGGCGAGCTCGGCATCCTGGCCACCCTCGACGGCCACACCGTCGGCGCCCTGTCGTTCGACCTCGTCGACGGCCACATCCAGAATCTGCGCTTCCAGGTCAACCCCGACAAGCTCAGCGGCCTCACCCTCGACAACGGCCTGGCGTTCCCCTGATGCCGTGATCAGAACCAGTGTCGCGGGCCTGATCGCCTCCGAGCCGCTGGCCGCCCTGCCCGACGCCTTTGTCCAGCGCTGCTGGAGGTGGGCCGGCCGCTCTTCACGCGGTCTGAGCGATGGCCCGCATGGCCGCTTGCCACTCGCTCAATCGGTCAGGCATGACTAATTCCGCGTCCCCGCCGGACAACATCCCAGCGATGTGACACGGCGACCACGCGGAACTCGAGACCGCCCGGCGTCGCACGGGAGGACCACGCGCGTGATACGTTGAATAAACGTTTACTCAATGAGGTGGGGCGATGTCCAGGACACGAAGTGAGCAGGCGGCATGGCGCCGGGAGCAACTGCTTGACGCGGCCCTGCGCGTGTTCGCTGCCAAGGGCGTGGACGGGGCCACGGTCAAGGACGTGGCCCAGGCCGCCGGCGTGACGCCCGGCCTGCTGTATCGCTACTTCGACAGCAAAGAGGCGATGGTGGAGACCCTGCTGTCGGAGCGCGGCTTCCTGCCCCGGCTGCGGGAGTTGCGGGCCCAATGTCACGACGCCCGTCCGGCCACCGAGGTGCTGACCGAGCTGCTGGGGGCGTTCGATCGGCTGCTGGCCGACAACGCCGAGCTGATGGCGGTGTTCTTCGGCGCCGCCCAGGCCCGCGCGCCGCTGGCGACGCTGGTGAGCGAGGGCCAGCGGCTCATCGGCGACTTCCTGGCCGAGCGGGTCGATGCCGGCGAGCTGCGCCCGCACGACACGGCCACGGCGGCCAGAACCGTGTTCGCCACCGTCGCCGTCAACCGGCGGTTGGGCGCCCCCATCGACGTCGCGGCCCTGGTCGGGCTGCTGTTTCCGGAAGAGGGATGAGATGCGTGCACAGTGCTGCGTTGTCGGGGGCGGCCCCGCGGGCATGATGGCCGGGCTGCTGCTGGCCCGCCAGGGCGTGGAGGTGGTCGTACTGGAGAAACACGCGGACTTCCTGCGGGATTTCCGCGGCGACACCGTCCACCCCTCCACGCTGGAACTGATCGCCGAGCTGGGATGGATTGAGGAGTTCCTCAACCTCCCGCACAGCAAGATGCCCCAGGTAACGGTCAACATGGGCGGCCGGGACGTCACTTTCGCCGACTTCAGCCGGTTGAACGTGCACTGCCCCTACATCGCGTTCATGCCACAGTGGGACGTGCTGGACTTCCTGGCGGGCAAGGCCGCGGCCTACCCCACCTTCCGCCTTCAGCACCGCGCCCAGGCGACACAACTCCTCATCGAACAAGGACGGGTGACCGGAGTCCTGGCCGACACCGAGGACGGCCCCGTGGAGGTGCGGGCCGACCTGGTGATCGGGGCCGACGGCCGCCACTCCACCGTACGGGCACGCGCCGGCCTCTCCCCCGTGAGCGCCTCGCCCCCCATGGACGTGCTGTGGTTCCACCTGCCCCGCCGTCCACAGGATCGGGTGCCCTTCTTCCAGGGCGGCAAGGGGGCGCTGATTTCCATCGACCGCGGCGACTACTGGCAGATCGCCTACACGATCCCGGCGAACGCCTTCGGCGAACTCAAGACCGCCGGGCTGCCGGCGTTCCGGGACCGGGTGGCGCAGCTGGCGCCCGCCCTGCACGACCGCGTCGACCAGATCGACTGGGAGACGGTGCACCACCTGAGCGTCCGGGTTGACCGGCTGCCCCAGTGGCATCGGCCAGGACTGCTGTGCATCGGCGACGCCGCCCACGCCATGTCACCCGCCGGCGGCGTAGGCATCAACCTGGCCGTGCAGGACGCGGTGGCCACCGCCAACCTGCTGGGCCCGCTGCTTGCCAGGGGAGGCAAACCAGAGGCCGCCGATCTGGCCCGGGTGCAGTCACGCAGGGAACGCGCCGCGAGGGTCACCCAAGCCTTCCAACTCGGCATCCTGCGAGACCTCTATCCCAAGAACCTGAGCGACGACACGACTCAGCATGTGCCGCCGATCTTCGCAGCGTTCCGGATGCTGCCACCGTTGCGTCACCTGATGGGCCGTTTCGTCGGCATGGGCGTCCGTCCGGAACGCATTTCCGCATGACGCCGACCAGCGGACACCCGAACGGCCAGTGGCGATGATCCGGCGCTCTTCAGCCGCCTGTTACCGCCACTGGCCGTTCCGCTGTCGCAACCGCCGTCAGTCGCACCGGATGCGAACAATCGGCCACGTAGCAGCAAGGACGGGGGTCACTCTTCTTTGATCGCCGCCTCCACCAGGACACGTGCGGCCCACCTGATGGTCTCCTGTTCAGCTTGGGGGTCGAGGCCGCGGACGTCGCGCAGGGCGATCTGCGCCTCCCAGCCGACCACGACGGTCAGGGCCGAGATCAGGCGCTGGAAGGATTGCTCGCTCACGGTGTCGCGGAGCGGTTCGCAGGCCCGCTCCAGCCATGCCACCCGGCGTTGGGTCCGGCGTGGGGTGGGCGGCTCTTGGGTGTCGTTCACTGGCATATCGACGGTCAGGCGGATCAGTCGGCGGCCCAGGGGCAAGGATTGCGGTGAGTACTCCAGCAGGGTCTGGATGAGGGCGTCTACGCGGGCTGCGGCATCGCCTGCGAGCGCGGGGTCGGCCAGTGCCTGCTCGACCGGGGGGTCGTTGATCGCGCCGGCGGTTGCGTCGATCAGCAGGTGGTCGAGGGACGGGAAATGCATGTAGATCGTGCGACGTGACACGTCAGCAGCGGCGGCGATCTCGTCGATGGACGGCGTCGCGCCGCCCGCGCTCAGCCGTGCCGCTGCGTCGACGATCGCTTTGCGGGTACGGCGGCGCTGCGCTTCGCGTCCGCCGCGACGGACAGGGTCTCCACTGGTCATCGTGTCCTTTCATCCCTCAGCTCGGTCGGGTCAGCCGGTGGCGGTGTTGACGGCCGATCACCAGCTGAGTATATCCTGATGCAGTAATTGCACTGATGTGCATCGAATGCACATCAGTGAACTGTCTAGGCGAGGCTCAGGCCGGGCGCAGGCAGGGCCGGCGCGACGATCGTCCCTTTCCCGACGTCGTGCCTTCCGTGTCACAAACCGGCCGAGCTGTTCGTCTCGGAAGTAGTCACCTGCGTCGAAAAGGAGATGGTCATGAGGGTGTTCGTAGCGGGCGGGGCCGGCATGCTGGGGCGCCGGCTGGTGCCGCAGCTTGTGGCCCGGGGCCATGAGGTGACGGCGACGACGACGAGCGCATCCAGGCTGGGCCTGCTGGAGCAGATGGGCGCCGAGGCGGTCGTGATGGATGGACTGGATGCGATCTCGGTCGGCGAGGCGGTGGCCCAGGCGCGGCCGGAGGTGATTGTGCACCAGATGACCGCCATCTCCGGCAAGCCGGATTTCAAGAACTTCGACCGCTGGTTCGCCACCACTAACCGGCTGCGTTCCGAGGGGACGGACCACCTGCTGGCCGCCGCCGAAGCGACCGGCGTGTCCTACTTCGTCGCGCAGAGCTACGCCTCGTGGAACGGCATCCGCCAGGGCGGCTGGGTGAAGACCGAGGAGGACCCGCTGGACCCGACAAGCACGGGCGAGGGGGCGGCGGCGATCCGCCACCTGGAGGACGTGGTCGTCAAGGCCGGCGGCGCGGTCCTGCGGTACGGCGCGTTCTACGGGCCGGGCGCCACCGACGATCAAGTCGAACTCGTGCGCAAGCGGCAGTACCCGCTCGTCGGGGACGGCGCCGGCCACAGCTCGTGGGTGCATCTCGACGACGCGGCGAGCGCCACCGTCCTGGCCGTGGAGCTCAAGGCGAGGGGCGTGTTCAACATCGTCGACGACGAACCGGCCCCGGCCCGCGAGTGGCTGCCCTACCTGGCCGCGTGCGCGGGAGCGAAGCCGCCGATGCGGGTCCCTGCCTGGCTGGCCCGGCCGCTGGCCGGACAGGTGGCGGTGACGATGATGACCGAGGGGCGCGGCTTCTCCAACGCCAAGGCCAAGCGGGAACTGGGCTGGCGGCTGCGCTACCCCTCATGGCGGCAGGGCTTCAAGGAGGGGCTGGCGTAACCCGGCCGAGAACCTCCAGGGTCTGCGACGGGTCCGCCGGATCGTGGCCACCGTAGCTGCCCTGCGACTTTGTTGAAATGGAGATCCAAAATGAGAAGCAGCCCCAAACCCCTGGTCATGACCGGCGTATTGCTGAGCGCGGCCAGCATGCTGGTGTTCGGTTTCTGGGCACTGCTGTCGCCCACCAGCTTCATCGACTACGTGAACTACCACCCCGTGAACGAGCACCTGGCGCATGACGCGGGCGCCTTCCAGATCGGCATCGGCGCTACCTTGATCTTCTCCCTGATCTGGTCGGACGCGATCGTCGTCTCGCTGGCCGGATTCGCCGTCGCCAGCGGCCTGCACACCATGACGCACTTCATGGACCGGCATCTGGGCGGCCACGGCACCGACGTCCCGATCCTCGGCCTCTTCACCTTGATCGCCCTGGCCACTGTCTATCTGCGTCTGCGAAAGAAGGAAGCATGAGAGTCCTCCTCGCCGGAGCCACCGGTGCGATCGGCCGCCCGCTGCTGAAAGCATTGCGTGCGGCGGGACACGAGGTTCTCGCCCTCACCCGGGGAGCCACCGCTCAGGCGCCCGGCGCGCGCCTGGTGGTCGCCGACGTGCTCGACCGGGACGCCCTGCTGCGCGCGGTGGAGGGGATCTCCGCCGATGTGGTGATCCACCAGCTCACCGCGCTGAGCAAGCCTCCCGCCAAGTACGCCGACATGGAGATGACCAACACGCTGCGCACCATCGGCACCACCCACCTGTTGGAGGCCGCGCGAGCCGTGGGCGCACGCCGCTTCCTGACCCAGTCGATGGTGCCCGGCTACGGATATGTCGACCACGGCACGCGTCCGCTCACCGAGGCAGACCCGTTCGGCCGGCCGCGCGGCGGCAAGGTGGATCCCATCGTGGCCGCCATGCGGTCGACCGAGCAGCAGGTGTTCACCGCCGACGGCATCGAGGGGATCGCCCTGCGCTATGGCGCCTTCTACGGCCTGACCGGTTCCGAGGGGTTCGTCGCCGCGCTGCGGAACGGCAAGCTGCCCGTGCCACGCGACGGCGGGGGCACCATGTCGTGGATCCACCTGACCGACGCCGCGGCGGCGGCCGTGGCCGCCATGGACAAGGGGGCCGCGGGCCAGGCGTACAACATCGTGGACGACCAGCCCGTCACCTGGGGTCGGATGTTCGCCGAGCACGCCAGGGTGGCGGGGACCCGACCACCCCGGCGCCTGCCCGGCTGGGTGATCCGGCTGGCCGCGCCGTACTTCGCCGCTCTCATGATCGACACGTCCATGCGGGTGTCGAACGCCAAGGCGAAGGCCGAGCTGGGATGGACACCCACGCTGCCCACCTACCGGGAAGGCGTACGCGCCCCTCGCGGCTGACAGCCCCTCGCCGGCTTTCTCACCGGCAGCCTCCACCCCTGGCGTCCAGATCCGCCGGCATGGCCGGAGGGCACGCGTACCGGTCCGCAGGGTGGGGCATGCGTGGGCGCATCCGATGACAATCGCCGCGCCAGGGACAGGGGCAGGTCGTCCACGCCGCCGGCGCGCTGCCACATGCCGTCGAAGACGCCTGCCGCGACCAGGATGTCGCGCAGGCTGGTCGTAGGGCCGGCCACGATGACCGCCGCCGCCGGCCCTTCGAGTCGGCCCGCCGCATCTGCCTGGCCCTGCAGGAGCAAGACTGCCGAGCCTGACCTGGAGGGGCGGCTCGTCGAGTGAGCGAGAAGGAAGCCTCGGGCTGGCACGGGCCCCCGTCGCCTGACTACTTCATGACCAACGACCTGGTCTGGGCGCCCCAGACGGAATGTCATCCACTTCACTGTCACAAACGCACAGTTCAGTCACGTCTATGGGATGGAAATCGCGAAAGGGGTGTTGGTCATGAAGAAGCAAATCTTGATCATCGGTGGCGGATATGTCGGGATGTACGCCGCTGTGGGGCTTCGCAAGCTGATCATCACCGGTGAGGCCGACGTCACGGTCGTCGACCCTCGCGGCTACATGACCTACCAGCCTTTCCTGGCTGAGGCCGCCGCGGGCACCGTCGAACCGCGCCACGTCGTGGCTCCGCTGGTTCGGGTCCTGCCGGGCGTGTGTGTTCTGAACGGGAACGTCCTCAGCGTGAACCACGCCGAGCGGACCGCAGAGTTCGCGCCGCACAAGGGTCCGGGCCGTACCCTCCACTACGACATCCTGATCATGGCGCTCGGCTCGATCAGCCGCCCGCTGCCCATCCCCGGGCTGGCCGAGCACGGCGTCGGCTTCAAGACGCTCGGCGAGGCCATCCACCTGCGCAACCACGTGCTCGCCCAACTCGCCGTCGCCTCGTCGACCCACGACCCGGACGTACGGCGGCGCGCGCTCACCTTCGTCTTCGTGGGTGGCGGCTTCGCCGGGGTGGAAGCGCTGGCCGAGCTTCAGGGCATGGCCGACGCCGCGCTCAAGCACTACCCGGAGCTCTCGCCCGCGGAGGTGAACTGGACGCTGGTTGAGGCCACTGGCCGGATCTTCCCCGAGCTGCACCCGAGCCTGGGCGAGTGGACCATCCGCACGCTGCGCAAGCGCGGCGTCAACATCCACCTGCACACCACACTGGAGTCGGCGGTCGACGGCCACGTCGTGCTGGGCGACGGCACCGAGCTCGACACCAACACGCTCGTATGGGCCGCCGGGGTCAAGCCCCACCCGGTCAACGCCAGGACCGACCTGCCGCTGACCGCCAAGGGGCACCTCCGGGCCACCGAGTACTTGACGGTGGAGGACACGCCCGACGCGTTCACCGCCGGCGACGGCGCCGCCGTCCCGGACGTGACCCGCCCCGGCGAGTTCACCGCCCCGAACGCCCAGCACGCCGTACGGCAGGCCAAGCACCTGGCCAAGAACGTCGTCCGCTACGTGCGCGGGGAGAAGCTGAAGACCTACCGGCACAAATACCTGGGTTCGGTCGCCGGGCTGGGGCACCACCAGGGTGTGGCGCAGGTGTACCAACTGAGGCTGACGGGATTCCTCGGCTGGCTGGCGCACCGCGCCTACCACCTGATGTGGGTGCCGACGCTCAGCCACAAGGCGCGGGTGCTGGCCGACTGGACGCTGGCGCTGTTCTTCCAGCGCGAGGTCATCCAGTTGGGCACCCTGGAACGCCCCGGCGAAGACTTCCGCCACGCCCTCGCCACCCTCCCGGCCGCTGCCCAGGAGCAGGCTCCGGAGACACCCGCCCCGGTGATCGGCGCCCGGCCCGCCGAGGAGGCCCACCCCAAGCCCCACGTCAGCTGACCCTCACGCAGGTTGACCCCTGGCCACGGCCCCTGCCCTGCTGCGCGCTGTGGAGGGCATCTCCGCCGATGTGGTGATCCACCAGCTCACCGCGCCGAGCACGCCCCCAGCCAACCGCCTGGTCCGCACCTGGGACGTCGGCGCCCACCCCGGTGGCGGCCAGAGCGGCGGCGGGAGATCTCCCTGGCATCCTGGGTGGGCGTGGTCGCCTACACGTGACCTCCTCGCAGTGGTGGCGTTCACCAACGCGGAGGAAGAGGCGGCAGGGCTGGTTGGGGCGCGGCGGCCCGAGCAGGTGGCCGGGTGGATCGACGCGGCCACGCTGGAGTTGACCGGCGAGGATGTCGCGGCCATCGGCCGGGCGATCCTCCAGACCGGCGTGGGCGAGGGCCCGGCGCGGCCCTGAGCACGGCGTCCTGAAGTTACAGCCAGCCGCGTTTTTGGGCGAGCAGGGCGGCCTGGAAACGTGTCTGGGCGCCCAGGCGCGCCATGAGGTCGGCGACGTGGCCGCGGAACTTGCGGACCGAGACGTTGAGCGAGCCTGCCGCGGCGGTGTCGGTTTCGTGGCAGGTCAGCGCGTACAGGACGCGCTGCTCGACGGGGGACAGCGGCAGGTCGTCCAGGTCCCGGGCGCGCGCCCACATGCCGTCGAAGAGGTCGGCCAGCATGGCGACCACGTCGGGCTGGCGGATCTGCAGGGCTCCGGCCGTCGGGTCGGTGGGGTCGGCCTGGATGAAGGCGAACCGGCGGTTGACGATGGCCAGGTGGTGGATCGGCTCGGTGGTGACGCGGTGCAAGTCGCCCAAATCATGCCAGCTCCGGGCGTATGGCTCCTGGGCGGGATCTCGCAGGGCGTGGGCGGAGAAGAGGGTACGGCTGCGCAGCCCGCGGGCCAGGAAGCGCTTGAAGGGCTCGACGCTGTACTCGGTCTTCTCGTAGAAGGCCCGCTCCTTCAGATGCACGAACTCGCCCGCTCATCGGCCAGCAGCCCGAACATGCGCCGGGTGACGGCCTTTCCGTCCAGCAGGTGCTCGACCATCTGGACCGGGCGACCGCTGCGGTGCTCCTCGGCCAGTTCGGTGAGCACGTCCCAGGCGAGGGTGAGCTCGGTGAGCTGGCGCTGCGTCTGCTCGATGCGCCGCCGGACCAGCACGTCGATGGCGGCGGCCGGGGGGAGCGCGGTCCGCGACTCGTCCACCAGGCCCAGCGCGCGCAGCTCAGCCAGCACCGGGCCGACCTCGGCCGGGTCGAGGTCGGCGCGCGGGTCGCGGAGCAGCCGGCGATAGAGACGTTCCTGCTCGGTGGTCAACCCGAGGCTGCCCAGGCCCATCATCACCTCCTCGTGTCGGATGCTCTCGGCTCAGAGTGCCCATCCAACGTCGGGGACGGGCTGCCGTTCTTGGAGCGAGCTGGTCCGGCGTCAGGGCATGTGCCGGAACGGAGTACGGCTCTGCCACTCAGCAGATCGGAAGCCATTCCAATCTGGCGTGCTTGTCGGAGGACGGCCCCGGGCCTGCCGTTGACCCGGGCCGGCCGGAGGGAGACTCCCACGATCGCTGAGCCGGCCAGCACGATCAGCGGAGGCCTCGACGCCGGGTCACGCCAATTCCTCCTTGAAACCCTGTCGCCAGGAGGGATGACGCAGCTGCCAGCCGAGCTCGGCCTTGGCCTTGGCGTTGGAGAAGCCACGCCCCTCCGCCATCATCAGCACCGCTACATCTCCGGCTAGCGGCCGGGCCAGCCATGCGGGGACCCACATCGGCCGCTTCGCGCCCGCGCATGCCGCCAGGTGAAACAGCCGCTCGTTCGCCGGCGCCGGTTCGTCGTGGTGAACACGCCGCGGGCCTGCTGCTCGAGGGCCAGGACGGTAGCGGAGGCCGTTCCAGGCGCCGTGGGCCTGCGCGACGAAGTGGGGGACGTCAGTCGCCTCGGCGGCGACCAGCAGGTGATCCGTTCCCTCGGTGCGCAGCCGGTTGATGCCGGCGAACCACCGGTCCATGTGCTTCATGTCGGCCTTGCCGGCGCGCTTCACGGAGATCGCGGTCATCTGGTGCACGATGACGTCCGGCCGGGCCTGGGCTACCACCCGCATGACCATCTCCTTCTCGACGTTGGTCTCTGTCTCGGAGACGAATCAGCCACCCAGTTCGTGACATGGAAGGCACGACAGCGAGCCCACGCTGTGCGCTGGTCCTGCCTGAGTCTCGCTAAGGCGCATAGATATATGTTCGCCGCATAGCCATGCAATCACCTCACATCCGGCCGCGCGTGCCGCTCCCGTCCGGCCAGGCGGATCGCTGTTGCCAGATCACACCGATCACCCAAGGGTTCACTGGAGAGACGTGGTTCACGTGGATTGACATAAGTATCACTGGTAACTTTGCTCACGTTCCACGCAATTCGGAAGGGCAAAACGTGACCGAGCTGAGCTGTCGGCAGCTCCTCGTGGCGGGTGACGCCGCCCTCGTCCCGACCAGCCTGGGCGCGAAGATCGCCTCGCTGCTCCGTCTCCCGACCGCCGCCGACCCGCGGCTGGCGAACGTCACGAGGGCATCCTGAACGCCACCTCCATCGACCGGATGTCCGCCATTCCCGAGAACGGCGTGAACGCCTTCGCCTTCGCCGCGCTCTCCAACCGGAGGCAGGAGGGCAGCACGCGCGGCTTATCCGGCATCGGCCCGCTTCTCAACCAGGCCGCGAACGCGGTCACGACATGGCCGGCCACCGACCGGTTCTCCGCCTACTTCTAGTCCTCTGCCGGGTCGACCGGCCCGGCCAAGTCAGTCGAGTTCCTCTGGAGATTCCCCCTTGCGCACCACCGCACGTGCCCTGGCCATCGCCGCCGTCGCCGCCTCCGCTTCCGGGGCGCTGCTGACGGCCTCTCCCGCACACGCCGTACCGACCCCCACGCCCAGTGCCTCGCCCAGCGTCTCGCCGAAGCAGGACCTCGGGCTGCTCGCCCCGGCCAAGGCCTCTGTCTCGCACCCCGCGGTACGGCAGAAGTACGGCATGTGGTGCGCCCCCGCCACCATGAGCGTCATCCTGCGGACCTACGGCTACAGCCGCACCCAGGAGCAGCTGGCCAGGCAGATGAAGACCGACAACAAGAAGGGTACGCCGAGCAAGAACATCCGACTGGTCTTCAACGCCTACGTCAACAAGAAGGGCTTCACCATGGCCTGGGGCGAGACCAAGGACCCCGGGGCCCTGCTGAACAACATCGCCTATGACGTGGGCGTGCTGAAGCGCGCGACCGCCATCATCGTGGACGCCGACCGCATGCCGTACGGGAAGGTGGCGGGCGCGCCGAACACCCACATGGTCACCGTGCGCGGGTACGACAAGGTCAAGCGCACGGTCACCGTGTGGGATCCGGCCAACAACCGCACCAACGGCAACCACACGGTCTCGGTGAAGGCGCTGAGCCAGGCGGCCGACCCGATCGGCTATCTCGACATCAGCAGGTAGACGGCCCAGGAGTGATCAGAAGCATGGGGCGCAACGGTTCGCCGTCGTTGCGCCCATGCCGTCGCGCTCTACAAAACGCCGCTGACCTGCGGCTACAGCACCAGCAGGTAGCGGCCGGGCTCGAACTCGGTGACCTGGCGGCGGTATTCCTCCCGCTCCGCCCTCTTGTTGCGGAGGAAGAAGTCGTAGACGTGCTCGCCGAGGGCTCCGCGACCAGTTCGCAGCGTTCCATCACGCTGATCGCCTCGATTTGCCGAACCAGTCCAGGCCCTGGCCGTGAACTTTGATCTTGCTGTTGGCGATCAGTTGGGTGCGGCGGCCGTTTGCCCCATCTAGCATGGGGATCATGCTTGCCATCCGGTGTGCCGCGCCCGGCGATGTGGCAGCGATCGCCGCGCTGATGGCCCGTCGCCGCGAAAGGTACGAACAACACCAGCCGGTCTTCTGGCGCGGCGCGGCCGATGCTCAGGCTCGCCACACCGCCTTCCTCGCCACGCTGGTGGACGACCCGAAGGTCATCTGCCGGGTGGCCGAACGAGAGCACCACTTCGCTGGGTTCGCAATCGGCTCGCTCGTGCCCTCACCTCCGGTGTACGACCCCGGCGGCCCAACATGCATGCTCGACGACTACGCCGTCGTGGACGACCACGATTGGGCCACGATCGGCGTCGATCTCCTTCGCGCGGTCACGGAAGAGGCACGCCGGCAAGGCGCGGCCCAGGTCGTGGTGGTGTGCGGCCACGCGGACGAAATGAAACGCGAGGCGCTCCGCTTGGCCGGGCTCTCCATCGCATCGGAATGGTGGACTACTCCACTGTGACGGGCGGGCGGTGAAGTCGGGGCCTGGGTGGAGGCCCAGGAGGCGGAAGAGCCGACCGGCTTCCTGGCTGAGGGTGCGGGACGACCAGGAAAAGACAGCTCTGAGGCTGGCGGGGGCTTCACCGGCGTCCAGAGGGCCGGTTGGCGTCGCGAGCAGGGCCGCCAGTACACACCGCTGCCGCGCGGGGCCCAGATCGATTGCCGCGCCATCCGCCCACGTGCGAAGCTCTCCCAACAGCGCGAACTCGATCCGCACCGTACCTCCCGTACCGGCGTAGGCGTTCACTCAACCAGCAGCCGGTGACCGCTCGATATCCGCCGGCTGACCGCGCACCTTCCACCACCCGGGCTGACCTCGTGCTGGGTCACGGAGGTCGCGAACGGGATCATGGCGCTGCCGGCGATGAGGGTTCGGCGGGAGCGCTGCACGGCCGCCGCCACAATGTGCGGGTACAGGGGTGCGCAGGCTCTGCCGAGATTTGCGCCGCTGGGCCCTGCTCGACGACGCGGCCCTGGTGCAGGACCGCGACCCCGCCCGTCATGCCCGGCCGCCTTCGCGCAGCAGGAACCGCTGGAGCTCGCCGGCCAGATCACCGGACGCGACCGCTCCAGGCTTCGGCACGACGTACGCGACCAGGACCTCTCCGCGCAGTTCGTCCGGGACGCCCGCCATCAGGAAACGGGTCGAGGCTGTCTGCAGGAAGCTGTCGGGCGGCCAAGGGGCGGGACCGGGCCTGGCACTGTCAGCGCGCGAGCTGGACGTCCTCGCCTGCGTCGCCCTTGGCTGGACGAACGCCCAGGCCGCCGAGGATCTCGGCATCACGATGGAGACCGTGAAGAGCTACCCTTTCTCCGGCGAGGGGCCGTTCTAGAGGGGGTGCCGGTGCGGGCGATCTGTGTCTTGGCTGGTCGGTGTGCTCGTGGGTGGCGCCGGCGACCGGCAGGCCCACCTGCTCAGGGGTGATCCTGGCGCGCCGCGAGGTGAGGAATTCGCGCACTTCGGACCGGTTGTCCATGGCACGAGGCTACGACAAGCCCCCGGCAGGTTGGGATGTACTGGGAGTACATCCATCGTCAGTGACTTCCTCACCCTGGGGCGGCCCGGATGTGCTGGATGTCATGACCGATGTCGTGACCGTGACCGTCGCCGGGTGGACCCGCCGCCTAACGGCTGCCCTGCTGACCGCCTCGGTGGTCGCTGCCTCGGCCGGATGCTCGCTTCCGACAGACCCGCGCACCCGGCCGCTGCCACCGTCGCAGTCATCGCCGCGGCCACCGTCGGGCACGGCGAGCGCCGCATCGGGGATGCCGGTGGTGCTGCGGTTGGGTGACCATGCCGTCGCCGCGACGTTGACCGATACGCCGCCGTCGCGGCAGTTGGTCGCGATGCTGCCGTTGACCGTGCAGCTGAGGGACGTGTGGGGGCAGGCGAGGGCTGGGCGACTGCCGCAGACGCTCACGGTCGAGGGCGGCACGCCGATCCACGATCCCACTCCGGGCGGCATCTACTTCTGGCCCCCGAGCGGAGTGATCGCCATCTACTACGACGACCTCGGCCAGGCGGTGCCCGACCCGGGCCTGGTCCCCCTCGGGGTCGTCGAGGCGGGCCTGGACAGGCTCGCCGACGCGGACAAGCACGCCACGGTCCTGATCGAGGCGGCCGCCGCAACCGGCTCCTGACCTACCGCCTGGACCGAGCACGATCAACGGCACCCGGACGCCGGTGTCGTACAAGAACCGGTACGGGATCACCATCGCGGCCGACCTCTACCGGCGCCGTCACTCGGTGAACAGTTGGGCGACGAGCTCACCACGGCTGGAGACCCCGGCCTTGCCGAAGACGGCCTTGAGGTGATCACGGACGGTGTGCGGGGAGATGAACAATGCCGCGGCGATCTCGGTGGTGGGCAGGCCGCGTGCCACGAGCTGGGCGATCTCAAGCTCTCGCGTTGTCAGGCCGTACGCTTGGGCGACGATGCCCGCCAGGTCGGCGGGGGCCGCGGGCTCGATGACGAGCGCCACTGGGCCAGGCCGCCCGCCGGGGCCGCTGAGACATGAGGCGTGGCAGGTCAGCCACTGACCGTCAACGGTGCGGATGCGTATCCGGGCGCTGCCTCGATCGCGGCCCCGGGCGATGGCCTGCGCCTGCAGGGCCGTGCCGACCACCCAGATGGGCAGGCTCAGGCCCAGTGCCGACGGGATGGACGGGCCGTCCGGCAGCAGCGCAAGATGTCGCCGCGCCTCCTCATTGATCGACGTGGCCTCACCGTAGTCGTCGAAGAGCAGCAGGCCGGGCGCGGATGCGCCGCCTTGGCGGCCCGATCCCGAGGGACGGGCGAACCGGCGCAGCCGGTCGGCGAGCGGGCCGGACAGAGTGGCGAGCAACGCGATCTCGTTCTGGCCGAACGCCGTTCTTCCCCGCATGCGGAAAAGGCTCACCACGCCCCAGGGCCGCCCGCCGATTCGCAGTACGGCACGGAGCTCGTCGTCCACGCCTTGGTCCCCGAGCAGGCGGCGAAAGCGTGCGCTGCGCGCCGGCAGGTCACCCGTGGCCGCTCGCAGGCCGGCCGCCGGAACCGCGGCGTGGGTGAGGTCCCGGAACGGCAGGACGTTCTCCTCCAGGAGCTCGCTCTCCCAGTAGGCGCCGCAGCCTTCACCGGAGCCGAGGTTCTCCACCAGCATGGGCGCGGTGACGAGGCCGGTCTCCGGATCTGTGGCCGTCCACACCGCCGCGTCGAACGGCACCAGCCGCCGCAGTCTGGCTGAGACGCGGCCGAAGAGTTCCAGCGCGTCGCCGGCTCGCTCGGCGGCCGACATCACTTCCGCATGACGGCGCGGGTCGGTCACTTGGGCTTCCTCCTGTAGTCGGGACGCCGGCGAGCCTGCCCCATCCCCCGCTCCTCGCCAACCCCTCGTTTGAGGGGGTTGTTCCCAGCCGATCGGCCCGCCGGCGGGGGATGGGACCCGGCTCCGGCCACGGTCAGGCTCGAAGCCCGAAACACCACGAAGGGAAGACATGGATATCGCCATTGTCGGAGCGGGCGCTGCCGCAGTCGGACTGCTGGACGCGCTGGCGGCCACCGCCGTGGAACCCGGCGGTATCACCGTGTTCGAGCCGTCGGCGCACCTGTGGCGGGGCCGCCCGTACGGGCCGGACCTGGACAGTGTGCTGGTCAACGCCCCACCCGCGCTCATGTCGATCCGTCATCAGGACCGGGGGCACTACGCGGCTTGGCTGGGCGAGCGTGGTGCGGCCCACGTCGATGAACAGCTGGGACAACCGTTGGTTCCCCGCGCGCTCTACGGCGACTACCTCGAGCACACCGCCGAGACGGCGTTGGCCACGCTGCGCGAGCGCGGCTGGCACGTACGCGTGCTCGCTGCCCGCGTCACCGCCATGGCCCGCTCCGGAGACCGGCTGGTGTTGCGTGCCGAGGACGGGAAACGGTACGAAGCCGATCGTGCGGCTCTGTGCGTGGGCGGGGGGACGCCTCAGGACCACTACGGGCTCCGCGAAGCCTCCGGGTTCGTGGCCGATCCGTACCCGCTGGCGCGCACGCTCGAGCGGGTCCCGGCCGAGAGCACGGTGGCGGTCATCGGCAGTGGCCTGACGGCGGTCGACGTCGTCGTCTCGCTCGCCGCACGCGGGCACGCCGGGCCGATCACGCTGGTGTCGCGCAGCGGTCTGCTGCCGCACGTCTGGCAGCGCCCCCTCGATCACCGGCCGCGGCAGGTGACCGCCGAGCGGGTGGCGGCGCTGCATCGCGAACATGGCGCGGTCACGCTCGATGGCCTGATCCGGCTGCTGCGTGCCGAGCTGGCGCTGGCCGGTGAGGACTTCGGCGACTTCGCAGCCGACCTGCTGGCGGCCGGGGTGGAGGAGCCCGCGGGGCGGTTGCGGCGGCAGTTGGCCGCCGTGGACGACCTCGCGATCGGCCGCCGTGTCCTGCAGGAGACCGCGCACACCGTCGGCCCCTACGCCTGGCGGCTGCTGGCCGAGCCCGACCGCGTGCGGCTGCGGCGCCATTTCCGCCTGGCGACCAGCCTGGCTTCGCCCATGGTGCCGGTGAATGCGGCTGTCTTGATGCGGCTGCTGGACAGCGGGCAGCTCAGCGTGGCCGCCGGCATCCGCGGGATCGAGGCGGCGCAGGGCTGCTTCCTGCCGCGCTGCGATGATGGCACTTGGCGCGCGGACGTCGTCATCAATGCCGTGAACCCGCCGCCACAGGCCGTGCCGGACGCGGCAGGGCCGCTGGTGGCGTCCCTGGTGGCCGGCGGCTTGGCGGTGCTGCACCCCGCCGGTGGGCTGGTCCCGGCCGATCCGCGCCTGGACGTGGTGGGGGACTTCGCCGGGGGCGGTCCGTTCATCACCTCCGGTATCGCCGGTATCGCCGCCCAGGCAGCCCAGGCGGCGCGTGCGACACATCCCGGCTGACGAGCCGCGGTCAGCCGGGAGCCATCGCCGGCTCGACGTTCGTCTTCCAGGACGTCTACGGCCTCTCGGCCACGCGGTACAGCCTCGTCTTCGCCGTCAACGCCCTCGGCATGCTGGCCTCCAGCGTCCTCTTCGGGCGGCGCTGGTCGCGTCGCTGGTCACGACCGGCGGTTCCGTCGCCGCCACCTGGGCCTGCCTGTTCGTCACCGTCGCCGGCCTCGGCACGGCGCTGCCCGCCACCACCACCATCGTCCAGTCACTCGGCCACGACGCTCCCGGAGCGGCCTCCGGGCTGCTCGGCGGCAGCCAGTTCATCCTCGGCGCGGCCGCCTCACCCCTGTCGGGTCTCCTCGGCGACGGCACGATCTCCATGGCCGTCATCATGCTGGCCGCCTTCGGCCTCGCCGCGCTGTCCCTCATCCTGGCGCGCGGGGCTGGGCGGCGTGCCGCGAGGGCCGGGCAGACTCCCGGGCCAGGAGCCGGCACCCCCGGCGGATGATGCCGGACGCGTGGTTCCCACCGGGTCCACTGGCCATGGATGCATCGCCGATTGAAGGTCCATGGCGTGTGGGGCGGCAATTTCCGTGGCAAAGTTTACACCGAAGGTTCAACGATACCGTTGAAGGCATGGACATCAAGGACACAGCCCGTACGTGCGACGGCGCGGGCATCTCGGCGTTCCTCCGGTCGCTGCCCGCCAAGCCCCTGCTGCTCGGCCTGGGCGAGGCCAGGCACTTCGTGGAGGAGCTGGGCGAGCTGCGCAACGAGATCTTCCGGCATCTGGTCGAGCACGAGGGCTACCGGTCGTTCGCCATCGAGAGCGACTGCCTCAAGGGCCTCGTGGTGGACGACTACATCACGACGGGCGCGGGCACGCTCGACGACGTCATGGAACGCGGCTTCAGCCACAGCTTCGGCGCGGCACCGGCCAACCGCGAGCTCGTGCGCTGGATGCGGGCGTACAACCAGGAGCATGAGGAAAAGCTCCGGTTCTTCGGCTTCGACGGCCCGCTGGAGTACTGGGCCGAGAGCCCGCGCCAGGCGCTCACCTCCCTCTACAACCTGCTCGACGGCCCGCTCCCCTGGACGACGGAAACCCTCGACACGCTGCTCGGCCCGGACGACCGGTGGTCGAACGAGGCCACGGCCATGGATCCGTCCCAGTCGATCGGCCAGTCCGCCGACGCCCAGCAGCTGCGCCTGATCGCCGACGACCTGGTGGCGCTGCTCGACACACAGGCGCCGCGACTGAACGCGAAGGACAGGGAGCTGGCGGCGCTGTACGGGCGCACCGCCACCGGCCTGCTCCGCTACCACTACTGGATGGCCGACACGTCCCCGGCACGGTGGACCCGGCTGTCGGCCCTGCGGGACGCCATGATGGCCGCCAACCTGCGTGCCGTCGCCGAGCACGGCCCGGCCCTGGTCTTCTCCAGCAACCTCCACCTGCAGCGGAACAAGACCTTCATGCCGTTCGGCGACCAGACGCTGGAGTGGTGGAGCGCGGGGGCGATCACCGCGGCGCACCTGGGCGACCGGTACGCCTTCCTGGCCTCGGCCCTCGGCACGGCCGGCGACGACACCCCGCCCCCGGACACCGTCGAGGGCATCCTGTCCACGCTCCCGTGGGACCACTCTCTCATCGAGGCCCCCCGCCTGGCCGAGGCCATCACGAACCCCGCCCCACGCATCTCCCACGATTTCGCGTATTTCCCGCTGGACCCGGCCCAGCTCGACATGATCGACGGCATCGTCTTCCTCAAAGAGGCCGTCAGGCTGAAAAAGCTGGGTTGACAGGCGCGTGCGTGTCAGGCCCTCCTGACACGCATCGCGGAGCAGTACGCGTCTCTACTGACCAAGAGAACTAAATTGGTCAGTTCGTCGGCTAACCTGGTCTGGAAGCCTACGAGAGGAGTCGCCATGACCGACGTCGGCAAGGCCGGCCGGGCGCTGGTGGTCGGGCTGGGGATCGCCGGCATCGCCACCGCGTTGCGGCTGCGCCAGGTCGGGTGGGAGCCGGTGGTGGTGGAGCGGGCGCCGGCGCGCCGCTCCGGCGGATACTTCATCGCCCTGTTCGGCGCCGGCATCGCCTCGGCCCGGCGGCTGGGCGTGCTGGAGGCCATCGGCGACCGCAGCGGTCCCCATGTCACCAGCTACGAGGTGGACCGCGCGGGGCGCCGCCGTCCCGGCATGAACCCCTTCGCCATGACCGCAGGCCCTCGCCCGCTGCTGCGCGGCGATGTGGAGCGAGGTTTGTTCGCGGCGCTGCCGGACGATGTGGAGATCCGCTACTCCACCGTGCCCATCCGCATCGACCAGGACGACGCCGCGGCGGAGGTGACGCTGCACGACACCGCCGCGGACACCACCGTCACCGAGCGCTTCGACCTGGTGATCGGCACCGACGGGATGCGCTCCACGGTGCGCAAGCTCGCCTTCGGTCCCGAGGAGTACCTGCACCCGTTGAACTACATGATCGGCGCCACCGTCCTGGACGAGCCGATCGAGGGCTTCCGCCAGGAGGAGGGCCTGGTCCTGGCCGAACCCGGCCGCTCGGTGTGGGCCTTCCCGTTCGCCGATCACGCCCCGAGCCTGCTGTTCTCCTACCGCACGCACGACATCGACGCGGAGTTCCGCCGCCCGCCGATCGAGTCCATCCGCGCCGCCTTCGGCCCCGAACCCCCCGGTCCCCTGCTGGAAGAGCTGCTGACGCGCTACGAGCAGGCACCCGACGCGCTGTTCGACTCGGTGCAGCAGGTCAAGATGCCGCGCTGGCACCGCGGCCGGGTCGTCCTGATCGGCGACTCCGCCTGGTGCGTCACCCTCTATGCGGGTATGGGCGCCTCCAGCGGCCTGGCCGGAGGCGAACTGCTGGGCACCATGCTGCAGCGCCATCCCGGCGATCTTCCCGGCGCGCTACGGGCATGGGAGGCGCGCATGAGGCCGTTCATCCACCAGCAGCAAGACAGCGCCCTGCCCGGCCGCCGTGTCTTCACCTCGCATGACCGCAAGGAGCATCTCCTGCGTGCAGGGATGATGCGTCTGATGCGGATGCCGGGCGTCGGCAGGGCCATGGGCAGGAGAATGTTCGACAACAAGGACATGCGGGCCAAGAACATCGACGTCGCCGCCCCCTGACAACAGCAGCACGACAACGGAGGACAGCACGGTGAGCCAGCTGATCGAACACCACTCGCACAAAGCCGCCCGCATCCTGGACAGCGCGCGCGAGCTGGTGGCCGATCACGGCGTGCGCAAGGTCACCGTCAGCGAGATCGCCGGCGCTGCCGGGGTCGGCAAGGGCACCGTCTACCTGTACTGGCCCACCAAGGAGGACCTCATCCTCGGCCTGTTCGCCCGCGAACTGCTGGCCTTCCTGGACGAGGTCATCGCCCGCATCACCGCCGACCCCACCGCCGTGCTGCCGCGCCACCTGGCCCCGCTGCTGATCCGCACCGGGCTGCGATCCCCGCTGGCCCGCCGCCTCACCGCCAAGGACGCCGAACTGCTGCGGCTGCTCATCGAGCAGGCCGGCGACCGTGACCTGTTCGACCGCACTCAGCCCAGCGCCATGTGCGAGGCGGTCATGCCGATCCTGCGCCGGCACGGCCTGATCCGCCAGGACCGCCCGCTTGCCGACCAGTCCTACGCCATGCACGCCATGCTTACCGGCTTCGGCACCGCCATGTCCCACCCGGACTCCGCCCCGCCCAGCGCCGGCGACCCCGGCGACGTCCTCGCCGACACCGTGGCCCTGCTGCTCGAACCCGCGGTCGCATCCGCCGGGCAGGCCGTCACCGCGGCCGCCGACGACACCGTCGCCGTCTTCCGCCAGACCAGGGACGCCGTGCTGGACATCATTGACCGCAGCCAGACCCTCCAGCAATGAACCCAGCAGGCAAAGCCGACCGCACCCGCCCGAGACCGGGCGAGCGGCGCGTCACTCACCGGCGGGCCGTCCCGTCTCCAGCAGCCGCCCGCCGGACAGCTCCAGCCAGCGCTCCACCTTGATCTCCGCGAGGAACCGCTCGTCGTGGCTGACCACCACGAAGGCCCCCTCGTACGCGCCGAGCGCGCTCTCCAGCTGCCCCACGCTGACCAGGTCCAGGTTGTTGGTGGGCTCGTCGAGCAGGAGGAGCTGGGGCGCCGGCTCGGCGCACAACACGCAAGCCAGGGTGGCGCGCAGCCGTTCGCCGCCCGACAGCACGCCTACTGGCAGGTGGGCACGGGAGCCGCGGAACAGGAAGCGGGCGAGCAGGTTCATCCGCTCCGCTTCCAGCATGCTCGGGGCGAACGCGGCCAGGTTCTCGGCCACGGTGCGCTCGACGTCGAGCAGGTCGAGCCGCTGCGACAGGTACGCGACCCGGCCGTCGGCCCGCCTGGTCGTGCCGCCGTCGGGCTCCAGGTCGCCGCTGATCAGGCGCAGCAGGGTTGACTTGCCCGCGCCGTTGGGGCCGGTCAGCGCGATCCGCTCGGGCCCGCGGACGGTCAGGTCGATGCCCGGCTCGGCGAACAGGCCGCGGGCCTGAAGGTGTTCGCCGTGGAAGACGGTGCGCCCGGCGGGCACGTTGGTCGCCGGCAGCTCCAGCGCGATCTTCTGGTCGTCGCGCAGCGCCCGCCCGGCCTCGTCGAGCCTGGCCTTGGCGTCGCTGACGCGGGCGGCGTGCATCTGGCCCGCCCGCCCGGCCGATTCCTGCGCGCCGCGCTTCATGTTCCCGGCGAAGATCCGCGGCAGCCCGGCGCTCTTGAGGTTGCGGGCGGCGTTGCCGGCCCGGCGCTCGGCGCGCTCGCGGGCCTGCTGCATCTCCCGCTTCTCGCGCTTGAGCTCCTGCTCGGCGCTGCGCACGTTGCGTTCGGCGGCCTCCTGCTCGGTGCGGACGGCTTCCTCGTACGCGGTGAAGTCGCCGCCGTAGAAGCGGATCTCGCCGCGGTCGAGCTCGGCGATGCGGTCCATGCGGTCGAGCAGGGCCCGGTCATGGCTGACCAGGAGCAGGCAGCCGTTCCAGTCGCCGAGAACGTCGTAGAGCCTGCGACGGGCCCCGAGGTCGAGGTTGTTCGTCGGCTCGTCGAGCAGCAGGACGTCAGGCTGCTTGAGTAGCTGCGCGGCGAGGCCGAGCGAGACGACCTGGCCGCCGCTCAGCGTGCCCAGGGTGCGGTCGAACGCGAGCTCGCCGAGTCCTAGCCGGTCGAGCTGGGCACGGGTGCGCTCCTCGATGTCCCAGTCGTTGCCGATGGTGGTGAAGTGCTCCACGTCGGTGTCGCCCGATTCGATGGCGTCCAGCGCGGCGATCACCGGGGCGATGCCGAGAACCTCGGCCACGGTCAGGTCGCCGGTGAGGGGCAGGCTCTGCGGCAGGTAGCCGAGCACGCCGTGAACGGACACACTGCCGCCACGAGGCCGGTGTTCGCCGGCGATCAGCTTGAGCAGCGTGCTCTTGCCCGCGCCGTTCGGGGCGACGAGGCCGGTGCGACCGCCGCCCACGGTGAAGGACAGGTCGCTGAAGACGGGCGTGTCGTCAGGCCAGGAGAAGGACAGGTCGGAACAGACGATGAACGCATCGGACATGCGAGAAGACCTCGTACGAGAACGCGGGCGTGCCGAAGCCGCCCGGCAAAGGGGACAGGGATTCGGGGAACGACGACCAGGGCCACATCGGCGGCGGTCATGTGCGCCTGCCGGGGCCGATCAACCTCCGGTATCACCCGGAGATGTCGTCGTCACCTGCCACGTCTGGTCTCCTAGCTTCCGATCTCAGCGTTTTTCACCATAGCAGCCGCCGGAGGCTGTCCGGCCACGGCGTGTACGCGTCGTCAACGTTTCGCATGCAGGCGGCCCCTATGGTCGTGCGCCATGTCGAGTCACCCCGAGATCTCGCGAACCGCTGGAGCCACCGGCAGTTCCGGCCATCGCACCGTACGCAAGGGAGACGCATGAACACCGCCGTCACGACCCCGCTGTCGCCTGGCACGCACACTGTCGACGTCGGTGGCGTCGTCCAGCGCTACCACGTCGCCGGGACTGGGCCTGTCTGCCTGGCCCACCCGGGCGGCCCGGGGCTGTCGTGGGAGTACCTGCGGATGCCGGCGGCAGAGGAGCACCTGACCATGGTGTACGTCGAGCCCTGCCATGGCGTGTATACGCGTCGTCAACCGTTCGTAGGCAGGGGTCAGCGCGCCTGCGGGGTGCCGGCGCCCCGCAGCAGTGTGTCGACCACGACGTCGGCAGCCTGTGCGGCGCTCAGCTCGGGCAGGTCCTCGGCGGCGTGTTCCATCAGCGGCGGCAGGACCGTGGCCACCCAGCCGGGCGGCAGGTCGGAGCGCAGCAGGCCCTCGTCGGTGGCGCGCCGCAGGAAGGCGTCGACCTCGTCGATCAGGAGGCGGCGGCGTTCGCGGAGCGTCACCTCGCGGAGCATGCGGCTCGTTTCCACGGGCCATCTGCGGTTGACGGCGATGATGCCCTCGACGTAGCGATGCAGTGCGACCGCGACCGGTGCCTCGCGTAGCCTGGCGGCCTCGATGGCCTGCTCGACCGCGTCGTAGCGTGCTCCGTAGACGGCGGCCATGAGGTCCTCGCGGGAGGCGAAGCGGCGGTAGACCGTGCGGCGGTCCACCCCTGCCGCGGCGGCGATGGCGGCGATGGTCGCCGAGGGGTCGTCGGCGAGCATGCGGGCGCCCGTGCTCAGGACGCGTTCCAGGTTGCGTGTCGCGTCTGCTCTCACCTGCCCAACGTACCCCTGTCACGTAGCAGAAGAAGCAATTTTGTGTCACATGTATGGGAAAGTTGCGATATTAACCGCTACTTTCGTGAGGCAGTTGTAGCGCTTCACGGCCATACCTGAAGGAGTGAGGGAAGCGTGGAGTCGCTCGTCTCGACAGTGGTGGGCCGGGAGGACGTCCAAGGGGAGCTGTCCGCGTTCATGACGGCCACCGGGGGCCAGGCCCTCATCCTCAGGGGCGACACCGGGGTCGGCAAGAGCACCCTGCTCGACCACGTGGCCGGCTTCGCCGCCTCGGAGCACCACCGGGTGATCCGCGCCGCCGGGGTCGAGGCGGAGGCGGAGCTCCCCTTCGCCGGGCTGCACCAGCTGCTGTACTCGCTGCTGCCCCACGCGGCAGGGCTCGACGAGGCCCACCGTGCCGTCTTCGACGTCGTCTTCGGGTTGCGCGAGGGCAGGGCGCCGTCGGTCATGTCCCTCGGCATCGCCGTCCTCGACCTGCTGTCCTTGGCGGCGTCGGAGAAACCGCTGCTGCTCTTGCTCGACGACGGCCAGTGGATGGACGCCTCCAGCGCCGAGGTGTGCGGGTTCGTGGGGCGCCGGCTCACCGGCAGCTCCGTGAAGATGCTCATCGCCGTACGGTCCGACGTCGGCTCGCGGTTCGACACGGCCGCGCTCCCCGAGCTCCCCGTGACGGCCCTGTCGGAGCAGGCCGCCGGGCAACTGCTGGACCTGCGTCATCCGCAGCTCCACACGCAGACCCGGCTCATCGTCATGGAGCAGGCCATGGGCAACCCCCTGGCACTCTTGGAGCTGCCCGCCTACCTGAACGGCGGCCCGACCGAGGAGCTGCTCGGATTCGGCAACATCCCGCTGTCGCGCCGTCTGCAGCACGTCTACGGCACCCGCATCGAACGCCTGGCCGGTCCCGTACGCGAGGAGCTGCTGCGCGGCGCGCTCGACGGTGTCGGGGCGGGACCGGGCGGCAACCGCGCTCCCGGCGCCCGCTACCGCATGCGCGAGGCCGACGAAGCGGTCGCGGCGGGACTCCTGGACACCGACCCCGCCACCGGCGAGCTCGTCTTCCGGCACCCGCTGATCCGCGCCACCGTCGTTCAGCTGGCGACCCCCAACCAGCGCCGCGCGGCGCACGCCGAGCTCGCACGGGTGCATCGCCACGACGTCGAGCGGCGCGCCCGCCACCTGGCGGCCTCGACCGTGGATCCCGACGAGGGGGTGGCGGCCGCGCTGGAGGCCGCGGCCGACTCGGCGACCCGGCGCGGCGGCGCGGTCGCGGCCGTGGCCTGGCTGACCCGCGCGGCGGAGCTGAGCGAGACCCCCGCCGACCGCTCCAGGCGGCTCGGCGACGCCGCCTTCATCGCCGGACATGCCGCGCTCCTGGACCAGGCACAGAAACTCGTCCGCTCGGACCTGCCGCCGGGCGCGAGCGGGTCCCCCGCCACTGTCGTCACCTCCGCCTACGTGGCCCTGTACGAAGACGGCGACGTGCGCTCCGCGCATCGCCACGTCGCGGCGGCGATCGAGAGCCTGCGAAAAGACGGCGCGCACGAGCCCGCCGCAACACTCTCCCGGCTGGTGAACGTGCTGCTGGCCATCAGCCAGTACGCCGGCGACGCCGCACTGTGGGACCGCACCGAGCAGCTCATGGACTCTCTGGGGGACCGGGTCGACACACGCTCGGCGATCTACCGCGACGCGTGGAGCGACGTCGTCCGTCACGGCGCGGGCGTGCACGAGCGCGTCGAGCGGGCGTTCGCCGGGGTCTCCGACCTGGAACCGTGGGACGTCTCGCGCCTGGCCGTCGCCGCGTACCACGTCGACACGCTGAGCCAGTACCGCCCCTACCTGCAGCGCGCCGTCGACCGCGAGGTGGAGACGGGCGCCGTGGCCAGCGGCATGACCATGCTGCACCTGATCATGCTCGACCAGCTGGCGGCCGGCGAGTGGGACGACGCCGAACGGACGGGACAACGCGCGCTCGAGCTGACCACGTCCCACGGAAACGCGCTGTTCACCCACCACACCCGCGCCTACCTGGGGCTCCTGGCCGCCATGCGCGGCCAGGTCGAGCGGGCCCGGGAGTCGCAGGCCGTCCTGGACGCCTGGGCCCGCCCGCGCGGCGTGGGATTCCTGACCCAGATCGCCGACGCCATCGGCACGGCGGCGGCCCTGAGCGAGGGTGACTACGAGGCTGCCTACCTGTACGCCATCGGCATCACGCCGCCGGGATCGTTCCAGCGCTACGCCCACCAGGCCGCACGCACGCTGCTCGACCTGGTCGAGGCCGCCGTGCACACCGGGCGCCTGGAGCAGGCCCGCCGGCACGCCGAGGCCGCCTCCGACGCCGGCCTGCCCGGCGTCTCCCCCCGGCTGGCCCTCATCACGTACGGCGCCCTGGCGATGACGGCCGCCGACGAGAAGGAGGCCGAGGACATGTACGCCCGGGCCGAGGCCCACCCGGCCGGAGCCGGCTTCCCGTTCGAGCTGGCGCGCATCCGCCTGGCCCACGGCGTCCGGCTCAGGCACACTCAGGGGCCCAAGGCCGCACGGCCCGTCCTGGTCCGTGCCGCCGAGACCTTCGAACGGCTCGGCGCCCGAGGCTGGGCCGAACGTGCCCAGGCCGAGCTGCGCGCCTCAGGGGCGCCCGCCCGCGCCTCGCTGTCGTACCTGACCGCGCTGACCTGGCAGGAACGCCGCATCGCGGAGCTGGCCGCAGGCGGGCTGACGAACAAGGAGATCGGCGAGCGCATGCACCTGTCCCCGCGCACCGTCAGCTCCCATCTCTACCGCGTCTTCCCGAAACTGGGCATCACCTCGCGTGCCGCGCTGCGCGACGCTCTGGGCAAGACCGGCGACACGTGACACCCCTCACGCGCGTACCCCTCGCTCGGCGAGCCAGACCAGCACGTAGTCGGCGACCGCCCGCCAGCCGCTGTCGACGACCAGCGAATGGGCCCGGTCCGGGAACTGCTTGAGGCTGCTGGTGGCCGTGGAGTCGCCGTACAGCTTGTACACGGCCCGGGTGACGTGGTCGGGCACCAGCCGGTCCTCCTGACCCGAGATCAGCAGCAGCGGGCCGCGGCCGGCGTTGCCGTGGTCCACGACCGCCCGCGGGTGCCGTACGGCCCCGCCATGTCCCAGCTCGGCCAGCAGCCGGCGTGACCCGGGGACGACGTGGCGTTCGAACAGCTCGGCCGACTCCTGCTCGGTGACCGCGTTGGCGAACAGCCGCCGGAACCTCCCGGCGTCCATCGACACCGGCCACGGCTCCGCGGGCGCCAGGGCGGTCGCGTGATCGACCGGGGCGGGGGCGATGGCGACCGCGGCACGGCCCGCGTTCGCGCCGAGGAGGTGCTGCGCGATGAGCCCGCCCACCGAATGGCCGACGATCACGGGCGGGGTGTCGAAGGAACGGACGATGCGCGCGTAGTGCTCCGTGAGCGCGTCGAGCCCCAGCTCGTGGAGCCTCTCGGGATGCCGGCGGGCCTCGCCCACCGTGGCGGGTTCTCCTGGCCAGCCCGGCGCGCAGACGGCGAACCCGAAACTGGAGAAGCGCTCGTTCCATGACTCCCACGACGACGCGTGGAGCCACGCGCCGTGGATGAAGACGACGGGAGTGGGGTTCACGGATCCTCCGGAAAGGCTCAGGACCAGGTCTGATCAAGGATTGTCCGGATGCGCCCTGGCGGGAACAGTCGAATGACTGAATGTTCCCGTCCGCCTTGCATCGCTGGTCCGGAGCGGTCTGCCGGGGACGCCGCGCTCCGGGAGAGGGTTTCGCGTGGCGGCACGGCTGCCGTGCGCCGTGTCTCGCCGTCATCTGACTGATGTGCCGGATTCCCTTGCCCGAAACAGTAAGAAATGCCGCATTTCTTGTGACACGACACGGAGGACTCCACATGATCAACAGGCGCACCTTCGGCAAGGCCGTCGGTCTGGCCACCGGCGCGACCGTCGCCTCGCTGGCGGGCTTGCCGGTCTTCCCGGCCGCCTCCGCCGCCACGCGTGGGGCGGCCCCGACGTTGCCGCCGGTCACGCCGGGCACGCACACGTCCTTCGCCTCGCTGAAGCAGGTCAAGGCCGGGGTGCTGGACATCGGTTACGCCGAGGCCGGCCCGGCCCGCGGGCCCGTGGTCATCTGCCTGCACGGCTGGCCGTACGACATCCACAGCTTCGTCGACGTCGCTCCGCTGCTGGCAGCACAGGGTTACCGGGTGATCGTGCCCTACCTGCGCGGTCACGGCACGACGCGGTTCCTGTCGTCGAAGACGTTCCGCAACGCCCAGCAGTCGGCGATCGCGCTCGACATCATCGCCCTGATGGACGCGCTCAAAATCGACAAGGCCGTGCTCGCCGGCTTCGACTGGGGGTCGCGGACCGCCGACATCATCGCGGCCCTGTGGCCGCAGCGATGCAAGGCCCTGGTGTCGGTGAGCGGATACCTCATCACGAACCTCGAGGCCAACCTCGAGCCGCTGCCGCCGAAGGCCGAGTACGCCTGGTGGTACCAGTACTACTTCGCCACCGAGCGCGGCCGGAAGGCCATGGAGAACAAGGACAAGCGCCACGACCTGAACCGGCTCGTCTGGGACACCGTCTCCCCGACGTGGGACTTCGACGACGCCACCTTCGAGCGCACGGCCGCGGCCTTCGACAACCCCGACTACGCCGCCATCGTGATCCACAACTACCGGTGGCGGCTCAGCCTGGCCGACGGGGAGCGCCGTTACGACGGTCTGGAGAAGCGGCTCGCCGCACGGCCGGCCATCAAGGTGCCGACCATCACCCTGGACGCCGAGCGCGACCCCTTCACGGCGCCGCCGGGCGACGGCTCGTCGTACCGCAATATGTTCACCGGCCCCTACGAACACCGCATCCTGAAGGGCATCGGCCACAACCTGCCGCAGGAAGCGCCCACGGCCTTCGCCCAAGCCGTGGTCGACGTGGACCACTTCTGACGAACGCGACGGCCGGTCCACCACCTGCGATACCAAGAACAGCCTGCCGGATACGATCCGGCAGGCTGTCGGTGCGTTCGTGGCCGATTGCCGTCAGACGGTCCGCGTCCGCGGCCGGCGGGCGCGCCAGGCCAGCAGCGCGGCCTGGATGATGAAGAACACGCCGCCGCCGGTGGCATAGACCGACAGCACGTCGAGCGAGGCGTCGTCGCCGAGGGACGGTTGTCAGTGCCGGACGGGGGCGCAGTAGTAGCTGCCGGCGTCAGCCGGGTCGCCGTGGCCGCTGTAGCGGGAGACGGACGGGTATCGGCACAACTCGCGCGTCACCGTCTTGCCGGAGGAGTCCGTGATGGCGGCGCTCAGCGTCTGCGGGGCCTTGCCCTGTTCGACCCAGGCCGTCAGGGCGCCGAGGGCGTCGGTGGGCGCGGGGCCGGTGCTCGTGGGGCCGGCGCAGTGGGAGACTCCCGGCGCCAGGAACAGCCGGTAGAAGTCGTCGACCCGGGCCGCACCGCCCATGGCCAGCTCCACCCGCCGGCGGTAGTCCACGGTGCCCTGGGCGGGGATCAGCTGGTCGGCCAGACCGTGCCAGGTGAGGAGCTTGCCGCCGGACCTGCGGAACGCCGACAGGTCGGGGTCGTCGGTGCCGATGATGGTGTCGTACTCGGCCTGGGACTGCTCGAACAGCTCGGCGAACTCGGCGTAGGTGATCGTCGAGAGGTCGTAGGAGGGCTGCCGCTTCAGGAACGTCGAGACCCACCTGGCAGGTACGGGGAACGGCGCCCCCACGCGGTTCCCGGCCGCGTCGAGGCGGGTTCCGGCGAGGTCGAAGCCGGCTCCGATCGGGACGCCGGACCACAACCTCTTCCCGGACGGGGTGCGCGGGCCGTCCCAGATCTTGCGTACGACGGCGGCGTCGGCCGCGGTGATGGTCTCCTGCTCGCCCTCGCATTCGACGCTCTTGCCGATGAGTTGCCGCGGGTCGAAGGCGCACCTGGCGGGGTCGCCGATCAGCCCGTCGGGAGCGCCGTCGAGCGGGTCGCACGCCTTGACGGCGGCCTCGTTGAAGGCGTTGAACTCACAAGGGGAGGGGAAGGTGTTCTCCTCGTTCATCACCACCTGCGGCCACAGGGTCGCGACCTCGAACTCGTCCCAGTTGATCGCCGGCGCGGTGGCCAGGATGCCGTCGAAGTCGCCAGGGTGGCGCTGGGCCTCCATGTAGCCCTGGCGGCCGCCGGTCGAGCAGCCGTTCCAGTACGAGTAGGAGACCGGCCTGCCGTAGACCTCGTTGACGACCTGCTTGCCGACGACCGCCATCTCGTGCTGTGACCGGTCGGCGAAGTTCTTCAGCAGCGCCGTGTTGACCTCGCCGGCACTGTTAAGGGCCCAGCCGGTGTCCAGGTACGTGCTGACACCGGCGTCGGTGGTCGCGGCGGCGTAGCCGCTCTTGATCGCGCCGGCCAGCCCCGCGCCGTAGTCGCCGGCGGCGAAGGCGCTGCCGCCCACCGCCTGGAAACGGCCGGTCCAGCCCGTCTCGGGCAGCCAGACCCGCACCTTGGCGTGGTCGCCGACGCCCGGATGGGTGAGCGTGACCGTGACATCGCAGTAGGCCGGCACGTCCGGGATCTGCACCACTTCGGTGAACGGCGGCACGGGCTGGATGGTCAAGGTGCCCGCCTCCCGGCGCACCGCCGTCACGGACTCCACCGCGGTGCCGGCGGGGGCGTTCACGGAGACGGACGAGCACGTGAACGGGACGGCGGCGGGGCTCGCGGCGCCGGCCGAGGCCGCGGCCGGCAGGCACGCCGCCACCAGCGGCACTCCGGCCGCGATGATGATCAGAAGGCGCTTCATGCGTTCCTCTCGCTGAAGTACGGGGTTGTCAGCTGTTGCGGTGCGTCTCACTGTCGTTCGCGGCCGACACCCGGCACATCAGTCAGTTGACGGTCAGCACCGGCGAGCCGCTCCAGGCGCACGTCAGCGGCCGCATACGGGGACATGCGCGCAGCTCGCCGCCCATGGCCGAGCGGTGCCCCCGTGCTCACGTCACAACGGCCCACCCGACTCGTCGCGACTGACCGTCAACTGACTGATGTGACCGCGGCCCTCCCCGGACGACAGTGATGGCGCCAGATCTCTGAAGCCTTCTGAAGGGGGAAAATCATGGTCAGCAGCAAGGGCGTACGCCGCCGGCGGCTCACGTTGGGCGCCCTGTCGGCGGTCGCGGTCGGTCTCCTCGCCACCTCCGCCGCCACGCCCGCCCTCGCGGCGGACAAGCCCGCCAAGCCGACGATCGTGCTGGAGCACGGCGCCTTCGCCGACGCCTCCAGCTGGAACGCGGTGATCGAAGAGCTGCGCGCGGACGGCTACCCCGTCGTCGCCGCGGCCAACCCGCTGCGCGGACCGGCCAACGACGCGGCCGCACTCCGCAGCGTCCTCGACCACGTCGCAGGACCCAAGATCCTCGTCGGGCACTCCTACGGCGGCTCGGTCATCAGCGTCGCCGGCGCGAACGACCCCCAGGTCAAGGCCCTCGTGTACGTCGCCGCCTTCCTGCCCGCCCCCGGCGAGACCGCCCTGGAGCTGACGAACAAGTACCCCGGCTCCACCCTCCCGGGCACTCTCGACCCGACCCCCTTCACCCTCCCCGACGGCACCAGCGGAACCGACCTGTACATCAAGCCCGGCAAGTTCCACCGCCAGTTCGCCGCCGACGTACCGGCCGGCACCGCGGCCCTCATGGCCGCCACCCAGCGGCCGATCGCCCAGTCCGCCCTGGAGGAGAAGACCGAGGCCGCCGCCTGGAAGGACAAGCCCAGCTGGGCCATCATCACGACGCAGGACCTCAACATCCCCGCCAGGGTCCAGCGCTTCATGGCCAAGCGTGCCCACGCACACGCCGTCGAAGTACGCGCCTCCCACTCCGTCGCCGTCTCCCGGCCCAAGACCGTGGCCGGCGTCATCGAGAAGGCCGCGCGCGCCACCCGATAGCCCCGCCGAGCGAAAGAAAGATCACGACCATGGGCATGAAGCTCGAAGTCGTCGTCCTGCCCGTATCCGACACCGACCCCGACGGCAACCGCTGGCTCCTGCAGGAGATCACCCAACGGCTGCCCGGCCGCTGACCGACGGCGTCCCCGAGACACGGCAACACCGTGGAGGAGCAGTGACCACCGAAGACAACCAGCGCAGCCGATGATTCGTGTCACACAGACGCGAACATTGAGCCCATAAGTGCTACATTGATGAGACAGTTAGAGCGAACATCCATCACAAAGGAGACACCCATGGCCAAGACATGGCTCATCACCGGAGCATCGCGCGGCTTCGGACGTCGCCTCGCCGAAGCCGTCCTCGAAGCAGGCGACCAGGTCATCGCCACCGCACGCAGCCCCAAGCAACTCGACGACCTGGTGGCCCGCCACGGCGACCGGATACGGGCGGTCGCACTCGACGTCACCGACGCCGCCGCAGCCTCCCGGGCGGTCAAGGCGGCCACCGACACCTTCGGCAGCCTCGACGTGGTCGTCAACAACGCCGGCTACGGCAACAGCGCGCCGATCGAAGAGATGGCCGAAGACGACTTCCGCGCCCAGATCGAGACCAACCTCTTCGGCGTCGTGAACGTCACACGGGCGGCCCTGCCCGTCCTGCGCACCCAGCGCTCGGGAGTCTTCGTACAGTTCTCCTCCATCGGAGGACGCGTCGGCGGCACCCCCGGGATGGGCGCCTACCAGACCGCGAAGTTCGCCGTCGAAGGCTTCTCCGAAGTCCTCGCCAACGAAGTCGCGCCCTTCGGCATCAAGGTCATCATCGTCGAGCCGGGCGCGTTCCGCACCGACTGGCAAGGCTCCTCCATGGAGCTCCACCCCGTCGGGCCCGACTACGAGCAGACCGTGGGCGCCATCCACCGCTACCGGCGCGACACCGACGGCACCCAGCCCGGCGACCCGGCCCGCGCCGCCAAGATCATCATCGACGTCGTCCGCGACGACGACCCGCCCCGACGACTCCTCCTCGGCAGCGACGCCGTCGCCTCCGCCCAGAAAGCCGCCGAGATCCGCGCCGCGGAAACCGAGAAATGGGCCGACGTGAGCCGCTCTGCGGACTTTCCCGTCGACGAGCGCTAGCCGCCGCACCGGAGCCCCCGATGAACGAGAGGACGTGCTTCTGAGGCAGTACGTGCGCTGACTCGGTGTCGTGTCAGCGGCCGTGTCAGCACGGCAACGGCCCCATATCAGGGCGGTCGGCGATGGTGGACGCCACGAGCGGCTCAGCCGTATCGCGATCTGGACCCAGGCCGTTGAGAGGAATGACCATGGAACACGTCGTCACCGCGCTGCCGACCGCGCGGCAGCCCGGCTGTCCCTTCGACCCGCCCAAGGAGCTGATCGACGCCCGCGAGCAGAGCCCGATCAGCCGCTTCCCCTTCCCCGACGGACACCAGGGCTGGCTGGTCACCGGCTACGACCTGGTCCGGTCGGTCCTGGCCGACCCGCGGTTCAGCTCACGCAAGGAGCTCATGCGCCACCACCCGCTGGTCGACTACGGCGACATCGAGGTCCCCCCGGCGCCGCCCGGCGAGTTCCTGCTGATGGACGATCCGCAGCACAGCCGCTACCGCAAACCGCTGGTGGGCAAGTTCACCGTACGGCGGATGCGACTGCTCACCGAGCGCGTCGAGCAGGTCACCGCCGAACACCTGGACGCCATGGAACAGGCCGGGCCGTCGGTGGACCTGGTCACCGCGTTCGCCAAGCCCATCCCCGCCGTCATCATCTGCGAATTGCTCGGCGTGCCCTACGAGGACCGGGACTCCTTCCAGGAGAACATCGACAAGTTCCTCGGCGGGGAAGTCAGTGACGAGGAGCTGATCGCGGCCTACCTCGCGACCCAGCAGTACCTCGCGGAGCTGGTGGCCACCAAGCGCGCCAACCCCACTGACGACGTGCTCAGCGACCTGCTCGACAGCGACCTGACCGATGAGGAGCTGAAGGGGATCGCCCTGATCCTGCTGTCAGCCGGGTTCGACACCACCGCGAACATGCTGGCGCTGGGCACCTTCGCGCTGCTGCAGAACCCGGAGCAGCTCGCGGCGCTGCGCGCTGACCCCGCGCTCACCGACCAGGCCGTGGAGGAGCTGCTGCGGTATCTGACCGTCGCCAAGCAGTTCACGAGGGTCGCGCTGGAGGACGTCGAGCTGGGCGGCCACACCATCAAGGCCGGCTCGACGCTCATCCTGTCGTACGCCACCGCCAACCGCGACCCCGAGCGCTTCACCGACCCCCACGTGCTCGACCTGCGCAGGCAGGAGGGCGGACACCTGGCCTTCAGCCACGGCATCCACCAGTGCCTGGGCCAGCAGCTGGCAAGAGTCGAGCTGCGCGTCGCGCTCCCCGCGCTGCTCAACCGCTTCCCCACCCTGCGCCTGGCCGTACCGGCAGAAGAGGTCGCCCTGCGCCCGGAGACCGCCGACATCTACGGGGTCAAGAGCCTCCCGGTCACCTGGGACGCGTGATCGCGGCATAGGGGCTGTACGCGCAGGACCTGGGCCCGGGCTGCGTCGGCACCGTCTTCAACCACAACGGCTGCGGGGCGCTGATCCACAGCACGCCCGATGGCAAGAAGGCCATGGCCGCCGGCTCGATAACGATGGGGGACGCCGCGTGGCCGGGGGCTGGTCGCGTCAGATGACCTACGCCGGAGGCTCGGCCGTTGGCGGGATGGCCGCGGCGATGCAGTCGAGGACGCGTTCCAGCCCGTGCCGGAACTGGTCCTCGCGGCTCAGGTGCGGCTGGCGCGCCTCCATCACGATCTTGGTGAAGATCGGGTACTCCCCGCTCTTCACCAGCCGGTCGACGTACGAGTAGCTCCTCGCCATCCACTCCGACTTGCTGAGCCCGCTGCGGCGGAATTCCTCGGCCGAGCTGATCTCCTCGCGGACGGTGCCCTCGACGTAGCCGTTCAGGATGGCCATGAGGCCGAGGTTCTCGTCGATGGAGACGAAGGCGTCGAGCACTCCCATCAGCCGTTCGATCAAGAGCAGCTGGTTGGGGCCGAAGCTGGGGAGTGACCGCTGCATGGTGGCGGCCCACGGGTGCCTCAGCCACATGGCCCGCAGCCCGTCGGCGTAGCGGGTCAGGTCGGCGCGCCAGTCGCCCGAGGGCATGCCCGTGACGTCGATCTCGCCCATCAGCCGGTCGGCCATGAGCTCGACCAGGTTGTCGCGGCTCGGGACGTACCGGTAGAGGGACATCGCGCCGGCGCCGATCTCGGCGGCGATCCGCCGCATGGTGGCGGCCTCCAGCCCCTCGGCGTCGGCGATCCGGACGGCCGCCTCGGTGATCTGCGCGCGGCTGTAGGCCGGCTTGGGCCCGCGGGCGGGGCGCTCGGGCCGCATCCAGATGTTCACGTACTCGGCGTCGGCCACCGTCTCCTCCCTCCCAGTTGCGTACATGGTACCCAGTAATCTAACCTGACCCGAAACCGCGTACAACGTACTCAGTGGAGGGGTCATGCCTGATCCGATCGTGGTCGCCGAAGGGCTGCACAAGTCCTTCGGCGACACCCATGCGCTGCGGGGGCTGGACCTGAGCGTCCCGAGAGGAACGGTCTGCGGCGTGCTGGGGCCCAACGGCGCGGGGAAGACGACCGCGGTGCGCATCCTGGCGACCTTGTCCGATCCCGATGCCGGGCACGCCCGCATCGCCGGATACGACGTCGTCCGCGAGGCCGGCAAGGTGCGCGCCAGGATCGGGCTCGCGGGCCAGTACGCCGCCGTGGACGAGAAGCTCACCGGCCGTGGCAACCTGCGCATGTTCGGGCGCCTCTCCCGCCTGTCCCGGCGCGAGGCGCACCGGCGGGCCGACGAGCTGCTCGAACGCTTCGGCCTGATGGACGCCGCCGATCGGCAGGTCACCGGCTACTCCGGTGGCATGCGGCGCCGCCTCGACCTGATCGCCAGCCTCATCCTGCGCCCCGAGGTGCTCTTCCTGGATGAGCCGACCACTGGCCTGGACCCGCGCAGCCGCGGCGAGATCTGGGACAGCGTCCGCGAGCTGGTGGCGGACGGCACCACGGTGCTGCTCACCACGCAGTACCTGGACGAGGCCGACCAGCTGGCCGACGACATCGCCGTCGTGGACCACGGACAGGTGATCGCCACGGGCACACCCGACGAGCTGAAGGCCACGATCGGCGACCGCCTCGACGTCGTACTCGAAGACCCCGCGGCCCTGCGTCCGGCGGCGACCGTGCTGGAAGCCCTGGCCGGGGCCGATCCCACGATGACCGGCGACGACCGGCTCAGCGTCGCCCTGCCGGGCGGCGGCTTCCGGCTCGCCGACATCGTGCGCGAGCTCGACCGCGCCGGGGTCGCCGCGGCCGACGTGCGGCTGCGCCGCCCCACCCTCGACGAGGTGTTCCTGCGCCTCACCGACCGGAAGGAGCTGGTCTGATGACCGAGCTTGTCGAGGTCATCGATGAGCACAGCACCTTGGTCATGAGACCGACGAAGGAGGGCGCATGACCGAGCTTGTCGAGGTCATCGATGAGCACAGCACCTTGGTCATGAGACCGACGAAGGAGGGCTCATGACCGACCTCGCCCCGCCGCTGGGCCGCCGCCTGCGGTGGACGTTCACCGACGGGCTGACCCTGGTCGGCCGCGAGCTGGGACGGCTGCGACACGATCCCGGCGAACTCATCGCGGCGCTGATCTTCCCGGCCGTCATGGTGGTGCTGTTCGGGTACGTCTTCGGCAGCGCGATCCAGGTGCCGGACGGCGGCGACTACCGCGAGTACCTCATGCCCGGCCTGTTCGCGATGGTGACCTTCTCCGCGGTGATGGGGGTCATGACGAGGATGGCCGCCGACGCCTCCCGCGGTGTGATGGACCGGTTCCGCTCCATGCCGATGGCGCGCTTGGCGGTGCCGTTCGGGCAGACCGGCGCCGACCTGCTGATCGGCCTGCTGATGCTGGCCATCATGGTGGGCGCGGGCCTGCTGGTGGGCTGGCAGCCGCACCGCGGCCTGATCCCCACGGCCCAGGCGTTCCTGCTGATGATCGTGCTGCGGTACGCGTTGAGCTGGGTGGGCGTCTATGTGGGCCTGGCGGTGAAGAACGACCAGGTCGCCGACGCGATGGTGCCGCTGTTCCTGCCGTTCACGATGCTGTCGAACGCGTTCGTCCCGACCGACGGCATGCCGGGCTGGCTGCGCTTCCTGGCCGACTGGAACCCGGTGAGCGCGCTCACCGCCGCCTCACGGGAGCTGTTCGGCAACCCGGGTGTGAGGTCCGGAGACGTGGCCTGGCCGCTCGCGCATCCGGTAGCCGCCGTCCTGCTCTGGTCGGCCGCGCTGCTGGTGATCTTCGTTCCGCTGTCGCTCCGTGCCTACAAGCGCAGGGGGCGGTGAAGGGATTCGTAGAAGGGGCATGAGACCGGGCTTTCTGCAGGCGTTGATAGGGACGGGCGTGTCAGATCGTCCAGGTGTAGGCGGGAGTGAGTGAGCGCTCGAAGAGCGCGTTGGGCAGGAGGGGGAGGACCGCGTCGCGCAGGGTGGTCAGCGACGTGGACGTCCAGTGCGCGGCGGCGCCGGCCTGGCGGGAGCGGCGGACGATCATCTGGGTACGCGGCCTGCGGGCGCGGTCGTACGCCTCCAGCCCCGCCCGCACGCCGAGCGTGTCCACGGCGTGCGCGAGCGTGACCGCGTCCTCGAGTGCCTGGCAGGCGCCCTGCCCCAGGTTGGGGGTCATGGCATGCGCGGCGTCCCCGAGGACGGCGACGTTTCCGCGGACGTAGGAGGGCAGCTTCGGCAGCTCGTAGGTGTCGTGTTGCAGCACCGCCGCGCTTTGCGCGGAGTTCAGCAGCGCGGGGATGGGGTCGTGCCAGTGCGCGAAGCGCTCGCGTAGCTCCTCCAGGCCCACCCGGGAGCCGATCGGCGCGTTGGCCATCAGGTAGCAGTAGACGCGGCCGTCGGGCATCGGCACGTGCCCGAACCGTTGGCCCCTGCCCCACGTTTCCGCGCTTCCTTCGACGGGCTGGGGCGGAGCGATGAGGCGCCAGGCGGTGTAGCCGACGTAGCGCGGCCCGGGAAGGTGCGGCCACATGGAGCGTCGTGTGACGCTGTGCACGCCGTCGGCGCCCACCACGAGATCCGCGCTGGAGGTGCCGCCGCTGTGCACGACAGTGCCGTCGGGTCGCACGTGGCGCACGTCGGTGCCGGGCCGCAGAGCCTGGGCGGGCACGGCCGCGCGCAGCAGATCCACCAGGGCGGCCCTGTGCACGGTCAGCCACGTGCCGAAGCGGCGTTTCAGGTCGTCGACGTCGTTGCGGATCAGCCAGTCCCCGTTCGTGCGGCGGATGCCTGCAGGCGGATCGGCCGGTCCACCGGCGCGCACGAGCTCGCCCAGGCCGAGGGCATCCAGGGCGCGCAGGCCGTTGGGCTGGATGGCCAGTCCCGCGCCCACTTCGGTGAACGCTGCAGCGCGTTCGAGAACCTCCACCCGCCAGCCACGCTGATGAAGGGCGACGGCTGCGGCGAGCCCGCCGATACCGCCTCCCACGATGATCGCTTTCATTGCCGGTCTCCTTGTGTCGGTTAGTGCAGGCCCCGCTTGCCCGGGGTCCAGAACGGCTTGACCTTGATGGAGGTTCGTGGCCAGTTGCGCTCGCGTACCAGGAAGTCGCGCACCAGCTGGCAGGTCCTGGCCTCCCCGGCCACGTAGGCGGCCCCGGTGTTGCCCGGCAGATCGAGCTCGGCCACGGCGCCGAGCAGAACCCGGGAGGAGGCGGCGGGCGCGCCACGGCGATAGACGCGGCGCAGCGGCCGGGCCTCGGGCATGGGCAGGTCGTGCTCGGGAGCCTCGCTCTCCAGGACCCCGTACACCTCGGCTGAGGGGTCCAGCGCCCGGATCATCGGCCCGAAGGCGGCGCTGGCGGTCTCCTCCCCGATGAAGACGTGGTAGTCCGCCTCACGGGTGAAGAAGTCGCCCTGTGGCCACCAGAAGGTCACGCGGTCGCCGTGCCTGGCCGCCCGCGCCCAGCGCAACCCGATGCCGTCACCCGCATACAGGTGGATGCGCAGCTCGATGGCCCGATTGCCGGCATCGAGATCCCAGATCGTGTAGGTGCGCAGCGTCTCGGACGGACGCAGGATGCCCGGCACCGACAGCGGGTCCGTCAACTGGATCCTGATGTGCTGACCGGGGGTGTGGGGGAAGGCGACGGGCGAGTCGGTCTCCAGCCTGACGCGCCGCATCGCGGGCGTGACCTGCTCGGCGACAGTGACGGTCGCCTCCATCGCGTACTTGCCGAAGACAGCGGATAAGGGGTTGCGCATCGTACGGGCCATGTCAGGAGTCCTTCCCCTCACTGAGAGTCCATAAGTTTTTCTATTGCCTCTAGATTCCTTAGAGCTATTAAGGAAACATAGATGCCCTAAGATGTCAACGGCACCGGAGGAGCGACAAGAGGGGTGACGATGTCCGCACGCACCAGCAGACGGGAGAGGCTGCGCCAGGCGACCCTGGAGGAGATCCACACGGCCGCGCGCAGACTGCTGGTCGAGCGGGGATCGGCCGCGGTGACCATCAACGCGGTCGCCAGGGAGGTGGGCATGAGCGGCCCGGCTCTCTACCACTACTACGCCGGTCACGACGAGCTGGTCGGCGCGGTGACCGCGGACTTCTTCCGCGAGCTGGCCGCCACGATGGGACAGGCCCGCGACGCCTGCGCCGGCGCGCCGGTCGGCGACCGCATACTGGCCGTCTGCCGTGCCATGCGGGCCTGGGCGATCGCCCATCCCGCCGAGTTCGGCTGGATCTTCGCCAACCCGATAGCCCCGCCGAACCAGCGCCCGGACTCGGCACGACACCAGGCCGCCGTGCGGTTCGAGCAGGTCCTGCTGGACCTGACCGTGGAGCTGTGGCAGACGCAGCCGTTCCCGGTGCCTGACCTGCCCGCGTCCCTGCGCGATCAGCTGACCACCTACTCCGCCACCATCGGCGAACGCCTGCCGCCCGAGGCCGCGCACGTCTTTCTGTCCTGCTGGACCCGGCTGTACGGCCTGCTGTGCATGGAAGTCCTGCACCAGCTGGACTTCGCCTACACCGACCTGGAGCCCGTCTTCGAGGAATGCCTGCACGACCTGGCCGGCGTCCTCTGCGTGGAATACCGGCCGACCGCATAAGCCGACATGCCGCTGTGGTCCTCCGAGAGCACGAAACAGTTCTCTGGACGACGCTCTCGCTGACTAAAGATGTAAGCCGTACATCGATCGATGTACGGGCAATTTCCCCTGACGGGACGATCAGGTACGGCGTTCGCGCCAGCAGGCTTGAAAGCGTGACCAGACGCATTGACGCCCTCGACGTGCTGCGTGGCGTGGCCATCATGGGCACGCTCGGCACGAACATCTGGATCTTCACCGCGCCGGGCGGGCCGGCGGAGTTCCTGCGGCTCGGCGGCGACACCGGTGTGGTGGAGACGTTCCTGCGCTTCCTGTCCAACGGCAAGTTCCTCGGCCTGCTGACCCTGCTCTTCGGCGTCGGCCTCGAACTGCAGCACCGCAGCGCGCTCCGCAAGGGCCTGGCCTGGCCCGGCAGGTATCTGTGGCGCGCGACGCTGCTCTTCGTCGAGGGCGCCCTGCACTTCGTCCTGGTCTTCGAGTTCGACGTGCTGATGGGCTACGCGATCACGTCGGTGATCGTCGCGTACCTCATCGGCAGGAGCCGGCGGGCGGTCACCGCGTGGATGGTCGCGGCCGGGACGCTGCACGTCGCCATGGTGGCGCTGACCACCGCGGCCCTGATGATCGGGCCGGGCGGCGGCGACACCCTCCCCTACGCCCGGCTCGGCTGGCTCGACCAGGTGGCGTTCCGCCTCCAGAACGTCGTCGTCTTCCGCATCGAGCTGGTCTTCATCGTCCCCATGGGGATCGTCCTGTTCCTCCTCGGCGCGCGCCTGCTGCGCGCGGGGGTCTTCGAGGAGCACGGCGCGGGCCTGCGCAGGAAGCTGATCGCCGTCGGCCTCGGGCTCGGTGTGCCGCTCAACCTGGTCACCTCGTTCGCCGGTCCGGAGTGGTTCGCCGTCGACCGCTACCTCCTGGCGCCGATGGTCGCCCTGGGCCTGCTCGGGCTGATCACCTCGATCGTGCTCGGCATGCGCGGCGCGCCGGGCGTGCTCCGCCGGGGGATCGCGGGCGTCGGCCGCACGGCGCTGTCCTGCTACGTCTTCCAGAACCTGGCGGCCAGCGTCCTCTGCTACGGCTGGGGCCTGGGGCTGGCCGACCGGCTCGACGGGTTCCGTCCGTGGTGGGTGCCGGTGGCGTGGGGCGGTATCTGCCTGCTGTTCATGGTGCTGTCCTCGCTGTGGCTGCGCAGGTTCAGCCGCGGGCCGCTGGAACTGGCCTGGCAGTGGGCCTATCAGGCGCCGTCGCCGGCCCGTCAGAGCTGAGCCCGCGCATGGCGGCCGAGCCCGTACGCTGGTCGCGAGGAAGGACGGCAGAGTGATGCGTTACCGGCGGGCGGTGGAGAGGCTGCGGCAGCTCGCCCAGGCGTGCGAGCAGACCCGGCGAGTGCCGGCGGACGAGCCGTTCCTTCGCGAGGCCCATGTGTTCGGCGACGTGCTCACGGGCGCCGACCCGATCGATCACCTCGAGATCGTCCTGGTGCTGAACCTCCCGCCGGACGAGGTGAGCTGGGGCACCCATCCGCCCGGCACCGCGTGGCTGGTCGACTTCCTGCGGCTGGACCAGGGCGGGATCGCCTACTGGTGGCGCTCCCACCAGGACCCGGTGTCCAACCACCGCATCCATGACCCGGTCCGGTTCTGGTCTCTCGACGGCCCGGACAAGGGCGTGCTCGACGCGCTCGCCGAACGCCGCTTCGACCTGCTGGGCGGGGCGGCGCCCCAGCCTCGGGAGGAGCGCGCCCAGGTCGCCGGGGAGCTGCAGGCGGCGCTGGACCATCTGCGTGCCGTACGCGACTCGTACTGGGACCGCCAGTGGCGCAGGAAGCATCGCAGCCTGAGCCGGTATCCCGAGCATCACCTGTGGGAGGCGGTCCAGGGCTACCTGGACCTGCTCGACGCCCGCGACGAGTGACAACTCAGAGACGGGCAACCGGGAACTTCAGGGACCGTTCAGGGAATTCCCCGACGCCCGGGCATACCCGGTTGGCCCAGACTTCGGAGTCATGGGGATGAGAAGAGCGGGCATGATCGCGGGGCTTGTGGGGCTCGCGGCGCTGTCAGCCGGGTGTGGCCTCGCCGGCCCACTCAATGAGGACACCGCGTCCTACGACGTGACCGACAAGGTGGCGGGAGTGCGGGTGGAGGCCGACTCCGGCACCGTCGCGGTGGTGGAGTCGGACCGCCAGGGCATCCGCGTGACCGAGGAGCTCAGCTGGCGCAAGACCAAGCCGGAGACCAGCCACAAGGTGCAGGGCGACACGCTGACGCTGTCGTTCAAGTGCGCCAACACCTGGGGGCTGGGCAGCGGCGGCGCTGCCTGCGAGGTCAGTTACAAGGTGGAGGTGCCCAAGGGGCTCCGCGTCAATGTCAGCTCCGACTCCGGCGACCTGACGCTGAAGGGGCTGTCCGGCGAGCTCAACGCCCGCACCGACTCCGGGGCGATCAAGACCGACGGGCTGGCGGCCAAGCGGGTCACGGCGGAGACCGACTCGGGCGACGTCGACCTGGCCTTCGGCGGGCCGCCGGACAAGGTCGTGACCTCCTCGGACTCGGGCAACATCTCGATCCACGTGCCGCAGGGGCCGTACAACATCGTTGCCAAGACCGACTCGGGTGGAAAGAACATCACGGTGCCCACCGACGCCTCGGCCGCTCGGCAGATCGAGCTGACCACCGACTCCGGCGATCTGGAGGTCGAGCACGCCTGACCCCGCCGAACCGTGTCCTGACCGGGCGGGCGTCAACGCAGCCTGATCGTTTTCGAGGCGCCCTCCTGATCGGCCAGCCCGCGGAACGTGAACGCGGAACCGGTCAGGCGGGCGCCGGCCGTGGCCCAGGTCACGGTCAGCTCGTCGAGTTCGCACCGGGGATCGGACACGGTCAGCGTGTCCTCACGCACCAGCACCGCGCACGGGGCCGAGGCGGTCAGCCCGCCCACGGTCCCGGCGGTCCAGAAGTTGGCCGCGACGATCCCCAGCGAGGGCACGTGGACGGCCTGGACGCGGGCGGTGTTGGCGAGCACCCGCACCCAGCCGGGGTCGGCGGCCCTGCGGCGGGTCTCCTCCTGGCTCGCGCCGGGCAGGAGCAGGTAGACGTATCCGGCCGAGCGGGGATCGACGCCATGGTCGAGCCAGAGCGTCACGTAGTCGCGGGTCACGCCGCCGCCGGTGCGGCGTTCGCGCCAGTGCCACCAGTTGCCCGCCGGCTCGGCGCCCGCCGCGTACACGTGCCGCCGGTAGTGGTCCACCCCTGCCACGACGGCCGCCGCCAGGCCCGGATCGCCGGCCAGGCCGGTGCCCTCCAGCACGTACGCGTGCGCCATGTCGCGCAACCGCCGCGGCGTCGCCACGAAGGACGGGAACGCCTGGTCCGGCCAGAGCGAGGTGCGCGCGGGCGCCATGGTGTCGCGCTGGCGAGCGGCCCTCCTGCCCAGCTCGGCCAGCCAGGTCCGGTACGGCTCCACCGCCGGGTCGTATTTCCCGGAGCCGGCGGTCACCTCCCGCCAGCGGCGGCGTAATCGCAGGAAGGAGTCGTCGGGGGTGTGGGCCGCCTCGGCGGGCACCAGCGCGCCGAGCGCCCCCGCCGCGGCCACGCCGCCGACCTGGAGGAACGAGCGCCTGGTTGGCCGGTGCACGCCTCGATTATCACGCTGTCGCACCGCCCGCCGTTCGGAGAGGGAGCACGGCCCCGAACCGCTTGATGGTCCTGATGATCGGCGCGCTCTCGGTGTGCCCGATCGCGGGCAGCGCGCCCAGGCTCTCGGTCAGGTAGCGGTAGAACGCCGCGTCGTCGTCGCACACGATGGTGGCGATCAGGTTGGCGGGGCCCGTCGTCGCGCCCACGAACGCGGCCTCCGGATGCCTGGCCATCGCCTGCCCGGTCCTGTCCAGCTCAGCCGGCGGCACCGACATCCACAGCTGCGCCTCCACCCGCTTGCCCACCAGCGCGGGCAGTACGTCGAGGTGGAAGAAGATCGCGCCCGCCGCGCAGAGCTGCTCCATGCGGCGTCTGACCGTCGACTCCGACCAGCCCGTCACCGCCGCCAGGTCCGCGTAGCCCGTGCGGCCGTCCCGCGACAGCGCCTCCAGCAGTGCTTCGTCGCCGGGCCCCAGGGTGATCGGCTCGTCCCCGCCGTGGCGGGCGGACATGCGCCCCGCCGCCAGGGCCGCCTCCTGCTCGGGCGAGAGCGCGGCCAGCCCCGCCCAGCCGACCAGGCCGCCCATGAACATGTGCAGCCTCCTGTGCGCCGTGACCGACAGCACGCGGTCCGTCCGCGCCAGCCTGCCGAGCAGCAGCGACTGGCGCTCCTTCACCGTGCGCTGGATCGTGCTGCAGGAGATCTCGGTGCCGCCGGACAGCAGGTGCACCCAGGACGTGTCGGGGCGCCGTCCGAGCGCCTCGGCGATCGGGACCGCCGCGTCAGGCGTGCACCGCAGCCTGATCACCCATGACTCGTAGCCGAGCCGCTGCCCGTTCACGGCGCCGACCACACGTGCCATGCCGCTGGCGCGCAGCCGCCGGTAGCGGCGTGCCACCCGCTGGTCGGACACGCCGAGCACCTCGCCGATGCGGCTGAACGAGGCGCGCCCGTCCACCTGCAACGCGTGCAGCAGGCCCCGGTCCACCTCGTCCAGCTCGATGTTTTCCACCATCTCAGGCTATCTCGCACGGAAAAACGCCAGGATCTCGGTATCTGCTGGCGAATACCCGCAGGCGTGGCCGACCTTGGTCGCCATGACCCAGACCTCCGAGGCGACGTCGACCAGTTGGTGGCCCCTGGTGGCCGCCTGCCTCGGCGCCTTCATGGAACTCGTCGACGTGACCATCGTCATGGTCGCGCTCCCCGACATCACCAGCGATCTCGGCATGACCTTCACCGGCATTCAATGGCTGCTGGACGGCTATGCGCTGGCCCTGGCGGCCCTGCTGCTCGCCGCCGGCTCCTTCGCCGACCACGCCGGGCGGCGAAGGGTGTACCTGGGCGCCCTGGCCGTGTTCGCGCTGGCCTCGCTGGCGTGCGGCCTGGCGCCCAGCGGCGGCGTGCTGCTGGCGGCCCGCGTGGTCCAGGGCGTGGGCGCGGCCGCCATGATGGCCACGACGCTGGCCGTCGTCAGCGCCACCTACCACGGCAGGCAGCGCGGCATCGCGTTCGGCGTGTGGGGCGGCGTCAACGGCGCCGCCGCGGCCGTCGCCCCCGTGCTCGGCGGCCTGCTCACCGAGCACCTGCACTGGCGGGCCATCTTCCTGGTGAACCTGCCCATCAGCCTGGCCGCCGGCTGGCTCACCCTGCGCACGGTCGAGGAGTCGCGCCTGCCGGGCCAGGGTCGGCTCGACTGGCCGGGCATGGTCACGTTCACGATCGCCGCGGGCGCGCTCACGTACGGGCTCATCGAGACCGGGCAGCACGGCTGGACGGCGGCGCAGGCGCTCGTGCCGCTGGCCGCGGCCGCGGTCGCGCTCGTGGCCTTCGTCGTCATCGAGACGCGTAGCGATCACCCCATGCTGGACCTGCGGTTGTTCGCCGATCGGTCGTTCAGCGGCATCATGGCGGGGGCCACGCTGGTGACACCGGCCGCATTCGCCTGCTTGGCCTTCACCTCGATCTGGCTGCAGGAGGTCCTCCGGCTCGGCCCGGTGGACGCGGGGCTGGCGCTGACGCCGATGGCCGCCACCTCCCTCGTGGTCTCGGTGGCCGTCTCCCGCCTGTTCCCCCGGTTGCCCGCCCGTGCCTCGATCGGCTGCGGGCTGCTGCTGATCGGCGCGGGCGCGTTCCTCCAGGGCACTCTCGACCAGCACTCGACCTGGACCGCGCTGGCGCCCGGCCTGGTCGTGACGGGCCTCGGTGTGGGGCTGGCCCTCCCACCGCTCAACTCCGCTGCCATGCTGTACGTGCCGCCGCAGCGCGCGGGCATGGCCGCGGGCACGGTCAACACGGTCAGGCAGCTCGGCTACGCGCTCGGCATCGCCGTGCTCGGCATCCTGTACCAGCGCGACCTGGCCCCGTACGCGGCGCTGAACGACGTCTACCTGGCATGTGCCGTCATGGGGCTGGTCGCGGGGCTGCTGGTGCTGGCCTCGGTCCGTTCGGGCAGGCGCGCGTGAAGCTTCAGAGCAGCCGGCGGATCTCCCCGTACGCGCGGTAGAAGCCGCCGCGCCCGGCCGAGCGCACGCCCTCGACCAGGTATCGGGCGCCCGGCTCTCTGATGTCCTTGGGGAACTGCACATTCCAGGACTCGTAGCCGGGGCTGACCACGCGGATCCGCAGCCGCTCGCCGTCCTTGACGCACTCCACCACGACGCCGTCGCCCGCGTCCGTGGTGGTCTCCACCGTGACCGACGGCTCGACCACCTGCAACGACGCCGCCGCCTTGACGTCCACCGGCTGCGGCACGCTGCCCGCGCGGGCCGCGGCGATGGCCGCCTCACTGGCGTCGATGCAGGCCAGCGAGCCGTCGGTGGTGACGATGTAGAGCCGGTCGTCCAGGAACTGCATGGAGAACGCGGAGCCGCAACCGGTGCCGAGCTTCCACAGCCGCTCGCCCGAGGCGTCGAAGCAGTAGACCGACGAGTGGTTGTCGCCGGCGAAGACGTGGCGCCCGCCCGGCGAGGTGGCGCAGGAGTAGACGGCGCCGTCGCACTGGTAGACCGCCTCGACCCGGCCGTCGCCCTTGGCCAGGCGGATCACGCTGCCCACGGAGCCGCGGGCGGTGCCGGCGTAGACGGAGTGCGCCTCCTGCCAGCCGAACAGCACCTGCTCGCGGAGGTCGGTCTGCCAGACGGGCGTGCCGTCCTGCGTGTCGTAGCGGGCGACGCCCTTCGAGTGCCCGTGGAAGACGGAGTCCTCGTCGCACCTGACCATCCAGGCGGAGTCGCCGGCGCCCTTGCGCGACCACTGGAACTCGTCCTCGTAGTCGATCGTGGTGATCCCGCCGGCACGGTCGGAGACGCCGAGCACGCCGTCGTGGATGTCGAGCCAGTAGATGTCCACGTCCGCGGCGATCTCGTACGCGGCCCTCGGGACCTTGCCGCTCAGGTCGTACACGCGGCCGTCGTCGCAGCCCGCGTAGATCCAGAAGTCGTCGGCCACGATGCACTTGACGCCGTCCGGCAGCCTGAAGCGGCCGGTCACGGTGCCGGAGTGGGTGACGGTGTAGACGTCGCCGCGCTGGTTGCCGACCCAGCAGCGCTCGCCGTCCACGAAGATGCCGAACGCCGCCGCCCCGCTGTCGAAGCGCCACAGGACCGGAGCCTGCTGGGCGGTCGAGCGGGTGCTGGCGATGGCCCGGTGGGTGATGGCCCGGCGCTGGCGCACCCCGCGTACCGCCGGTGCGTACCCCTTGCGGGTCTTCTCGCTGATCTTCTTGGCCGCCGCGGCGTGGGCCTTGGCCTCGGTGGGGAAGTCGGTGACCTTGGTCTGGCCGGCCTCGCCGATGCGTCCGTAGGTGATGGTGACGCGGGTGCCGGCCACGCTCACGTCGTAGAACTTGTGCGATCCGCCGCCGTCCTCCGACAGCTCCAGGTAGGTCATGTCCGTACTTCTCCCGTCTTGATCAACTGGTCGGGAGAGTAGAGGACGGCGGCGACAAATCGCGGAGTCTTACTTGTCGTACTCGTAGGCTCCCGCGTCGACAGCGCCGTCGCTGCCGTCGATCGCCCGCCCGGTCACGTCCTCGTCACTGAACTTCGTGACGCCGAGGTCGATGGCCGGGCTGCCGGCGCGCAGGCTCAGCGGGTGCTCCGTGTTCGTGAGGTCGAACCGCGGGTCGGCCGTGACGTTGTTCGAGCCGCCCATCTGGTGCTGCTGGGCGCCGAAGAACACGTTGTGGTGGCTGTCGGTGACGTTCGGGCCGTACGCGGTCTTCTTCACGACCTGGATGACGTTCTGCGACATCGACAGGTGGGCGTTGGTGCAACCCGCGTCGCAGACGACCCCCTCGGAGTCGGTGTGGGTCAGTCGCACCGAGTTGTTGCGGAAAGCCGTGGAGAACACGGGACCGTTCGGGTCGGGCTCGTTGCCGGGCTCCTGCGGGCCGCGGGTCACCATGGCCGCGCGGGTCTTGGGGCCGGCGATCACGTTGTACTCGAAGACGTTGCCCGAGGTGCCGTCCGGGTCGGCGGGGCTGCCGTCCTGGTTGACCTCCTTGCTGGTCCCCAGCTCGGTGAAGGTGTCGTTGTCCACCGCGATGTTGTGGTGAACGTAGTTGTCCGAGCCGAGGAAGATCTCCACGGCTGCGCCGTCCATTTCGTAGTCATAGCTGAACGCGATCGAACCGCGGATCTCGTTCCAGCCGATGTCGGAGCTGTCGCCCTGGACGAGGATCGCGAACGCGCCCGAGTCGTCGTTGCCCGGCTCCTCGGTGAGCTTGCTCATGTGGTTGTTGTCCACGAACTCGTTGGCCGTCACCGCGGTGTTCTGCGCCTTGGGCGCGATGAAGACGCCTGCCGCGGCGCCGGTGATGTAGTTGCGCTCGATGACGTTGTCGTTGCCCGTCACCTTGACTCCGGCCCACTCGCAGCGGCCGTTGTCCTGGGGCAGGCCGACCTGCAGGTTGTAGACGTGGATCCAGGAGCCTTCCAGGCTCACGCATGCCTCGGAGTCCCCGGCGACGATCGGCTTGGCGGTGCTCGTGCCGTAGGTGTCGACGACGATCGGGGCGTTGTCGTCGCCCGATTCGGTGATGCTGAGCTGCTGCCCGTTCCACGTGCTGCCGCGCTTCAGCAGCAGTTTGGAGCCGGGGGCCAATTCGGCCGTCGACGCCCTGGTGAGGGTCTTCCACGCGGTCGACTCAGTGGTGCCCGCGGCGGAGTCGTTGCCGTTGACGGAGTCCACGTAGTAGACGTCGGCAGCCGCCGATGCGGTGCCTGTGGCGAGGGTGGTGGCGGCGAGTGCGAGCGCCGCTGCCGTGGCGCCGGTCCGCAGGTTCCAGCCTGACATTCAGCCTCCAGAACTGGCCAGGGCTTCGTCACGCAACGAAGATCATCCCCGGCTTGCGGCTGACACCTTAACCTGATCTAACCGGCCTTGTTATGAAAAGTCCCGATTTTTCCTGGCTTAAAGTCCGCCCATTAAGTCCCCGCCCGGAGCGGCACCACGTTCCCCGTCGCCCCGCTTCGCGGCAACGCGAACCAGGTCGCCTTTCCGACCAGGTCAGGATGTGTGACGTAGCGCTGAGGATGGTGGCCGTAGAAGCCGTCGGAGAGCCTGGCGATGATCCGCAGCCCGCGCCCGTGCTCGGCGCCCAGGTCCGGCGGCGACGGCTGCGGCAACAGCGGACTGCTGTCCACGACCACGCACATGATCTCCTTGGCGTCGATGTGCAGGGCCAGTTCGTACGGACCGTCGCCGTACATGAGGGCATTGGTGATCAGTTCGCTCACCATGAGGACGGCGTCGTCAACGAGATCCGAACAGAGGGAGAGTGCCGACAATTCATCGCGGATGATCGCTCTGGCGTGACGGACCGTCTGGGCGTCGTCGCGCAGCGGCCACACGTACTGCATCCGGCTCCGGCGAGCTGACCGCAGCATGGTCATGGCATCTCTTTCCTGTGCTTCCCGGGCTTCCCGCACCGAGGGGCAGCGAATACGCGTTTCGCTCAACAAGAGGACCTGCCTATGAGTTGACGTACACGGCTGTCGAAACGTGTACGCACGAGGAAGGCTTTTGGGTCGAATCTTCGGCGAGAAATCGCAATTCTTTTTATCCGGCGCCCGAAACGACGGGTATGGGCAGTGCCATGAGCAGTGCTGACGAGAACGCACCCAAGAAAGACACGCGGCCGCGCCCCGGCGACGGCCGCCGCCGGGGCAGGCGCGGGGAGCCGCCCCCGGAGCCCAAACCCGCTGGGATGAAGGCGCTGGAGCAGGCGCTGTCGAAGGCGGGCAAGGAACTGAAGGACCTCACCTGAGCCCGGCCGCCGCCGTCCCTGAGCCCGTCAGCGGGGCGGTGCGGCCGCGAGCAGGGACCAGAGACGGGACGGGGTCAGCGGGACCTCGGTGATCTGGTCCGCGATCTCCGGGAGGGCGGCGGCCACCGCGTTGGCGATGGCGGCCGGTGGGCCGATCGTGCCTGCCTCCCCGACGCCCTTCATACCGCCCGGCGTCAGCGGTGAGGGCGTCTCCAGCATCACGACCTCGATGTCCGGCACCTCGCGCGTCGTCGGCGGCAGGTAGTCGGTGATGGGCTGGCCTTCGGGGGTGTAGACGATCTCCTCGGTCAGTGCCATGCCGATGCTCTGTGCCACGCCGCCGCGGAGCTGCCCCTCCACCACGGCCGGGTTGACCAGCACGCCCGCGTCGTTGACCACCCAGTAGCGCTCGACCTCCACGGCCCCGGTCTCCGGATCCACGGCCACGGCGGCCGCGTGCGCACCGTAGGCGAACGTGTAGCCGGCCGGGTCGTAGCTGACGCGTTCCTCCAGACCGGGTGCGACGCCGTCCGGCAGGTCCCAGCCGCGCCACGCCGACGTGGCCAGCTCCCGCAGGCTGACCGACGCGGCGGGGTCGCCCTTCACCCGTACCGAGCCATCGGCGATCTCCAGGTCGTCGGGTGACGCCTCCAGCCGGTGCGCGGCGAGGGCCACGAGCTTGCCGCGCAGCTGGTCGGCGGCCCGGGTGAGCGCACCGCCCCCGACCGCCAGCGAGCGGCTCGCGATCGACCCGATCGACGAGTACGGCGTGGTCGCCGTGTCCCCAAGCACCACCCTGACCCGCTCGATCGGCACCCCCACCCGGTCGGCCGCCAGCTGGGCCAGCGCCGTCTCGATGCCCTGCCCGATCGACACCACGCCGGACGAGACGACCACGGACCCGTCCTGCTCCATCCGCACGACCACCGTCTCGTAGCCGCCCGCCTGGATGGCGGTGGTCTTGAGATCCATCGACGGGCCCATGCCGGTGCTCTCCACATGGCAGGAGTAGCCGATGCCGCGCCTGCGCCCGTCGGGCTTCTCGACGGGCGTGACCAGGTCGCGCAGGGTGCGCAGGGCGAGCGGGTAGTCGCCGGAGTCGTACCGCTGGTAGACGCGCGTCGTGTACGGCAGCTCCTCCGGCTCCAGCATGTTCCGCAGCCGCAGCTCGAGCCGGTCGATCCCCAGCCTGCGTGCCGCCTCGTCGATCAGCCGCTCCCTGGTCAGGCTGCCCTCCGGCTGGCCGAAGCCGCGGTAGGAGCCGGTCGGCGTGGTGTTCGTGACGACGCCGCGCACGCGTACCGCCACCCGGTCGAACCGGTACGGCCCGGGCAGCAGCGTGGCCGTCACCGCGAAGGTCGACACGCCCACGTTGGAGGGATGGGCGCCCATGTCACCGAGCACGTCGGCGTGCAGCGCCAGGAAGCGCCCGTCGGCGGAGAGCGCCAGCCGCGCCCGGTGCACGGCGGCCCGCGCCGGCAGCGTGGCGACCAGCCGGTCGCCCGGCGACTCCGACCAGCTCACCGGCCGGCCCAGGCGCATCGCGGCCAGGCAGATGAGGGCCTCGTCGGGGTAGACGTGCTCCTTGCCGCCGAAACCGCCGCCCGTGTCGCCGCTGATGACGCGTACCCGGTCGTGGGAGAGCCCCAACGTGTCCGCCAGGTGCTCGCGCACGTGGTGGGGGGCCTGCGAGGAGATGTGCACGGTCAGCTCGTCGTCGGCGTACGACGCCACCACCCCGCGCGGCTCGATCGGGTACGGGGAGACCCGCCCCATCGTGAACGTCATCTCGACGACGTGCGCGGCCTGCTCGATGGCCGAGGCGCAGTCCGCGTCGCCCAGGGTGAAGTCGGTGACCACGTTCGTGCCCCACTCCGGGTACAGCAGCGGCGCCCCGTCCTCCATGGCCCGCTCCGCCCCGACCGCCGCGGGCTGCTCCGCCAGTGAGAGATCGACGAGCTCGGCGGCGTCCCTGGCGGCCTCGGGGGTGCTGGCGACGACGACCGCGAGGGGCTGGCCCGCGTACTTGATGGCCTCGTCCAGCACCGGGTACGACGTCATGCGCTGGCCGGGGGCCAGGCTCACGCAGGGCAGGCTCAGGCCGGCGGCGTCGGCGGGAGTGATGACGTCGAGCACGCCCTCGACCGCCCAGGCGGCCTTGGCGTCGCAGCCGATCAGCCGCCCGTGGGCGATGGGGCTGCGCACCACGTACGCGTGGACCATGCCGGGCAACCGCACCGCACCGACGTACCTGCCTTTCCCGGTCAACAGCCTGGCGTCTTCGCGTCGCGGCGTCCTGGCGCCGACATAAGGCTCACCCATGGTCCCGATACTGAGCGCAGCCCGCCGACCTGTCGAGGACCACCCTTCGCCGAACACCTACAGCGTGGAGGCCCGTCCTTCAGAGCGGGGAGGAAACGCGGAACCTCATCCAGCGTTCTGCTTACACATGACAACGTCTGCTGTTAAATGATCGGCGTGAGGACGGCGTACAAGTGTCGGGCCTACCCGACCCCGCAGCAGGCGGCGGTGCTGAACCGCACCTTCGGCTGCGTACGCCTGGTATGGAACAAGACCCTCGCCGAGCGGCACCGCGCCTTCCACGTCGAGGGCCGGCGGACCTCCTACAAGGAGACCGACGCCGCGTTGACCGCGTGGAAGAGGACCGAGGACCTGGCATTCCTGTCCGAGGTGTCCTCGGTTCCGTTGCAGCAGACCCTGCGCCACCAGCACACGGCATTCGCGAACTTCTTCGCCGGACGAGCCCGCTACCCGCGGTTCAAGAACCGCAACTCCCGGCAGTCCGCGCACTACACCCGCTCGGCGTTCCGGATGCGGGACGGGAAACTGACACTCGCCAAGACCGACTCTCCGCTGGAGCTCGTCTGGTCCTTCAGCGACATCGACGTGACCACGCTGAACCCGACCATGGTGGTGATCTCCCGCGACCCGGACGGCCGCTGGTACGTGACCTTCGCCGTCGATGCCGACACCCCCGAACCGGTCAAGCCAGCCCGGCACGACATCGGCGTGGACCTCGGCGTGAAAGACTTCGCCGTGACCTCGGACGGCCAGCGGATCGCCAACCCGAAGCACCTGGAGCGAAAGGCCCGCAACCTGGCCCGCTACCAGCGGCGCATGGCCCGAAAACAACCCGGCAGCAACAACCGCAGGAAGCTCAAAGCCAAGATCGCCCGCGCGCACCGCAAGGTCCGCAACGCCCGCGCCGACTTCCTGCACCGCCTCAGCACCAACCTCGTCCGCCAGGCCGACCTCATCGCGATCGAAGACCTCAACGTCGCCGGTATGGTCAAGAACCGTTGCCTGGCCAAAGCGATCTCCGACTGCGGGTGGGGCGAGTTCCGCCGCCAACTGGAGTACAAGAGCGCACGGGACGGCCGCCACCTGGTGGTGGTCGACCGCTGGTATCCCAGCTCCAAGACCTGCTCGAACTGCGGGCACCTGCTCGCCGAGCTGAGCCTTTCCACCAGGGCATGGACGTGCCCCGCCTGCCGCACCCGGCACGACCGGGACATCAACGCGGCCAAGAACATCCTTGCGGCTGGTCGAGCCGTAGCCAGGGACAACCCTGGCGATGCCTGTGGAGCTGGTGTCAGCCGGCAAGGGTCCTCCCTTCCGCAGTCAGCTGTGAAACAGGAAACCCCGCCCGTGAGGGCTGGACTCCCCCTCCTTTAGGAAGGGGAGGAAGTCAAACGACTTCGAAGGCGGCCATCATGGCCATATCCTCATGCTCCAGGTTGTGGCAGTGCAGGACGTACCGCCCGCGATAGTCGGTGAAGCGGGTGACGATCTCGACGGTCTGCGCGTCGCGCAGCTCGACGGTGTCCTTCCACTCGGGCGGCCCCTGCGGGCGCTCGCCGTTGACCGTCAGCACCTGAAAGGCGTCGAGGTGCAGGTGAACGGGGTGGGCGACGTCGCTGGTCAGCCGCCAGACCTCGATGTCGCCGAGCTTGGGCCTGGCCTCCATCCGCTTGGGGTCGAACGGCTTGCCGTTGATCAGCCAGCCGGTCCCCCCGTGCATGCTGCCGCTGCTGAACTCGAAGTCCCGCGTCACGGTCGCCTTCGCCGGATCGAGCGCCTCGACCGTGGACAGCCGCGCGGGCACGGATGATTCGTCGGTCTCGTCCCGCTCCACGGCGAACCGCAGGACCTTGCCCTGTGCCCCCTCCCCCGCCAGGTTCCGCAGCTCGACGTGCTGGCCCAGCTTGTACGCGGAGAAGTCGATCACCACGTCGGCTCGCTCGCCGGGGGCCAGCCGGAGCTGCCGCACCGTTCGCGGCCGAGCCAGCAGCCCGCCGTCACTGCCGATCTGGATCATCGCCCCGCCGGTGGACAGCTCGTACGCCCGGGCGTTGGAGGCGTTGCACAGCCGCAGCCGGTACCGGGACCTGGAGACCCGCAGCTCCGGCCACGGCGCCCCGTTGACCAGGATCACGTCCCCGAGCACACCCCCCATGTACGCCTCCAGCACCCCCGGCCGGCCCTCCAGCCCCGGATACAACATCGTCCCGTCGGCGGCGAACGACCGGTCGCAGATCAGCAGCGGCAGGTCGCGCTCCCCGGCGGGCAGCGGCAGCGACTCCTCCTCCGCGTCCCGCACCAGGAACATCCCGGCCAGACCGCGCCAGACCTGCGGCCCCGTGTAGTCCATGCGATGGTCGTGGTACCAGAGCGTGGCGGCCCGTTGCTCCAGCGGGAACACGTACTCGCGCGAGGCTCCGGGCGCCACCAGGTCGGTGGGGAAGCCGTCGGACTCCGGCGGGTTGTGCCCGCCGTGCAGGTGCAGGACAGTCGGCTCGCCGAGCTGGTTGACCAGCTTCACGACGGTTCGCCGCCCGCTGCGTGCCTCGATGGTCGGGCCGGGGAACGTGCCCCCGTACCCCCAGACGCCGGTACGCAGGCCGGGCAGCAGCTCCACCTCGGCCGCCCGCTCGGTCAGCTCGTAGAAGTCGGCCCCGCCCGCGCTGCGCACCGGCTTGGCCACCTCAGGGACCGGCAGCGGCACCGTGAAGGGCTTGGGCAGCGGCGCCTTGCTGGCCAGGAGCTGCGGCTGCGGGGTCCCGGCGAGCAGCGAGCAGCCGGGCACCCCGGCCACCGCCACCGCGCCCAGTCCCAGCAGCCGCAGCACATCACGTCGTGTGGGGGTCATGGCCGCGCCATGACCCGGTTGAGCTGCTCGACGCCTCCGTGGAACATCAGCACCCCCAAGGGCACGTGCAGGACCTTCAGCCCGGCGACTCCGAGAATCGCCTGCACCACCGTGGCCACCAGGAGGATCGCTGCCGGCAGGATGAACTTGGCCTGCCCACCGCCGGGCCGGCGGACGAGGATCGCCGCGACGAGGTGGACGACCCCTATGACGAGCAGGGCGACGGCCGTGGCCATGTGCAGCGCCCGGCCGCCGGGCGTGGAGAGCAGCAGGCCCGCCGCCACCGCCTGGAACAGCAGCGCGACGACGTGCAGGGGCGCCACGACCTTGAGCGCCCACATGGGCCAGGTCACGGGCCGGGCGGCGAGCGTGTGCTGTGCGGTCATGTCCGATCTCCCGAGAACGCTCGTGCTGTGGTGGTGGTGATGAGGGTCTCCGCGCCCAGCAGCGACTCGCGCAGCATGGCCCAGGTCGCGGCGAGCACCTCCGCGGCAGGCGACAGGGTGAGGAAGACGGGCATGCGCGCCATGCCGAAGTCGTCCGCGAGCTGCGCGTAGATCCGGGCGACCCGTCCGGTCGCGCCCTGCGCCTCAACGGGAGTGACATAGCGGAACTGGCCGGCCATCACCGGCGCTTCTTTCGGATCGTCTCCATAGCCGGAAATCGTGGTCTTCTCGCCGCGCCGGGGCGTCGTGCCCGAGGAGACTCCTGCACCTACCGCCCCGGTCGCAGGACCGTGCGAAGTACTTCGCCGGGAGTAGCGCCGAATTACCACCGGCTGCCGAGGACCGTGTCCGGGTGAAGGCTCTAATGTGCAGGAATGACCTCTCTGCGCGGATGGCCGCCGCTCGCCCTTGACGGCATGCTCGCCGCCGTCGTGGCCGTCATGCTGTCGGCCACCGTGCTGGTCACCCCGAAGGCGGGCGCCCTCGACCTCGCCGCCGTGCTCGTCGGCTCGTTCGCCCTGGTCGCCTGGCGGCGGGCGCCTCTGGTGTCGCTGCTGGTCAGCACCGCCTGCATGCTCGTCTACTCGGTGCACGCCCAGCCGGGCCCGCCCGCCATGTTCCCCGTCCTGGTGTCGGTCTTCGGGTCGGTACGGGCCGGCCACCTGCTCCTGCCGGCACTGGCGAGCGCGGTGTTCCTGGGCACCGGCCTGGCCGGGAACCTGGCCGCCCCCGACGGGCGCAACCTCCAGGACATCGTCCAGGCGACGACGTTGCTGCTCGGCTGGTTCCTGGCCTCGGGCGTGACGGCGACGGTCGCCCGGCACCGGCAGGCGTACGTGGAGCAGGCCGAACAGCGGGCCGCCGAGGCCGAGCGCACCCGGGAGGAGGTCGCGCGCCGCCGCGCGGGCGAGGAGCGGCTCAGGATCGCGAGGGAGCTGCACGACTCGCTCACCCACAGCATCTCGATCATCAAGGTGCAGGCAGGGGTGGCCGTCCACCTGGCCCGCAAGCGCGGCGAGGAGGTGCCCGCCGCGCTGCTGGCCATCCAGGAGGCCAGCGGCGACGCCATGCGCGAGCTGCGCGCCACGCTGGAGGTGCTGCGCGACTCCGACGACGGCGAACCGCAGGCCAGCGGCCTGGACCGGCTCGACGACCTGGTGGAGCGGGCCCGCTCGACCGGGCTGCCCGCCATGGTGACGATCTCGGGGGCACGCCGGGAGCTGCCGCCCGAGGTGGACCGGGCCGCGTACCGGATCGTGCAGGAGGCGCTCACCAACGTCTCCAGGCACGCGGGCGGGGCGGCGGCGTCGGTGCGCATCGACTACGGCGGCGACGAGCTGGTCGTGCAGGTGGACGACGACGGGCGGGCGAGCAGGGACGCGCCGCCCGTGCCCGGCGTCGGCCTGCTCGGCATGCGCGAGCGCGTCACGGCGCTCGGCGGCCGGCTGCTGGCCGAGCCCCGCCCGGAGGGCGGCTTCACCGTACGCGCGGAGCTCCCGCTCACAGGACCTTTCACCGAACGCGCGGAGCCCCCGCTCGGCGCAGAGCTTCCGCAAGGGGAACTGACGTGATCCGCGTGCTGCTCGTGGACGACCAGGCACTCATCCGCGGCGGCTTCCGCGCGCTGCTGGAGGCCGAGGACGACATCGAGGTCGTCGCCGAGGCCGCGAACGGCGAGCAGGCCGTCGCCCTCGCCCTCGAGCACCTGCCGGACGTGGCGCTCATCGACGTGCAGATGCCGGTGATGGACGGCATCGAGGCGACCAGGCGCATCGCGGCCGACGAGCGGCTGAGCGAGGTCCACGTCGTGATCCTCACCAACTACGGCCTCGACGAGTACGTCTTCAACGCGCTCAGGGCCGGCGCGGGCGGGTTCCTGGTCAAGGACACCGAGCCCGCCGACCTCGTCCAGGGAGTCAGGGTCGCGGCCCGCGGCGACGCGCTGCTCGCGCCCGCCATCACCCGCCGCCTGATCGGCGAGTACGTCTCCCGCCGCCCGTCGCCCGAGCCGGAGGGCCTGGACGTGCTCACCAACCGCGAACGCGAGGTGACCGCCCTGGTCGCCCGCGGCATGTCCAACGACGAGATCGCCGCCCACATGGTGATCAGCCCGACCACCGCGAAGACGCACGTCAGCAGGGCGATGACCAAATTGGGCGCGCGCGACCGGGCGCAGCTGGTGGTCTTCGCGTACGAGTCGGGTCTGGTCACTCCGCGTCGGGGCTGACGGGGGGCATGTGTACGGCGGCTACACCACCAACCTGCGCGGCACGGTGTCACTCCGCGTTAACCTGCCTGACTGACCGGGTTTCTCCGTACGAGGGTGCCCGACTGAGTACACTCGGGCACGTTCAACCGGCCGAGATCTGTACGGCGAGGCTCTTGGCCATGGGCGGCTGCCCTCGGCCCCGTCCATCTGGAGTCACGTGAGCAGCGGGCTTGTCGACGCGCCGCCTTCCGAGCCGAGCGCGCCATCCCGGCGTCGCCGCCGCTGGCTGCGCTGGGTGATCGCGGTCACCGTTACCGTCGTGCTCCTGATCGCGGGCGTCGCCGTGGGCGTGCTGGCGAAGCTGAACGGCAACGTCAAGCACGTCGACGTCACCGATGACGACCTCGGCGCCACCCGCCCGCCCAAGGTCGCGGGCACCGCCATGAACGTCCTGGTGGTCGGCTCCGACCAGCGCGACGGCAAGAATGCCAAGTACGGCCACCACATCGCGGGCGAGCGCACCGACACGATCATGCTGGTCCACGTGTCGTCCAAGCGCGACGGCGCGATGGTCGTCAGCTTCCCGCGCGACTCGCTCGTACAACTGCCCGCCTGCCGCGCCACCGGCACCTTGCCGGGCCAGCGGCCGCACCTCGGCATGATCAACGAGTCGTTCAACTCCGGCGGCATCGCCTGCACCTGGAAGACGATCGAGTCGCTCACCCACATCCGCATCGACCACTTCGTGAAGGTCGACTTCACCGGGTTCAAGAGCATGGTGAACGCCGTCGGCGGCGTCGAGATCTGCCTGCCCGAGCCGGTGAACGACAAGAAGGCCCTGCTGCACCTGCCCGCCGGGCGGCAGACGCTCAACGGCGAGCAGGCGCTCGGCTACGTCCGCGCCCGCTACAGCATGGGCGACGGCTCGGACATCGGGCGCATCCAGCGGCAGCAGATGTTCATCGCGTCGATGGTCAAGAAGGTGATGAGCGGCGAGACGCTCACCGACCCGGCCAAGCTGCTCGGCATCCTGGACGCCGGCACCAAGGCGGTCACCACCGACCGCGGCCTGACCTTCGGCGTCATGAAGGACCTCGCGACCAGCCTCCAGGGCCTGAACGCCGGGCAGATCCGCTTCATCACCACCCCGTGGCACTACTCGCTCACCCAGCCAGGGCGGGTGGAGTGGGTGGAGCCGCAGGCCGGGCGGCTGTTCCAGATCGTGGCCAAGGACGAGAGCATCCAGGGCGTCAAGGGCGGTCAGGCCAAGGTGGGCCGCACGAAGATCCAGATCGAGCTGCGCAACGGCACCTGGCGCAGCGGCCTCGGCACCCAGGTGGCCGCCTTTCTGGAGCAGCGCGGCTACCACATCACCAAGATCGGCGACTCGGCCCGCAAGCCGCAACCCAGGACCACCATCCTGTACGGGCCGGGCGGCGAGACCCGCGTGCCCACGCTCACCAACGACCTGCTCTCCGCCGCCACCCGTGAGGTCGCCGCGGCGCGTACCAACCGGCTGGTGCTGGTGATCGGCGACGACTGGAAGGGGCTGAAGCCCCTGCGCGCCGACGACACGGAGTCCATCAAGGGCTTCGACGCCACCCACGACACCTGCGCCGCCTGACCCCGGGGTCAGCGGGCGCCGGACAGACCGCCGCCGTCGATGGCGGTGAAACCGGCGTCCTCGATCAGCGGCATCACCGCCTTCTTGGCCTCGTCGTCGTCGCCCCAGTAAGGCATGTCGGCACGAGACCCGCCCCGCTGCCCCGCCGTGCCGAGCTCCAGCAGCTCCCGCGGGTACTTCGTGTTGAACGTGCGCACCAGCCGCACATCGGCGCCCAGCACGCGCTGCTGGTACTGCGGACTCGTCAGCCCGCCGGGGACCGCCACCACGACGGAGAGGCCGTCGCGCTCGGCGATCGGGTTGCTGGGATCGATGACGATCTTGCCGGAGAGCGTGCCCCCGAGGTCCGCGACCACGGCGGGGAACGCCTCCCAGCCCACCGCCATGATGACGACGTCGCCGAACCGCGTGGCCTCGAGGGGCGAGCCGCCCCTGGCCTGGCCGTCCGCCGCCAGGGTGGCCGCCTCCACCCGGGCGGGGTCGGCGTCGCTGAAGAAGACGTCGTGTCCGGCCATCGAGAGCAGGCGTCCGAGCGGCACGCCGAGCCTCCCAGAACCCACGATTCCCACACGCATGCCTTGATCACCTCGAAACCGGGAACTGCCCAGAGGGGCTGGTGACATTCCTCCCCTTGCCGGATGCTCGCTACGCGAAGAGCACCGAGAGCGCCGCGAGGGCGTCCACGACCTGGCGGGCGTCCGGCGTGGCGGCGGGGTCGAGCAGCCACTGCAGCAGCAGCCCGTCAGTGATGGCCACCAGCACCGACACGATGACCTCCGGCGCCATCGGCAGCTCGACGCCCAGTTGGGCGACCGCCCGGCGCACCATGTCGGCGCCCACCTCGCGGCAGCGCGCGTACGAGTCGGCCAGCTTCTCCCGCAGCGCGGCCTCGCGCAGCGCCGCAGGATAGGCCTCGACGAAGACCGTGAGCTGCGGCCGCAACTCCTCGAACGCGTCGACCAGCTCCGTCATGGCGCGCTCCAGCATCTCCCTGGGGCTGCCCGCCTCCGTTCCGAACATCGACCGCTCGACCCGGGCGATCCACCGGTCGAAGAACCCGGCGATGGCCTCGTGGAGCAGCGCGTCCTTGCTGCCGAAGTGGTAGCCGATGGAGGCCAGGTTGGTGCCCGAGGCGGCGACCAGGTCACGGGCAGTCGTGCGGGCGTAGCCCTTCTCCTGCAGGCAGGCCATCGCTCCCGCCAGCAATCTCTCCCGGTATCCACCGGCCTCTGTTCGTGCCACGGGATCCATGCTACTGATATATACAAATGTATATGACGTACGTACATCTACATGAAGGGCATGAAGATGATCCCTCCCGGGCCTAGGCTTCCCTCGGTGGTGCAGACCGCGTGGTTCATGCGGGACGCGCCCGGCATGCTCGCCCGCTTTCAGCGCAGGTACGGCCCGATCTTCGCGGTGCGCTACACCGGCTTCCCGCCGGAGGTCTACGTGACCACCGCGGAGCTCGCCGAGCAGGTCTACCGGACCGACCAGGGCGGCGGGCGCGCGGGCGAGGCGCGGCGCGACTTCCTGGAGCACATCGTGGGCTCCCACTCCGTGCTCACGCTGGACGGCGACCCGTGGTGGCGGCACCGCAAGCTGCTCAACCCGCCGCTCCGCGCCAAGCAGGTCGCCGGCTACCACGACGACATCGCGGCCATCGCCGCCGAGAAGATCGCGACGTGGCCGCTGGGCAGGCCGTTCGCGCTGCGCGATCGCATGCAGGACATCACGCTGGAGATCATCATTCGGCTGATCTTCGGCATTCGGGACGCCGGGCGCGTCGACCGGCTACGCGCGCTGCTTCCCGAGCTGATCGAGACCGGTGGCTCCATGCTGGCCACCATGCTCCCGGAGAAGCTGCGCAGGGTGCCGTACGGGCCCTACGCCCGGTTCGTACGGCTGCGCGCCCAGGTGGACGCGATCCTGTTCGACGAGATCCGCCGTCGCCGGACCGCGCCGGGAGGCACCGACGTGCTCGGCCGCCTGCTGGACACGGAGCTGGCCGACCAGGAGATCCGCGACGAGCTGATCACCATGCTCATCGCCGGGCACGAAACCACCGCCACCGGCCTGGCCTGGGCATTCGAGCGCATCTTGCGCATGCCCGAGATCCTCGAACGGCTGCCCGACGACGAGGCCTACCTCGACGCGGTGGTCAAGGAGGTGCTGCGGGTCCGGCCCGTCGTCTATGAGGCGCCGAGGCTGCTCGACGCCCCGCTCGAACTGGGTGGGTACGAGATCCCGGCCGGATGGTACGCCGGACCGTACATCCCGCTGGTGCACCGCGACCCCGCCGCCTTCCCCGAGCCGGAGGAGTTTCGCCCGGAGCGCTTTCTTGACGGGCCCCAGAACCGGGCCTGGATGCCGTTCGGCGGCGGCCGGCGCTTCTGCGTCGGCGCACAACTGGCCCTGCTGGAGATGCGCGTCATCATCCGCGAGGTGCTGCACCGCCTGGAGCTCGCGGCGCCCGATCAGGCGCCGGAGGCCAGGCGGCTGAAGAACGTCACCCTCGCACCCGCGAACCTGACCCGCGTCATTGCGCGCGCTCGGACTCCTGCTCGGACGCGGTAGGCGGGTAGATCTCCTCCGCTCCCCGTGTGTCCGCGCCCAGCTCCTCGCGGAGCCTGTCGTAGTCGATGTGGTGGTTGGTGTACTTCAGCTGGCGAGCGACCTTCGTCTGCTTCGCCTTGGCTCTTCCTCGGCCCATGGCTACTCCCTAGTCCCCGCTGTCATGCTATCCAACAACGTTACGACTTGAAGAATTATGCAACTCCGCTGGATTAGTCTGGGCTATATGCACGTGGAGGTCCACCAGGCCAAGGCCGACTTCTTCCGAACGCTCGGCCACCCCGCTCGCATCCGAGTGTTGGAGCTACTCCAGGAAGGGCCGCTCCCCGTCAGGGATCTGCTGGCCCAGATCGACATCGAGGCCTCGAGCCTCTCCCAGCAGCTCGCCGTCCTGCGCAGGGCCGGGATCGTGAGCGCGATTCGCGAGGGCAGCACCGTCGTCTACACGCTGGCCACCCCCGAGCTGGCCGATCTGCTCGGGGCTGCCCGCCGGATACTCACCGACATGCTCGCCGACCAGGGGGAGCTGCTCGCGGAGCTGCGAGCAGAGGTCACCTAGCGAGCGCCCGCCGCACGCGCTTGGGGTACCAGGCGGTGAAGACGGCGGGCAGAACGAACGTGAGCACCTTGATGGCGATGACCGGCGTCGTCGCCCGGGGCGAGACGTTGAGCACGAGCGTCAGGGAGACCGCGGCGACGGTGAAGGCCGCCGCCCAGACCGTGGTGATGATCGCGTTGACGCGGTAGAACCGCGGGGTCTCCCAGACCTCCTTCGGTGCCATCGTGCGCGCGATGCCCAGCGTGAACGGCTTGCGGATGGCCAGCGAGCCCCACGCGGTGCCCGCCAGCCAGACGTTGACCAGCGCGGGCCCGTACGGCGTGAGCGCCGAGTGCGGGTCCACCAGCGAGAGCACCGTGAGGCAGACGAAGAACACCGCCGCGCTGCTCTCGATCACCATCTCGTCCCACGCCTTGCCCCCCGGCGGTCGACGGCGACGAGGGCGAGGGCGATGACCAGGCCGGCGATCGCGCCCCAGCGCCACTCGTCGCCGGTGGCGATGACCGCGTAGACGATCCAGGGCAGGAAGCCGAGCAGGCCGCGCATGGTGGGGTGTCCCTTCACATTCCATTAGTGACATGTCGAAGCTAGAACTTCCTATGACGATATGTCAACATAGGAATATGAGCCTTCGACATGCCGTGCTGGGACTGCTCTCCGAGGGGCCCGCGAGCGGATACGACCTGCTGAAGATGTTCGACATCTCGCTGTCGAACGTCTGGCCCGCCACGCAGAGCCAGCTCTATGCGGAGCTCGGCAAACTGGCCGATGCGGGCCTCGTGGACGTGTCGGCCGAGGGACCGCGCGGCCGCAAGGAGTACGCGATCACCGAGGAGGGCCTGGCCGAGCTGCGTAAGTGGATCACCGAGGTGGAGCCGACCAGGGTCCTGCGCAGCGACATGCTGCTCCGCGTGTTCTTCCTGGCCCAGGTCTCGCCCGAGCAGGCCCGCGGATACCTCCGCCACCAGGCCGAGCACGTCCGCAAGCAGCTGGAGCACCTGGAGGGCATCCGCGAGTTCCTCGAGAACCGCGAGGACAACCTCTCGGTGTACGGGCGCATGACCCTCGAATACGGCCTTCGCCTGGGCAAAACGCAAGTGGAGTGGGCCGAATGGGCCGAAGGTCAGATCCGTTAGGCTCTGGCCCATGGTCTCCGAGCTGTTCGATCCCAAGGCGTGGCAGGCGGTCGAGGGATTCGACTTCACCGACATCACCTACCACCGGGCGGTCGACCAGGGCACGGTGCGGATCGCGTTCAACCGCCCCGAGGTGCGCAACGCGTTCCGCCCGCAGACCGTCGACGAGCTCTACCGCGCGCTCGACCACGCCCGGCAGACCACCGACGTCGGCTGCGTGCTGCTCACCGGCAACGGCCCCTCGCCCAAGGACGGCGGCTGGGCCTTCTGCTCGGGCGGCGACCAGCGCATCAGGGGCAAGGACGGCTACCAGTACGCCGACGGCACGCCCTCGACGGGCCGCCTGCACATCCTGGAGGTGCAGCGGCTCATCCGGTTCATGCCCAAGATCGTCATCTGCGTGGTGCCCGGCTGGGCCGCGGGCGGCGGCCACAGCCTGCACGTCGTGGCGGATCTCACACTGGCCAGCGCCGAGCACGCCCGCTTCAAGCAGACCGACGCCGACGTGGCCAGCTTCGACGGCGGCTTCGGCTCCGCCTACCTCGCGCGGCAGGTCGGGCAGAAGTTCGCCCGCGAGATCTTCTTCCTCGGCGAGACCTACACGGCGGCCGAAGCCCACCGCATGGGCATGGTCAACGCCGTGGTCCCGCACGAGGAGCTGGAACGGACCGCCCTGGAGTGGGCGCGCAAGGTCAACGGCAAGTCGCCGACGGCGCAGCGGATGCTCAAGTTCGCCTTCAACGCGATCGACGACGGGCTGGTCGGGCAGCAGGTGTTCGCGGGAGAGGCGACGCGGCTGGCATACATGACGGAGGAGGCGGCCGAGGGGCGCGACTCGTTCCTGGAGAAGCGCGAGCCCGACTGGTCGCCGTTCCCCTGGCACTACTGAAAGTGCCGATGGCGGCGGGCAGACTGGGGCCATGAGGATCAAGGTGCCGACGGCGTTGACCGAGTCGCATGTGAAGTACGACGGGGAGGCCGGCCGCGCGTGGTCGGCCGGGCTGCCCGCGCTGGGCGAGCGCTACCTGGAGGAGTGGGGGCTGCGGCTCGACGGGGAGCCCAGGCACGGGGTGGTGTCCCTGGTGCTGCCCGTCGTGCGCGAGGACGGGACGAAGGCCGCGCTCAAGCTCCAGCCCGTCACCGACGAGAACGCCACCGAGGCCCACGGACTGCGGGCCTGGGCGGGCGACGGCTCCGTGCTCCTGCTCGACTCGGACCCCGCCACCGGCACCCTGCTGCTGGAGCGGCTGGAGGCGGACCGGTCGCTGTCGAGCCTGCCGGACGACATGGAGGCGCTGGGCATCCTCGCCGAACTGCTGGCCCGCCTGGTGTCCTATCCGGCGCCAGAGGGGCTGCGCCGGTTGGGCGACATCGCGCAGGCCATGCTGGACGACGTGGACCAGGCGGTGAAGAGCCTGCCGCGGGAGCGGGACCGCCACTGGATGAAGTGGTGCGCGTCGGCCGTCGCCGAGCTCGTCTCCGAGCCCGGCGACCGGCTGCTGCACTGGGACCTGCACTATGACAACGTGCTGGCCGCCGACCGGGAGCCGTGGCTCAGCATCGACCCCAAGCCGCTGGCCGGCGACCCGTGCTTCGACCTCTTGCCCGCCCTGCACAACCGGTGGGACGACGTGCTCGCGACCGGCGACGTGACGCGTGCGGTGCTGCGCCGCTTCGACTTCATGGTGGACCGGCTCGGCCTCGACCCGCAGCGGGCGGCCGGGTGGACGCTCGGCCGGGTGCTGCAGAACGCCCTGTGGGACGTCGAGGACGGTGAGAGCGAGCTCAACGAGGTCGGTCTCGCCGTCGCCGAGGCCGTACGTCAGCGGACCTGAAGGACGACCTTGCCCTGGCCGTGGCCGGCCTCGATCTCCCTGTGCGCCTCCGCGGCGTCCTCCAGCGCGTACGTCCTGCGTACCGCGAACTTGAAGGCCCCCTCGGCGATCAGGGCGGCGTAGCGCCCGAGCCGCTCGGCGGTGCGGGTCCCCTGGACGACCCGGACGCCCAGCTCGGCCGCCTTCCCGTGCTCGACCAGGGTGACGATCCGCCCGGGGTCCTTGACCAGCTCGAGCGAGACCTCCAGCGCGTGCCCCCCGGCGCCGTCCAGCGCCGCGTGCACGCCGCCAGGGGCGAGCGCGCGCACCCGGTCAGCGAGCCCTTCGCCGTAGGCCACCGGTACGGCGCCGAGGTCGCGCAGGTAGTCGTGGTTGACCTCGCGGGCGGTGCCGATCACGGTGGCCCCGCGCCGCCGGGCGATCTGCACCGCCGCGGTGCCCACGGACCCGGCCGCGCCGTGCACGAGCAGCGTCTCGCCCTCTGCCAGGCCGAACCCGTCGATCGCCAGCTCGGCGGTCTGCACGCCGGCGGTCAGCCCGCCCGCCACCTCCCACGGCACCTCCGCGGGCTTGGGCGCCACGTCTGTCCCCGGCACCACGATGTACTCGGCGTACGCGTGCAGCGCCGAGAACCCGAGCACCTCGTCACCCACCGACACCCCGGTGACTCCGTCACCCACCTGGTCCACCACGCCCGCGAACTCGTTGCCGGGAATGCGCGGGTAGGGGGCCGAGGAGATGTACGGCGGCAGCCACCCCTGCCGTATGGCCGTGTCGAACGGCTGCACGCCGGCCGCCCGCACCCGCACCCGCACCTGTCCCGGACCCGCCTGGGGCGCGGGCAGCTCCATCACCTTCAGCACCTCGGGACCGCCCGGCTCGGCGAAGGCGGCCGCTCTCATCACTTCAGTCATGGGCACCAGCCTGCAACCTCAAGCGAAGTTGAGGTCAAGCCGGAAAAATCGCCAGACTCGCTGGGAACTTTCCGCTTTACCCGCGCTTTATCTGTATATAGTCCGTCAGGACGTCAACGGGGGATCGCAAACCGAGGCGGGATGACCGAGTTCTTAGACACCGTACTGAGCTTTCCGACCATCATTTTCACTTTCCTTCTCGTGGTGGTCATCGGTTATTGGCTGACCGTGATCACCGGGCTGTTCGAGCTGGAAGATGACGCCGTCTGGCTGGGCCTCGGGGGAGTCCCCGCCGGAATCGCGCTCTCGCTGTTCATCGCGCTGGCCTGGCTGCTCTGCCTGATCGGCAGTGTGCTGGTGGCGAGTGGCGGCCTGCTGTTCGCCGTCCCTGTCGCCGCCCTGGGCGGGGGCTGGCTCGCCACCCGTGGCCTGCTGGTTCCGCTGCGCCGGCTGTTGCCTGAAGGGGATCGCCACTCGCGTGGCGACTTCGTCGGCCAGATGTGCATGATCCGCACCGGCGCGGCCACCCCCGACTTCGGCCAGGCCGAGGTCACCGCCGCCGACGGCTCGTCCGCGGTCGTGCAGGTGCGCACGACCGGCAAGGACCGGCTGGCCCGCGGCGACAACGCCCTCATCTTCGAATACGACAAAGACGGCGAATTCTTCTGGGTCATGCCCTACGAAAGTGAGCATTGATGGACATCATCTCCACCGGCTTCGGCGTATTTCTCGCCGTCATCCTGGTCATCGTGATTGGCCTGCTCGCCGTCATCGGCCGCCTTTTCCGCAAGGTGGAGCAAGGTAAGGCGCTGATCGTCTCCAAAGTCAACAAGGTGGACGTGACATTCACCGGCGCCGTGGTCCTGCCGGTCATCCACAAGTCCGAGATCATGGACATCTCGGTCAAGACCATCGAGATCGAGCGGACCGGTCGCGAGGGCCTGATCTGCCGGGACAACATCAGGGCCGATATCAAGATCACGTTCTTCGTCCGCGTGAACAAGACCGCCGAGGACGTCATCAAGGTCGCCCAGGCCATCGGCACCGCCAGAGCCAGCGACGAGACGACGCTGCAGGCGCTGTTCAACGCGAAGTTCTCAGAGGCGCTCAAGACCGCCGGCAAGCAGCTCGACTTCGTGGACCTCTACACCAAGCGCGACGAGTTCAGGGACGAGATCGTCCGGCTCATCGGCACCGACCTGAACGGCTACAGCCTCGAGGACGCCGCCATCGACTACCTCGAGCAGACCTCGCTGATGCAGCTCGACAAGAGCAACATCCTCGACGCGCAGGGCATCCGCAAGATCACCGAGCTGACGGCGATCGAGCACGTGCGCACGAACGAGTTCCAGCGCAACGAGGAGAAGGAGATCACCCGCCAGAACGTGGACGCCCGCGAGGCCATCCTCGAGCTGCAGCGCCGCCAGGCCGACGCCGAGCTGAAGCAGAAGCGCGAGATCGAGACCGTCAAGGCCCGCGAGGAGGCGGAGATCGCCCGCGTGCAGGCAGAGGAGCGGCTGCGCGCCCAGGCCGCGCACATCAAGACCGACGAGCAGCTCGGCATCCAGAACGAGAACCGGGCCCGCGAGGTCGCCGTCGCCGAGAAGAACCGCGAGCGCGTGATCGCCATCGAGTCCGAGCGGATCGAGAAGGACCGCGTGCTGGAGGTCATCGCCCGCGAGCGGGAGACCGAGCTGTCGCGCATCGCCAAGGACAAAGAGGTCGAGACCGAGAAGCGGGCCATCGCCGAGGTCATCCGCGAGCGCATCGCGGTCGACAAGACCGTGGCCGAGCAGGAGGAGAGCATCAAGCGGCTGCGCGTGGTCGAGGAGGCCGAGCGCACCCGCCAGAGCGTGATCATCGCCGCCGAGGCCGAGGCCCAGGAGAACCTGGTCAAGGACATCAAGGCGGCCGAGGCCGCGGAGGCCGCGTCCAAGTTCAAGGCGCGTGAGGAATTGGTGCTCGCCGAGGCCAGGCAGCAGGCCGCCGAGCTGGAGGCCCGCGCCAAGATCCGGCTGGCCGAGGGCGTCCAGGCGGAGTCGGCCGCGGCGGGACTGGCGCAGGTGCAGGTCAAGGAGCGCGACGCCGAGGCCATCGAGAAGGTCGGCCGCGCGGAGGCCCTGGTGCTGAAGGAGAAGCTGGCCGCCGAGGCCGAGGGCGCCAAGGCCATGGCCCTGGTCGAGGGCGACCGGATCAAGGCGCAGGCCGAGGGCGAGCAGGCGATGGCGCTGGCCGGCGCGGCCACGGTGGGCGAGAAGCTGAAGGCCGAGGCCGAGGGGCTCACGGCGAAGGCGGCCGCGATGGCGGCGCTGGACGAGGCCAGCAGGGAGCACGAGGAGTACCGCCTGCGCCTGGAGGCCGACAAGGAGATCAGGCTCAAGCACATCGACGTGTCGCGGCAGGTGGCGGAGTCGCAGGCGAGCGTGCTTGCCGCCGGGCTGGCCAAGGCCAACATCGACATCGTCGGCGGCGACACGATGTTCTTCGACAAGGTGGTCGGCTCCATCACCGCCGGGAAGGTGGTCGACGGCTTCGTGGACCACTCCGAGGTGGCCGGGGCGCTGGTCTCGCCGTACGTCAACGGGACGGCGAGCCTGGCGGCCGACCTGGCGAGCGTGGTCAGCGGCGTACGCACCGAGGACATCAAGAACCTGACCGTCTCCGCCCTGCTCATGCGGCTCATCCAGGACGGCGGTCCGCAGGCGACGGCGCTCGGCGAGCTGCTGGAGACCGCCCGCCGGCTGGGCGTGGCCGACTCCCCGGTGGCGGCCCTGGCCGGAGCTGGTCGGTGACCGATCTGGAAGCGGGGACGTACGAGGTCCTCAGGAACCGCCTCCAGACGCAGGCCAAGGCACTGACGGCGGCGGCCGAGCGGCTCAACGGCGAGCGGCTGAAGGTCTTCGGCGGCGCGGAGCTGCGCCTGCTGGGCACCGAGCGGATCCGTACCGAGAACAACTGCGTCCCCAGGGACATCGTCTCCCTGGGTGACGTGATGCTCTTCGGCTACAACGTCTTCATCGGGCTCAAGCCGGAGACTGCGGTGGCGGACGTGTTCGCGGTGCACCGGTTCTCCAGGGACGGCGACGCGTTCAGGTTCGACGCCGACAAGCTGGAGACGCTGGACGATCCGGCGTTCAAGAAGGACTTCGCCGAGCTGTACCGGTACTACAAGGAGACCAGGCTGCAGCAACTCCGGCGGGTCGAGGGCAAGCTGCTGGCGGTGTTCCAGACGGGTCCGGCGGACCTGCGGGTGCTGCGGTGGGCGGTCAACAGCGGCGGGGTCCCGAAATATTTGGACAACAGGGGGGAGCGGGACCACGTCTTCCCCCCGTCCCACGACTTCGAGTGGACGCCGACCACCCGCGACGACCACGTCCTCGGCCGGCACCCGCACATCTCGATCGAGGACGAGGTGTTCGTCGAGACCGTCGGCGGCGACCTCACCATCAAGATCGAGAACAACACGGAGACCGGCGCCGGCATCTACGCCGAGCCGGTCGCCGAGCCACTGCAGAGCCTGGCGGACGCCGACGTCGAGTACGCCAGGGTGGGGCCGCTGATCCTCATGCGGATCAGGCCGTACAAGGAGAGCGACTGGCGCCATCTGGTCTTCAACCTCCGCACCAAGGCCGTCATCCGGCTCGACGGCATCGGCCAGGCGTGCCAGCGGCTGCCGGAGGACCAGGGGCTGATCTTCCCCGGCGGCTACTACCTGGCGACCGGGGTCAGCAAGACGTTCGACACGGACGTGACGGACCTGGAGTTCGAGCGGGTGGTCCGCTCGCCCAACGGCGAGGACGTCCTGTACGTCTTCCACGCCAGGGGCGACGGGCGCTCGCTGCTGCTGCCGTACAACGTGATCAGGAAAGAGGTCGCCAACCCCATCGTCTGCCACGGCTACTCGCTGTTCGACGACGGCACGATGGTGGTCTTCCGCGCGACCTCCGACGAGCCGACCCGGGTCCACCCGATGCAGGTCTGGCAGACGCCGTACGTCTCCGACACGTACGCCGCCGCCCAGCCCGCCGGGACGGGACCGCTTGAGCGCATCGGCAACGCGGAGCTGGTCCGCGGCATCTCCGACTGCCTGTCCGTGTCCCGGATGATCGAGGAGATGGCGCCCTCGACGGGGACGTTCGAGGCGCTGATCGCCGCCTGCACGCGGGCGTTCGACTCCTACCACTGGCTCGGGGAGCACGGCCTGCGCGAGCCGCTCGCCGACGTGCGGGCCACGGCCGAGCAGGTGCTGGACGAGTACGAGAACGTCGAGCAGCTCACCCGCCAGGCCGCCGAGGCGCTGGCCGGCGCCGCCGAGGAGACCACCCAGCTGGTACGCCAGGCGCGGGCCGACAATCCGGTCACCGCGGACGCCTGGGTCACCATGCTGGCCACGCTGCGCCGGGCCCAGGGCCGCCTGGTGACGTTGCGCGAGACCCGCTACCTCGATCTGGCCGCCCTGGACGCGCTGTCCGCTTCCGTGACGGAGGAGCTCGCGTCGGTCGGAACGCGGGCGGTCGCGTTCCTGCAGGGCGCGGAGGCGTTCACCGCCTATCACGCGGCCGTCGAGGAGCTCGCCGCCTCCGCCGCCGCGATCGCGACGGTCGCGGAGGCCGCCCCCGTGTCGGACCGGCTGGCCGAGCAGGCGGAGGGGGTGGAGGTGGTGACGGAGGTCGTCGGCTCGCTGGACATCGCCGACGCCACCGTACGCACGTCCATCCTGGGCCGCATCGCCGAGGTACTCGGCGGGGTCAACCGGGCGCGCGCCATCCTGGACGGGCGGCGGCGCGAGCTGCTCGGCGCGGAGGGGCGGGCCGCGTTCGCCGCCGAGTTCGCGCTGCTCGGCCAGGCCATCACGGGTGCGCTGGCCATGGCGGGCACCCCCGCTGAATGCGATGAGCAGCTCGGGCGGCTGATGCTGCAGCTGGAGACCCTGGAGTCGCGCTTCGGCGAGTTCGACGACTTCGCGGCGCAGCTGTCGGCCAAGCGGGACGACGTCTACGAGGCCTTCTCGGCGCGCAAGCAGTCGCAGCTCGACGCCCTGGCCCGGCGCGCCGACCGCGTCTTCGCCTCGGCCGAGCGCATCCTGGGCAGCATCACGCGCCGCCTCGGCTCCCTCGGCTCCGCGGACGAGGTCAACACGTACTTCGCGACGGACCCGATGGTGGCCAAGGTCCGCTCGGCCGCCGCGGAGCTGCGTTCGCTCGGGGACGCCGTACGGGCCGAGGAGCTGGACGGGCGCGTCAAGTCCGCCCAGCAGGAGGCTTCGCGGGCCCTCCGCGACCGGCTCGACCTCTTCTCGGACGGCGGCGAGACGCTGCGGCTCGGCCACCACCGCTTCGCCGTCAACACCCAGCCCATCGACCTGACCCTCGTGCCGCATGACGGCTCTGTGCACTTCGCGATCACGGGCACCGACTACCGGTCGCCGGTGCCCGCCTCCTTCGCCGACACCCGGCCCTTCTGGGACCAGTTGCTGGTGTCGGAGACGCCCGAGGTCTACCGGGCCGAGCACCTGGCGGCCTCGCTCCTCGACTCCCTGGCTCCCGGGACCTCTCTCGAGGACGTGGTCCGGCAGGCGGCGGAGTCGCGCTATGACGAGGGGTACGAGCGCGGGGTCCACGACCATGACGCCGTGGCCATCCTGGACGTGCTGGTGCGGCTGCGGTCGGGGGCGGGGCTGCTGCGGTATCCGGCCGACGTGCGGGCGGCGGCTCAGCTGTTCTGGGCCTTCGGTGTGGACGACGTTTCACGTAAAACATTCGCCACGCGGGCCGTGTCGCTGGCCCGCGTCCGCGCCGTCTTCGGCCCCACTCCGGCCTTGGACTCGCTGGCCGCCGAGCTGGGGACGCTGATCGCGGACTTCTTGGACGGGCTCCGGCCAAGTGTGCCGGTGGCGGCGGGGCTCGCGGGCGAGTACCTCGTCGAGGAGCTGGGCAGCAGCCCGTTCGGGTTCGTGACGAGCAAAGCGGCCCGCGACGTCCTCGACGGGTTCAGGAAGACCCTGGGTCCGGCCAAGGTGCGGGAGTTCGAGGAGGAGCTCAAGAGCGTGCCGCTCGCCGAGCGGCTGCAGCTGGCCCACGCCTGGATGGCCGCCTACCACCAGGGCCCCGAGGTGGCGGAGGCCATCGCCGTGCAGCTGTGCGAGGTCCCCCGCCACGACTCCAGCGCCGCCACCCAGGAGACCGTGGGCGGCCTCCTGGGCAGCCACCCCCGCGTCAAAGACCGCAAGCTGGACATCAGGCTGGACGAGCTCCTCGCCAGGACGCGCCAGTTCAGGCAGGAGCGGGTCCCCGCATACCGGGCCTACCAGCGGCGCAGGGGCGAGCTGGTCGAGGCGGAGCGGCGCCGCCTGCGCCTGGACGAGTACAAGCCCAAGGTCATGAGCGCCTTCGTCCGCAACCGCCTCCTCGACGAGGTGTACCTGCCGCTGATCGGCGACAACCTGGCCAAGCAGCTCGGCGCGGCGGGCGCGGGCAAGCGTACCGACCAGATGGGCCTGCTCCTGCTCATCTCACCGCCCGGCTACGGCAAGACGACCCTCATGGAGTACGTCGCCAGCCGCCTCGGCCTGATGTTCGTCAAGGTGAACGGCCCGGCGCTGGGCCACGGGGTGACCTCGCTGGACCCGGCGGACGCGCCCGACGCGACGGCCAGGCAGGAGGTGGAGAAGATCTCGTTCGCGCTGGAGACGGGCAACAACACGCTGCTCTACCTCGACGACATCCAGCACACCTCGCCGGAGCTGCTGCAGAAGTTCATCTCCCTCTGCGACGCCCAGCGCCGCATCGAAGGGGTCTGGAACGGCCGCACCCGCACCTACGACCTGCGCGGGAAGCGGTTCGCGGTGTGCATGGCGGGCAACCCGTACACCGAGTCCGGCCGGCGCTTCCGCATTCCCGACATGCTGGCCAACCGCGCCGACGTGTGGAACCTGGGCGACGTGCTGTCGGGCAAGGACGACCTGTTCGCGCTGAGCTACATCGACAACGCCCTCACCTCGAACCCCGTGCTCGCGCCGCTCTCCGGCCGCGACCGCGCGGACGTCGAGCTCCTCGTACGGCTCGCCAAGGGCGACACCACCGTCAGGCCGGACCAGCTCCGGCACCCGTACAGCAAGCCGGAGCTGGACCAGATCCTCAGCGTGCTGGCCAAGCTGGTGCGCGTCCAGGAGGTCGTGCTGGCCAACAACCAGGCCTACATCGCCTCCGCCGCCCAGTCCGACGCCGCCCGCACGGAGCCTCCGTACCGGCTGCAGGGGTCGTACCGGAACATGAACAAGCTGGCCGAGCGCATCGTCCCCGCCATGAACGACGCCGAGCTGGAGGCGGTGATCGACGACCACTACCTGGGTGAGGCCCAGACCCTGGCCACGGACGCCGAGGCCAACCTCCTCAAGCTGGCCGAGCTCCGCGGCCGCCTCACCCCGGCCCAGGCCGGACGGTGGGCGGAGATCAAGGCCGCGTATCTCAGGGCCAAGGCGCTCGGCGGCGCGGACGACGACCCGATGACCAGGGCCGTGGGCGCGCTCGGCCTGCTGGCCGACCGCGTGAGCGACGTGGGCACGGCCATCCGGGAGTCCGACCGCTGATACGTCAATCGCCCAGGAGAGCGCGCGACACGGCCGCCTCACTGGCGGGCAGCAGCGGCAACCGCACGTCCGGGGTCGGGATCAGGCCCTGGGCGTGCAGCACTCCCTTGATCACGGTGGGGTTGGGCTCGGCGAAGAGCGCGGCCGCGAGCCGGGCCAGCCGGTGCCCGAGCGTCCTCGCCCTGGTCACGTCGCCCGCGTGCCAGGCGTCCGCCAGCTCGACGTAGCTCCCGGTCTCCAGGTGCGCGGAGGCGAGGATCCCGCCGGCGGCCCCCAGCGCGAGCAGCGGCGAGATGAACACGTCGTCACCGCCCACCACCTCGAACCCCTCGGGCAGGTCGCCCAGCAGGTCCACCGCGTCCTGGTCGATCCCGCCCGCCGCGTACTTCATGCCCGCGATCATGGGGTGGGCGCCGAGGTGCCGGTACGCCGCGGCCCCGACCGCCTGCCCCGTCCGGTACGGGATGTGGTAGATCACCAGCGGCACCGGCGTCTGCTCCGCCAGCGCCTCGAAGTGCGCGATCACGCCGCGCTCCCCGGGCCGCAGGAAGTACGGCACCGTCACCAGCGCGGCACCCACCCCCTCGGGCAGGTCGCGCAGGGCCCGAGCCGTCGAACGCGTGTCGTTGCCCGTCACCCCGACCGTGAGCAGCGCCTGCCGCTCCGCGCAGACCCGCGCGCACGTCTCGATCACCCGGGCCCGCTCGTCAGGGTCGAGCGCGGCCACCTCGCCCGTCGTGCCCAGGGCCACCAACCCGGCGGCGCCCTGGTCAAGCATGTGGAAGGCGAGCTTCTCGATCGTGTCCACGGCCACCTCTCCGGACGAGGTGAACGGGGTGACCAGCGGTACGTGGATTCCTCTCAGCATGCTTCGAGCGTGCCTTGCCCCGATACGTTAGGTCCAGCGCGGATTTCTTCGGTCGAGCTTAAGCTGCACTTATGCTCGACCCGCGCAAGCTTCACCTTCTCCGCGAACTCGCCAGGCGCGGCACGATCGCCGCCGTCGCGGAGGCGGTCACGTTCACGCCTTCGGCCGTCTCGCAGCAGCTCAGCGCTCTGGAGCGGGAGGCGGGGGTGCCGCTGCTCGAGCGCACGGGCCGTACCGTGTCGCTGACCCCCGCGGGCCGCCTCCTGGTCGAGCACGCGCACGCCGTGCTGGAGCAGCTCGAACGCGCGTCGGCGGCGCTCGCCGCCGCTCGTGGCGGGCCCTCGGGGCCGCTGCGGATCGGGGCGTTCCCGACGGCGGCCCGCGTGCTCCTCCCCCCGGCCCTTGTCGACCTGACGGAGGCGCATCCCGGGCTGGTGCCGATGGTCTCCGAGATCGACCCCGCCGACGTCTCGGCCGCGCTGCGGGCCGGGGAGCTGGACGTGGCGCTCGTGCACGAGTACGACTTCGTGCCGCCGGTGACCGACGCGTCCATCGAGACGGAGCCGCTGTTCACCGAGCCGATGTACCTCACCGACCGGCCCTCGATCGCCGCCGCCCGCGCCGACTCGTGGATCACCGACAGGCCGGGCACCCTCTGCCACACCATGGCGATCAGGGCGTGCCAGGCGGCCGGGTTCGAGCCGCTCGTACGCCACCACATCGACGACTTCGACACCGTGCTCGCCTTCGTCGCGGCCGGTCAGGGGGTCGCGCTCGTGCCCCGGCTGGCGGCGATCGACCCGCCCGAGGGGGTGACGCTCACCCGCCTGCCGTTGAGCCGCCGCACGCTGGCGGCGTTCCGGCGGGGGAACGGCGAGCACCCCGCGATCAGGGCGGCCGTCGCCGCCTTCCACGGGGCGATCACCCACCTCCCCCTCTGAGCAGCCCGTTGACCAGGTCGGCGAAGGCGGCGGCCAGGCGTTCGTGCTCACCGGCCCGCAACCGGCTCGCGATCGGCTCCATGTGGAGCGTGCCGAGCAGCATGTGAGCGATCTGCTCGGCGTCCACGTCGGGCCGCCCCTCGGCGATCAGCCCGGACACGTGCCGGTGCCAGGACAGGTAGATCGGGTTGCTCTCCCTGGGCTGCTCGCCGTGGCTCTTGCTGGTGACCATGGCGTGCTCGATGGCGCTCATCAGGTTTCCGTTGCGGGCCGCCAGCTCGGCCAGCGCGGTGAAGAACGCGAGCAGCCGCGCGGCCGGATCCGCGCCCGGGCCCAGCGGCGGCGGCCCTTCGGTGAAGGCCTGCTCGAGCTCGCGCGCCCGCTCGCTCATCAGCTCGAGCATGAGCCCCGTACGGCTCCCGAACCGGTGGAACACCGTCCCCTTGCCCACGCCGGCGGCGGCTGCGACGCGCTCGACGGAGACCTGCTCGGGCGGGTGCCGCCGTAGCAGCTCCTCGGCCGCCCGCAGGATGGCCTGCCTGTTGCGCGCGGCGTCGGCCCGCTCTCGACGTTCCATCCGGACATTCTTTCCCATGGACAAACTTGACCAGTGGTCCATATATTAACTGGACCACTGGTTCGGTTTAAGGAGTCCAACATGCGCGCGATCGTCCTGTCCGAGAAGGGCGGCCCGGAGCGGCTCGAAGTGGCTGACCTGCCGCAGCCGGGTCCCGGGGCGGGCCAGGTCCTCATCCGCACGCAGGCCATCGGCGTCAGCTACGCCGAGACGCAGATCCGGGCGGGCACGCTGCCCTTCCCGCTGCCGCTGCCCGCCGTGCTCGGCGCGGAGGCGGCCGGGGAGGTGGTCGAGGCGGGAGAGGGAGTGGACGCGAAGCTGCTCGGGAGCACGCTCGTGGGGGTGACCGGCGGGCTCGGGTCGTACGCCGAGTACGCCCTGCTCCCGGCCGCCATGACGGCCCCTGTGCCGGACGGCGTGAGCGCGGTGGACGCGCTGGCCGTGGCGGCGCCCGGTGCGATAGCCCTCGCCCTGCTGCACAAAGCGCGCCTCGACGGCGGAGAGACGGTGCTGGTGGAGGCGGGCGGCAGCTCGGTGGGGACCTATCTGGTCGAGCACGCGAAGGAGTTCGGGGCCGGGCGGGTGATCGCCACCGCCGGCTCGGCCGCCAAGCGGGACCGGGCCGCTCTCATGGGCGCGGACCTCGTGATCGACCACAGCTCGCCCGGCTGGCCCGGCGAGCTGCCGGACGTGGACGTCGTCTTCGAGTCCGTCGGCGGCACGGTGGCCAGGCGGGTGCTCGACCACCTCACTCCAGGCACCGGCCGGATGCTCTACTACGGCCTGCTGAGCGGGGAACCCGCCGCCGTCACGGCCGCCGACCTGATGGAGCGCGGGGTGACGGTGACCGGCTGCAGCGGTCCTGGGTGGGCCGGGGAGGTGTTCGCGACGCACCTCCCGGCGATCCTCGACCGGCTCGCCGCCGGGACGAGCAGGGCCTATGTCGACCGTACGCTGCGGCTGGAGGAGGCGGCGCAGGCCCACCGCCTCCTGGAGAGCCGGGCGGTCACGGGCCGGATCCTGCTCCTCCCGTGAGCGTCAGGCGTCGAGCACCGCGTCGAGCACGGCTGCCGTGCTCGACCCGCCCTGGTCGTACTCACCGGCGGTCACCGCCACGACCAGCTCGTCCTCCGGCCGGATGAGCAGGCGCTGCCCGCCGTTCCCCATGCCACCGGCCCAGCGGCGCTCCCCGGTGCTCACGTACCACTGGTAGCCGTACTCGAAGCCCTCGCCGAGCACGACCCGCGGCCGTAGCAGCTCCTTGAGCCACTCACCGGGCACGATGCCCCGGCCGCCGTCGAGCACCAGCTGCCCGATGGCGGCCAGGTCGACCGGCCGCAGCCGGAGCCCCGCCGCCGCGCTCACCGTCCCGTGCTCGCCCTTGGACCACTCGAAGGCGCCTGTCCCGAGGGGCTCGAAGAGCGCGGTCGCGGCGTACTCCTCCAGCGGTTTCCCCGCGCCACGCGCGATGATCCCGCCGATCAGCGCGGTCGCGCCGCCGCAGTAGAGCCATCGCTTCCCCGCCTCCTCGATGATCGGCCGTTCCAGCACGTACCGGTACCTGTCGGGCGCCAGCTCCATCGCGATCTCGCTGTTGGCGGGGCTGGTGTAGGGGGCGTCCTCGTTCCATTCGAGGCCGAGCGTCATGGTCAGGGCGTGCTCGATGGTGAGATGGGCCCGCGCGGGATCCGCCGCCAGGTCCTGATATTCCGGGAACTGCGCCACCAGTCCCGCCCCCGGCTCCGGCACCAGCCCCTCGCCCAGCGCGATGCCGTACAGCAGCGCCACCACGCTCTTGGACACGGACCTGAGGTCGTGCAAGGTGTCCCGGTCGAACTCGACGTGCCCCAGCGAGTCGCCCAGCCGGTAGTCAGGCCCGGAGCCGTACCGCTCGAGAACGACCTCCCCACTCCGCATCACCACGAGTCCGTGGAAGTGCGGCGCTTTGCCCGCACGCAGGATCTCGTCCACCTGTTCAGCCAATGCCACGATGTTCCTCCCGAAGTCGGCTCACACCGGCATACAGCCTCACACAGTGTCAGGTTCAATGAATTGCTAGAGATCCCTGGGGATCTTGAGCGGCGTGATGGCTGGGCTCGTTCGACTGCCCCGTGCTATGGGGGCTGAGTGAGGCTTTGTCTGCGAAGTAGCTGGAGAGAAGATCGTGGTGGCGCGCTGGGTGGCCGCGGCCATATATCGCTCGCATGTTCTATGACAGCCTTAAATGATGTAATCTAACGGTCACTCAACGTGAAAGTCGGGAGACTGAGTGCGGGTGGTGCCGACTTGCCGCTGCGTTCGCAATCGGGGTTGGGTCGGCACGCTGTCAGCCCCTATGCTCACCGGCTTTGCCCGATTCTTGAAAGGGATGACGTCAGCGCGGGTCCGGCGCGGCGCTCTGCGGGGATGCCGTCAAGGCCGTCACCGCGGAGGTAGCCAGTGAGTCGGAGGCTTGCCCTGGCCGAGGGCGAGGGTGCCCGGACGGCGTGCGTTCGTGTCTTGCTGCGTGGCGGGGTGGAGGACAAGACCGGCGAGTTGGTGTCTGCGGGTGTGCTGGCGATGCGGGTCGGCTGGTGTGCAGGACTGGTGTCGGCCATGGCCGCGGGGCTGATGGCCGAGCACTGGAGCAGCGCTGACGTCGGATTGCTGGCGGGCGGGGTGGATGCGGGCGGGCGACGCCTGCCGTCGAACGCCTGGATGGCAGTCCGGCGGCTGGGCTGGACGGCCACCGTACCGGAGGGCGTGAGGGTCAACGACCGGATCGTGCGGATGGCCCAGGAGCAGGCCGGGCGGCTGCTGCGCTCCGCGCATTGGCGGGCCGAGGTGACCAGCGGCGTGCTGGCCACCTGGCCCGCCGACCCGCTCAAGCGCACAGCTGAGGAATGGGACGCCGTGCGCGCCGCAGTCCCCGACGGCCGGCACCTGCCTTCCAGCGTCATCAAGTCCCGCACCCGGCAGATCGCCACCTACCTGCGAGCCAACGGCCGGCTGCCGGCCGATGTGTTCGAGCTGGAGGACGTGCCTCGGGTGGTGGGGATGCTGCTGCTGGCCGCCTGCGACCGTCAGCAGGCCACCGTCGAGCGCAGCGAGAGCGACCCGCGGCGGGCTGTGCTGCAGCTGCAGCTGCCCACCCGGCCCGACCCGCTCTCGTATGCGGATTGGACGTGGGTGGCCTACCCCATCACCCTGCCGCCCACGGTCCCCGCCTCGGCGGTCCTGCACCTGCCCACCCTTCGCCTTGCGGGCGGCCGGGTGCAGGCTGATATGGCCTACACCCACGCCGTTCCCACGACCAGCCATACCGGTCATACGGTCGCTCTCGGCGTGGACTGGGGCCTGAACACCCTGCTCAGCGCGGGCACGACCCGGCTGCACCCCGACGGGCGGATCAGCGCGCTGGGCTCCGGCGCCCAGTTCCGGGCCGCCGGAGTCCTGGCCAAACAGCACCGGCTACGCCGCCTGTCCGAGCACCTGCACGCCAAAGCCGGCCACCACCAGCGGCTCATCGCCACAGACGCCCAGCACGAGCTGACCGGCAAACACACCGTGCTACGCGACGAGATCCGGCACGTATCCAAGCGCCGCTCCAACCTCAACGACGCCCTGGCCTGGGCCGCCGCACGCTGGACCGTCGACCAGGCCATCGCCGCCCGGGCCAGCGTCATCTACCTGGAAGACCTGCGCTCGCTGGAAGCCCGCGGGATGGGCCGCACCCTCAACACCCGCCTGTCACAGCAAGTGCGCGGCCGCATCGCCGACCACATCCAGCACCTGGCCGCCGAGGTTGGCATCGCCGTCGTGACCGTCCCGGCCCGCGGCACCTCCCGGCACTGCCCGCACTGCCTCACCCCGCTGCGGCACCGCCAAGCCCCTGACCAACCGACGATCGCGGGCTGGAAATGGGCCATCTGCCCCAACCCCGGATGCCGCTGGCAAGGCGACCGCGACCACGGCGCCTGGCGCCGCATCGCCGCCCGCGGCCTCACCCACCAAGCCAAGACCGTCACCGACCGTGCCAGCGGAGCCATGGTCATCCGCTCGGTCATAGACACCCTCGAAGCCAAGGCGGTCATCACCCCGCCCTCTGCGAAGACTCGCCGGCGGGATCGGTCCAAGACCGCACCCACCCGGCGCCGCACCACACGCCCCGCGCCCAGGCGACGCAGGGCACCCTCCCCAGCACGGCCCACCCGCCCTGCTGGCCAGCGTCCGGAGGGACCCGCACCAACGGACCGGCACCGGCTGCCCCGCGCAGCCCACCGGCACCAGGACGGACAGGCGATCAGCACACCCACCCACCGGCACCGACCACGAGGAGGAGCGTTAGGCGCAGGTTTCCACCTGAACGCCCACGCCACCCCACCCCGGTGGCAACCGATCCCAGATCCCATGCGGGACACAGGATCGCTACGCTGATCAGAGACGCTTCCTGGCTTCCACGATGCCCGTGCTGAACCACGGCCCGCCGTACCAGAACCGCCAGCCCGCGTCGCGTCTTCGCACGTCGACCACGCCGAGCGAGCGCAGGGTGTCCTCGTACGCGGGCGTGTGCTGGAAGTCGGCGAGCACCATCAGCCCGCCGGGACGCAGCACCCGGTGCGCCTCGCACACGGCCTGCGCGCGCCCTTCGGCGTCGGGGATGTTGTGGATGGCCAGGCTCGACACGATCACGTCGAACGCGCCGTCGCCGAACGGCAGGTCGCGCATGTCGCCGGTCACCAGCTCGACCCGGTCGGAGACGCCCTCGGCCTCGGCGTTCGCCCTGGTCGTGGAGTCGCGGTTGCCTGACTGGTCCTTGGAGCGCCACAGGTCGATGCCGGTCGCCCTGCCGTGCTCGAGCCGTTCGGCCGCCATCAGCAGCACCGCGCCACGGCCGCAGCCGAGGTCGAGCAGCCGCTCGTCACCTTCCAGCTGCTGGAGCTCCTCGGCCCACACCCGGAACTTGCCACGCCGCGTCGTGTAGAGGTAGCTGGCCGCGCTGGCCAGCGTGTAGAGCCCGCCGAACAGGAACGCGATCCCCGCCACGGGGATGTCGAGCAGGAAGGAGATCACCGCGAGAGCCAGCAGCGCGATCGCGCCCAAGAGCAAACCGGCCAGCGCCCCGGGTGCGTCGAATCCATAGCTTCCGTGTCGCTTGCGCACATTCACGTTATATCTCAAGGTGGTCTTGACATGGAATTGACCGAACTTCTCTCCTTCCTACCGTCTTTCCCGCACAGCGCATTACTACGGTGACCTGGATAAGCGCGCAATGGGGGTTTGACCAGGCATGACAGAGAACCGGCGGGGATTCGGCCTGGGGGCGGGCCTGGCAATCACGTTCGCCTCCGCTCTGCTGTGGGGGGTCGCGCATCTCGCCACCGAACGCAGCAAGACGGGCCTGGCGCTCATGTTCGGCTACATCGCGATGCTCGCCGGCACCCTCACCATGTTCACCGCGTACAGCGCCAACCTGCTGTCGCTGGCGGTGCAGCCCCGCTGGCTCATCGGGCTCACCGTGGCGCTGGTGGTGCTCGCGCTCGCCTGGACCGGTGTGATCGTCTGGTCTTTCCTCCTGGTACGCCCGCCGCGCGCGGACACCGTGGGCCGCTTCCTGACCACCGCGCTGACCATGGCCCTGTGCGCGCTGGTCCTGGCCCCGACCGTGTACGCCGCCAGGCTGGCGTACCTGTCGCGGGACGTCGTGAACACCCTGTTCGCCCCCGCGAGCAGCGCGCCCGTCATGGCCCAGGACCCGTGGAACGGCGCCCGCCGGGTCAACTTCCTGCTCCTGGGCGGGGACGCGGCGCCGAGCCGGCCCGGAGTGCGTACCGACAGCATGACCGTGGCCAGCGTGGACATCGAGACCGGCGCCACTACCCTATTCGGCCTGCCGCGCAACCTCCAGCACATCGAGTTCCCCGACGGCCCGGCACGGGCGCGCTTCCCCTTCGGCTTCACCGGCAGCGGCACGGACGCTCCCGGCCTGCTCAACGAGGTCTACCAGTTCGCCGAGGACAATCCGGACATGGTGCCGGGCGTGGCGAAGGGCAAGCGCGGCTCGACCCTGCTGAAGCAGACGATCGGCGGCATCCTCGGCATCGACGTGGACTACTACGCCCTGGTGGACATGAAGGGGTTCGCGGAGATCGTCGACGCCATGGGAGGCGTGAAGGTCACCGTCAAGGAGCCCATCGTCTACGGCAAGTACCGCGAGGGCCTGCTGCCCGCCGGCACCCGCAGGCTGTCCGGCGAGGAAGCCCTCTGGTACGGCCGCTCGCGCACCGACAGCGACGACTACGTCCGCATGGGACGCCAGAAGTGCCTGCTCAACGCGGTCGCCAAGCAGGCCGACCCGATGACCGTGCTCAACAGCTTCGAGCGGCTGGCCGCGGCCACCAAGCGGGCCATCTCGACCGACCTCCCGCAGGAGCTGCTGCCGGCCGTCGTGGAGCTGGCACAGAAGGTCAAGGACGCGAAGATCCGCAGCCTCAACTTCGTGCCGCCGCTGATCGACACGGTGTACCCCGACTGGTCCCTGATCCGCCGCAAGGTCGCCGACGCCCTGGAGGAGCGCCATCCGGCCGGCCGCCCGGCACGGACGCCGGGCCTGGACAGCCCGGTCAACCTCGACGCGACCTGCACCTAGATTGTCTCGTCCAGGTTGTCCGCGTAGTACTCGACGGCCCGCCGGTAACCGCCGACCTGCCCCGACTCGGCGACCACCTTGAGCAACGTGGAGACCGCCTCCTGCGGGCGGCCGAGGTTGTACAGCGTCATCGCCATGAACGTCCGCAGCCCCGGGTCGCCGGGGAACTCTGCCAGCGCGCTGACGAACGTCTCCAACGCCTGGTCGTACCGCCCGAGCACGCGCAGCGTGCTGCCGAACCCGGTGTAGGCCCCGAGCCGGTCGCTCAGCTCCTTGCCCGCCAGGGCCGTCTCGTAATAAGGCACCGCCTCGGCCTCCAGGCCGAGCACGTCGTGGACCCAGGCCGTCTGGTAGGCCACCTCGGCGTCGTCCGGATGCCGGCGCGCCAGCTCGACCAGCACCTGCCTGGCCTCCTCCGGCTTGCCCTCCTCCCGCAGTCGCGTTCCCCGAGCCAATTCGTCATCTCTCATGCACGCAGTGTGGCATGATGGTGCCGACCAGAAACGGTAACGGTTTTCATGCTCATCTGGAGGGGCCGTGAGGGTGGCGTTCGTCGGAAAGGGCGGCAGCGGCAAGACGACGATGTCCGCGCTGTTCGCCCGGCACGTGGCGAGGCAGGGCGGGCCGGTGGTGGCCATCGACGCCGACATCAACCAGCACCTGGCCATGGTGCTCGGCCTCGACCGGCAGCCGGAGCCGCTCGGCGCCCGTCTCACCGAGATCAAGGAGCGGCTGCGCGGCGACAACCCGCGCATCCCCTCCGCCGACGCCATGATCAAGACGACCCCGCCCGGTCGCGGCTCCCGGCTGCTGAGCTTCGACGACCTGGCCGCCGACCCGTACGCGCTGACCACCCCCGAGGGCCTGCGCCTGCTGGCGACGGGCCCGTTCAGCGAGGACGACCTGGGCGTGGCCTGCTACCACTCGAAGGTGGGCGCGGTGGAGCTGCTGCTCAACCACCTGGTCGACGGTCCCGGCGAGTACGTCGTGGTCGACATGACCGCGGGGGCCGACTCCTTCGCCTCCGGGCTCTTCACCCGTTTCGACCTGACCTTCCTCGTCGCCGAGCCGACCAGGCAGGGCGTGAGCGTCTACCAGCAGTACCGCGACCACGCCGCCTCCTACGGCGTCGCGCTCGCCGTGGTCGGCAACAAGGTCCACAGCCAGTCCGACGTCGACTTCCTGCGCGAGCACGTGGGCGACGACCTGCTCACCTGGATGGAGCACTCGGCCGCCGTGCGCGCCATGGAGCAGGGCCGCCACTTCACCCTTGACGACCTGGAGCCGGCCAACGCCGACGCGCTGGCCGTGCTGCACAAGGCCCTCGACGAGCAGGACAAGGACTGGGAGCGCTTCGGCCGGCAGACCGTGGAGTTCCACCTGCGCAACGCCCGCGCGTGGGGCAACGAGCGGACCGGCTCCGACCTGGCCTCGCAGATAGACCCGGATTTCGTGTACGGCCCCTGAGTGCCCCCCTCAAGCCATCTGGAGCAGAAACGTATCCCCGCATAGCGTCACATTTGATCCCTTTCGAGAGGAGACAGCATGTCGCTGACCGTTCCGAACGATCTGCTCGACCAGGCCAGAGCCGGTGACGTGGACGACGCGGCATTTCTCGCGTGCGTCCGCGACTCGCTCCCGTACGCGTGGTCGCTGATCAGCGAGCTGGCCGAGCAGCGCGAGAAGACGGGAGCAGAGTTCGCCGACAACCAGGTGCCGCCGCCGTCGGAGGAGGCCCGCGGCCAGCTCCTGCGCTGCCTGGCCAGCGACGCGATGCGCGGCGCGCTCGAGCGCCACTACGGGGTACGCCTGGCCTTCCAGAACTGCCACCGGGTCGCCGTCTTCGACCCGACGGCCACGAAGGCCCTGAGCGACTTCGTCACGCCGAGGGCTCAGCTCCTGAACCAGAAGCCGGAGCTGGTGGACTGCTGAACCCGCGCGCCGGTGGCCCGCTCGTGGGTCACCGGCGCAGCATCGGCAGCACCTCTGCCCCGAACCGCCGCACGTTCTCCAATGTCCGCCGATGCTCCCCCAGGCCCTCCACCAGCAAAATGAACCGCTCTATCCCGGTGTTCTCCGCGGTACGCAGAATCGTCTCAGCACAATGCTCAGCGGACCCGACGGGATGAATGCTGGTCAACAGATCCGCATATGCCGGGATATTTCGTGAAGGTCTGCGCCGACCGTCCACCGGCACGTACCCGGCCAGCCCCGGCTCCAGCCACCGAGGCAAGGACCCCTTGAGCTCCCGAACCGCCTGCGCCGTGGAGTCGGCCACGTAGGCGACCCCGGCGGCGAGATGATCGCGAGCCGTGCCGCCGCGGGCCGCGTAATCCCCGACCAGAGCGGCCTTCTCCGCGTCCCCGATGTGCATCCCCAGCAACATCGGCAGCCCGCGCTCGGCCGCGATCCCCACGGTCGCCTCGGAGGTGCACGCCACCACGGGCCGCATCCGCGCGCCGGGCACCACCTGGACCTCCCTGAAGCGGAAGAACTCCCCGCCGGCGGCCACGGGATCTCCAGAGAGCGCGTCGAGCAGCAGATCGAGCGACTCCCCGAACCCCCGCTCGAACCGCTCCAGCCCGGTCCCGAACACCTCCAGATCCACCCACGGCCCGCCCCTGCCGACCCCCAGCGTGAACCGCCCGCCGGACAGATGGTGCAGCATGGCCGCCTGCTCGGCCAGCGCCACGGGATGGTGTGTGGACAACACGCTGACAGCCGTGCCGAGCCCGATCCTCGAGGTCCTGCCGAGCGCGACCGCGGCCAGGGTGGTGGCGGAGGGGCACACGCCGTAGGACATGAAGTGGTGCTCGGCGATCCACGCGTCGTCGAACCCCGCCTCTTCCGCCGCCACGATCAGTTCGACGGCGTTCGCCAGCACGTGCCCGGACTCCTGGCCCGGGAACTGCGCCGCGACGACAAAGACGCCGATCCGCATGTCAGCCGAAAAGCGCTTCCTGGCCCTCGCCCACCAGCGGGTCCCGATGATGCTTGAGGTGCCGCCATTGGGGCAGGTCGTCCAGGTATGACCACGACAGCCGATGATGGGCGGTCGGGCCCAGCCGGGCGAGGGCCTCCTGGTGCAGGGGTGACGGGTAGCCGGCGTTCTCGGCGAAGCCGTACTCGTCGCAGCCGATCGTCCCCATGTACGTGTCGCGGCGGACCTTCGCCAGGACGGACGCGGCCGCGACCGAGATGCTCGCGGCATCCCCCTTGACCTCGAGGCGCACCGGCCAGGGCGGGCCGATGTAGTCGTGCTTGCCGTCGAGGATCACCACGTCCGGGCGGACCGGCAGCGCCTCAAGCGCCCTGCAGGCCGCCCTGCGCAGGGCCTCCGTCATGCCCACCGTGTCGATCTCCGTGTGGGTGGCCTCGCCGTAGCCGATGCCGATCGCCCAGGCGGCCAGTTCCTCGGCGAGCGGGGCGCGCCTGGCGGCCGAGAGCTGCTTGGAGTCCGTCAGGCCGGCCGGCGGCTCTGACAGGTCGGTGACGACCGCACACACCGTGACGGGCCCCGCCCAGGCGCCGCGGCCCACCTCGTCGATGCCCGCGACCGTCCGGATGCTGGGCTGGGAGAGCAGGAGGTGCTCGATGTCGTACGTCGGCGCCATGACGGTAAACGCTACCCGTCCAGAGGGTCCTCCGGTGGGCGGCGTTCCGCGGCGCGTACCGGATCCAGGTCGGCGGCGATGTAGCGGGCGGCCACGTGGATGGCCCGGAGCGTCACCGACACCGAGGGCCGGTGCACGCTGGAGCGGCGGACGACCGCGTGCACGTCACGTCCCACCGGGTTACCGGGGAAGTGGCGCACGGCCAGGCCCCGCACCCCGGCCGCCAGCGCGAGAGCGGGCACGGCCGCGATGCCGATCCCCTTGGCCACGAGCGAAAGGATCGTTCCCAGGCCCTCGAACTCCCACGGCGTGGGCCGGGCGCCGCCCACGTCCGCGAAGATCCGGTCCACCGCCAGCCGCGACGGCTCACCGTCGGGCGTCGCCATCCACGGCTCGTCCCGCAGCTCCCGCAGGTCCAGCGGCACGTCGGGGTCGGCGAGGCGGTGCTTTCGCGGCACCACGAGCACCAGCGGGTCGCGCAGCAGCGGGAACACCCGCAGGCTCTCGCTGTCGCGCGCCCGCCCGTACCAGTCGTCCACGAGCGCGATGTCCACCTCTCCCGACTGCACCTCCCGCATGCCCCGTCCCGACCTGCTCTGCCCCAGCCGGAGGGTCAGCTCCGTGTGGCGGCGCAGCGAGCGTGCCAGCGCCGGCGCGAACGCCACCGCGGCCGTCGGGAAAGCGGTGACCACGACCCGTCCCGCGGGGGTGCCCGCGTGGGCGGACAGGTCCGATTCGGCCTCCTCGACCATGGACAGGATGCGCTCCGCGTGCGCCACCAGCCGCCGCCCCGCGTCGGTGAGCTCGGCGCTGCGCGCGGTCCTGTCGATGAGGGCCGTGCCTGTCTCGCGTTCGAGCGCGACGAGTTGTTGCGAGACCGCCGACGGACTGTACCCCAGCGAAGCGGCGGCCGCGGCGATGCTGCCGCGACGAGCGAACTCGCAGATCAGGACCAAACGTCTCAATTCCAGCATCAGTCTTCCTTATGCCTACCCACAAAAAGCCTCGCTTGTGCTGATGCCTTCATCCAACCACCCTGGGAACGTGACAAACATGGCCGTTACCCTCTCCGCCACATTGGCGGCAAACGAAGACATCGATCGAAGACGGCGCGCCGGGGAACGCGTGCTGCACCTCGCCTTCGGTGAGGCAGGGCTGCCCGTCCACCCGGCGCTGCGCGACAGGCTGGCCGCCGCATCAGAACGCAACGGCTACGGGCCGGTCGCGGGGGCGTCCGAGCTCAGGACGGCGGCGGCGGGCTACTGGACACGACGGGGGCTCATCACCGACCCCGACCTGGTCGTCTGCGGGCCCGGCAGCAAGTCGCTGCTGTACGGCCTGCTCCTGGCGATCGGGGGAGACATCGTCTTGCCCGTGCCCAGCTGGGTCAGCTACGCAGCGCAGGCAGATCTGGTGGGCTCGCGCCCCATCCTGGTGCCCGCACCGCCAGGAGAGGGCGGGGCGCCCGATCCCGATCTGGTGGCCGACGAGGTCAGGCGCGCCAGAGCGCAGGGCAGGACCGTGAACTCGCTGCTGGTGACGCTTCCGGACAACCCGACAGGTCGCCTGGCCAGGCCCGAGACCATCGGCCGCCTGGCGGAGATCGCCCGCGAGCTCGATCTGATGATCATCTCGGACGAGATCTACCGCGACCTCGTTCACGACCCGGACCTGCCGTACACCTCGCCTGCCGATCTCGCGCCGGAGCGCACGATCATCACCACCGGGCTGAGCAAGAGCCTGGCGCTGGGCGGCTGGCGGATCGGCGTGGCCAGGCTGCCTGCGGGCGCCCACACGCTGCGCAGGAGCCTGCTCGCGGTGGCCAGCGAGATCTGGTCGGCGCCCGCCGCCCCCGTACAGGAGGCCGCGGCGTACGCCTTCAGCGAGCCGCCCGAGCTGACCGACCGCATCGAGCGCAGCCGCAGGCTGCACGGCACGGTCGCGAGGGCCGTACACGAGAGGTTCGCCGAGATCGGGGCCGTCGCGCCCATGCCTCAAGGCGGCTTCTACCTCTACCCCGATCTGAGCCATCTGCGACTCGGCGGCTCCGCCGAGATCACCAAGATCCTTTTGGAGGAGCACGGCATCGGCGTCCTGCCGGGACACGCGTTCGGTGACGATCCCGCGGCGGCCAGGGTGCGGGTCGCGGTGAGCCTGCTCTACGGCGACACGGCCGAAGAGCGACTGACCGCCCTGAACAGCCCAAATCCGCTCCAACTCCCCTGGATCTCCGCCAATCTGGACTTCCTGTCGAGGGGCCTGAAAGAGCTGGCCCTCGTGCGGCACGGCGCGGTGCGTGAACGGCATCTCGCGTTCGTGCCGACGCCATGTCACAGTTAGGCGAATCTTTCCCCAAGGGCTGGTTTACCGTCCCCCAAAAGGGGCCTCTGACCTGCGGAAACACCCCATCTGCAGAAACCTGCAAAAGATCTTCCTGATGGCATGGTTACGTGCGCCCCTCCTTCCCCTCATCATGTGCACATGCCCGCTCTTGTCACCTTGTCCGGGCGCTCCGTGCGCCTGGAACCTCTCAGCCTCGCGGTGATCGACGACCTCGTCGCCGCGGCGAGTGAAGACCGCTCCACTTACGCCTTCACTCGTGTCCCGGATGGCCGGGACGAGATGGTCTCCTACGTGGAGGCCGCCATGGCTGAGCAGGCGGAGGGCCGCTGTATGCCCTTCGCCATCCGGTGGCTGAACACCGACCGCGTGGTCGGTGCCACCCGTCTCATGCACCTGGAGTACTGGCAGGGCCCCATGCCCTGGCCACCGGGTACACGCGGTGCGGTGGGCGAGATCCCGTCCGTGGCGGACATCGGCTACACCTGGCTGGGCGCCGGCGCCCAGGGCACGGGTGTCAACCGGGAGAGCAAGTTCCTGATGCTCTCACTCGCCTTCGAGACATGGAACGTCCACCGCATCACCCTCAAGGCAGACGTACGCAACACCAGATCCCGGGCCGCCATCGAGGCCCTCGGCGCACACTTCGACGGGGTGCGGCGAGCGGATAGCCGAGGCGCCGACAACACGGTCCGAGATACCGCCTTCTACTCGATCCTGAACTCCGAATGGCCGGCAGTGCGTGAGCGGCTGGCCATGCGGCTCGGACTGGTCGAGGCAGCCTGAGAACACGTCCGCCACGGCCCCGCCCCAGAAACTTTGGGCGGGGCCGTATTTTTTCCTGCCTGCAGGTGCTCTACATGACACGCCCCCGCGATGTGAGTCATGCCTAGCCGACCTTCAGCATCCAGGGGCGCGCTCAACACCAGATCAAAGACGGATTAACGGCACATTTAACGATCAGTCCGAATCTAGGTGACAAACGACATTGGATCTATCATTTGGCCACAAAACGATCCATTGGCTTGGAGACATACGGCATGGCTGGTCAGAGCGTTGAGGGCGGACTCAGGTTCGCCGTGCTCGGTCCTGTCCGCGCGTGGCGTGACGGCCAGGAGCTCGATCTGGGCACCCCGCTGCAGCGTTCCATTCTCGGCATGCTGCTCCTGCGCGAGGGCCATGCGGTCACTCCCAACGAGATGATCGACGCGGTGTGGGGCGAGGAGGCGCCGCCGCGGGCACTCGGCGCGCTGCGCACCTACGTCTCCAGGCTCCGCACGGTGCTCGAGCCGGACAGGCCCGCCCGTTCCCGCCCGGAGCTGCTCACGTCCATCGGCAGGGGCTACGCGCTGCGACTGCCCGACGGCTCGCTCGACCTGGTCCGCTTCGAACGCGGCGTCCAGGAGGCCGAGAGCGCGCGCAAGGCGGGCCGGCTGTCCGAGGCCGCCCGGGCGCTGCGGACCGCGTTGTCGCTGTTCGAGGGCGAGCCGCTGGCCGGGACCGTCGGCCCGTACGCCGAGCACCAGCGCGACCGGCTGGTCGAGCGCCGCATCAACGTCGTCGAGACGCTCATGGACGTGGACCTCGAGCTGGGCAACCACGCGAAGATCGTCTCGGAGCTGATCGCGCTGACCGCCGACCACCCGCTGCGCGAGAAGCTGCGTGCCCAGCTCATGCTGGCCTACTACCGGTGCGGGCGGCAGGGCGACGCACTCAACGTCTTCACGGAGACGCGCGAGGCCCTGATCGACGAGCTGGGCATCGAGCCCGGCCCGGAGCTGGCCGCGCTGCACCAGCGCATCCTGGCCGCCGACCCCACGCTGGCCGCTCCTGTGCCGGCCGACTCCGGGGTGACCGAGGAGGAGCAGCCCGCCGAAGCTCAAGAGCCGCGGCCGGTGCCCCAGCTTCCGCGCCCCGCGCAGCTCCCCGCCGCCGTCAGCGACTTCACCGGCCGCCAGGAGCTCGCCGCACGCCTGCGTGCCCAGCTGTCGACGCCTGAGGGCGTGCCTCTGGTGGCGATCTCCGGCATCGGCGGCGTCGGCAAGACCGCGCTGGCCGTGCACGTCGCCCACCTGGCCGATGACCTGTATCCGGACGGCCAGCTCTACGCCGACCTGCGCGGCTACACCGACGAGCCCACCGCGCCCGAGTCGGCGCTCGGCGGGTTCCTGCGCGCGCTCGGCATCCCGCCTGACGTCATCCCCGCGGGGCTGCAGGAACGTTCCGCCCTCTACCGGTCGATCCTGGCCGAGCGCCGCATCCTCGTACTGCTGGACAACGCCCGCGACGCCGAGCAGGTCAGCCCGCTGCTGCCGGGCTCGCCCGGGTGCGCGGCGATCGTGACGAGCCGCGGCAAACTGGCTGATCTGCCCTCCGCAAGGCTGATCGATCTCGACGTGATGGAGCCGGGCGAGGCGCTGTCGCTGTTCGCGTCGGTGGCCGGGGCCGAGCGCGTGTCGGCCGAGCACGGGGCGGCCATGGACGTGGTGGCGGCCTGCGGGTTCCTGCCGCTGGCGGTGCGGATCGTGGCCTCCAGGCTGGCCGCGCGGCCCTCATGGACGATCGCCTCGCTGGTGCCCAGGCTGGCCGACGAGCAGCGCCGCCTCGACGAGCTGCGGGTGGGCAACCTGGCCGTCGAGGCCACGTTCGCGCTCGGGTACGGACAGGTGGAGCCCCCCGCGGCACGCGCCTTCCGCCTGCTCTCGCTGCCCAACGGACCCGACGTCTCGACCGGCGCGGCCGCCGCCGTGCTGGCGGTGAGCGAGTTGGAGGCGGAGTCCGTGCTGGAGTTCCTCGTGGACGCGAGCCTGCTGGAGGCCCCCGCGCCCGGCCGCTACCGCTTCCACGACCTGCTCAAGCTGTTCGCCAGGCGCGAGCTGGACAAGACCGAGCGACCGCAGGCCAGGACACTGGCGCTGCGCCGGCTGCTCGGCTTCTACCTGGCCTCGGCCCAGTCCGCGCACCGGCTGGCGTACGAGGGCAGCATGATCCCCGGCAGTCTCGTGGTGATCGGCGGCGGGCGCGCCTTCAGCTCCGCCGACGAGGCCGTGGCCTGGCTGACAGCCGAGGGCGACTCGTTGTTCGCGACCATCAACCAGGCCGCCGCCGCGGCCCGCACCGCCGAGCAGCTCCTGCCCGCCGCCGACCTGCTGCTGGCGATGGAGCCGCTGCTGGAGTCGGGCACGCACACGCGCGAGTTCGGCCACGCCACCCGCGCCGTGCTGGCCGCCGCCCAGGGTCTCGGCGACCCGGCCAGCGAGCTGCGCGTCCGGTACGTCCTGGGCCGGGTCCTGTTCGCCGGCAACCGGCTGAAGGAGGCCGAGGAGCACTTCAGGATCGTGTACGAGCTGTCCACGGCCCGCGGCGAGCAGATCGTCACCGGCGAGGTGCTCAACGCCCTGGCCGTCGTCGTCGGCAGGCAGCGCCGCCACGTCGAGGCGCTCGAGCTGTTCGACTCCGCGATGCGGTTCTACCGGGAGAACGGCGTGCCGGCCGGCGAGGCTCTCGTGCTCAGCTACTCCGCCCGCGACCACCTGGGTCTGGGCCGCGCCGAGGACGCGATCGCCGCGGCGCAGAAGGGCCTGGCCATCTTCACCGAGATCGGCAGCGGCGCCGGCACCGCCCGCGCCCGCTACCACCTCGGCATCGTGCTGTCCCGGGTCGGCCGGCTCACCGAGGCCGTCCACCACCACGCCGAGTGCCTGGCCTTCTTCCGGGCCAGCAAGCAGCGGGTCTGGGAGCAGCGGGTCTGCTCCCGGCTGGCCGAGACGTTCATCGCCGCCGAGCGCCACCCCGAAGCCGTCCGCCACGCCGAGCAGGCCCTGGTGGTCTCCCGCGAGATCGGCCACCCCTACGGCCAGGCGTTGTCGCTCACCGTGCTCGGCAAGGCGCTGCACGGTCTCGGCAACACCATGAAGAGCCTGGACTGCCTACGGCAGGCGTTCGACATCTTCTCCCGGCTCGGCGCCCCCGAGGCCGGAGACCTCAAGGTCCTGCTCGACGGCATCCCCGTAGCCGACCTCGTCACCGAGCCCGCCGTCGTCGAGTCCTGAGTACAGCTCGTCGTCCAGACGTGTCATCCACACATGGTTGATCAAGGCTGTCCTTTCGAAAGCAGCCCGGCCGGTCATCTTTGACCGCCACGCGTCGCTAGGGGGCCCGGTTGTCCGGATGCTCCGCGTAACGGCCAGCCGCCTCACTCCAGACGACCGGCCGGACCCTGACACGGCCCTCGAACCCCCCAAGGTCCGTGTCCTGGCACTGAGCCTTCACCCGAGGCGTCAACATAGAATCAACGGCCGATTAAAGCAGGAAATAACCTTCGGCTATCAGGGGCCTGATCGCGTCGGCGTCGGCGATCTCGCCGTCGCCGACCAGCTCGGCGATCACGTTGAGCAGCGGGCCGAGCGCCAGCTCGCCGTCGCACACGCCGGCCAGCGCGGCCTCCACCGTGCCGACCTCCCGGCTGCGGCGCAGCCCTTGCGTCTGGCGCAGCACGATGCGGATGGGGTCCTCCGCGCCCGGCAGGCCGATGCGCTCGTCCAGCAGGCCGTCCGCGGTACGCAGGCGCGCGGCCTCCAGGCCCTTGGCCCGGTGGGCGGCGGCGATGGCGTCGACCACGGAGTCCACGTAGTCGCCGACCGGGAGCCCGACCTGGTGGTCCAGGTGCTCGACGCGTACGACCGGGTCGAGCGTGCCGGAGTTGCGCATGGTGATCCAGCCGAACCCGACGCCCTCGACCTTGCGCTCGTCGAACCAGGCCAGCCAGCGGTCGTAGTGCTCGGCGTAGCCCTTGGTGCCCTGCTCGGCGGCGTCCCTGAGCCAGAGCTCGACGTACTCGGCCGGGTCCTGCACGTCGCGCTGGACCACCCACGCGTCGCAGCCGGTCTCGCGCAGCCAGCCGCCCACGCGGTCGTGCCAGTCCTCGCCCTCGACGTGCAGCCAGTTGGCCAGGAAGTGGGCCTGGCCGCCGGGGTTGAGGTGGCGGGGCGTGTGGCGTACGAGATCGCGGCAGAAGCCGTCGCCGCCTGTCTCGCGATAGGTCAGCTCACCCTTCGGGCCGATGACGAACGGCGGGTTGCTCACGATCAGGTCGAACAGCTCGTCCTCGACAGGCTCGAACATGGAACCCGTACGCGCCTCCACGTCGGAGATGCCGGACAGCTCCCAGCTCAGCCTGGCCAGCTCCACGGCTCGTGGGTTGACGTCGGTGGCCACGATCCGCTCCGCCCGCCCCGCCAGGTGCAGCACCTGCACCCCGCACCCGGTGCCCAGGTCGAGCGCGCGGCCCACCGGGCGGCGGGTGACGAGCTGGGCCAGGTTGGCCGAGGCGCCGCCCGCGCCGACGACGTGGTCGGGCCGCAGCGCCGGGTCGCCAGGGCGCACCTTGCGGTCGGAGACCAGGTAGCCGCCGGTCTCCCAGGGCTGCAGGTGCACGGTCGCCCTCACCTGGTCGCCGTCGGCGCCGACCAGCCCGGAGTCGAGCACTTCCGGCGCGACGGACTTGGCCGGGACGGGAACGCCGAGCCACCACAACCTGATCAACGTGGCCAGTGGATCGCCGTCAGCGGTCGCCCGCAGGGCCGGGACCAGCTCCTCGCGGGCCAGCGCCGAGGCGGCCACGCTGCCGAGCCGATCGCGTACGCCGTCGATGGTGTAACCGGACTCCAGGAGGTGATGGCGCAGTCGTTCCACAGCCCCATCCTTTCACTGCGAACACTTACGCATGATCCACCGCAGTTCTGATGGTCGCACTCGCACGGGGCTCCGCTGGTCACGCAAGCTGCCGCTCTCCGCCCCAGGCTCGCCGCTCCGCAGAGTGTTCATACTGTTACTCAGGTGCTAAGCGTTCTGCAAGCGGCGGACAAGCAGTGAGCGGTATCTCTAGGGAGGTCACCACACCGTCCCGAGGAGCGGACCGATGCTGATCCCCTGCTTGGCTTGCGGGTCCCGATTCGGACCCGACGAGTACTTCAGCGCCTGCTCCGACTACAACCGCGGCATGGACCTCGTGTCCTGGACGTGCCCGCACTGCGGCAACCGCGACGAGCTGCGCGTGCTCCCGGGCGAGCTGGGGTTCGGCTATCCGCATCGGGGCAGGTTCAACGTGCACGCCCGGGTGCGTGTGCCCGGTCTGCGCAGGCAGCGCGGCGATCTGCGGCTGGACATCTCACTCGACCGTGCGAGCTGGCGCGTCCCCACCCGGCTCCGGCCGGCCGCCGTGACCGTCCGCCGTCCGGCGTCACGGCAGCCTCTCTAGTCCGCCGTCCGCCGTCCGCCGTCACTGCTGGCGGAGGCTCTGCCAGGCCGCCGCGCCCAGTCCCTTGATCTCCTCCTCCGTGGGCGTGTGCGCACCGGCGAACCACAGGCGGCACATCTCCTGCGCCGGCCCCAGCCACAGCACGTAGCACATGGTCGGGTGAACGGGCTGGAGCAGGCCGTTCTTCATGTGCGGCCGCCACCAGTCGGACACCTGGCGGAAGAACGCGCGCCTGGCCTCGGCCACCTCCGCGCCGCCCGGCTCGTGCTTGCGCGGCGGCCGCTCGCTGATCAGCAACCTGGCCTTCTCCGGGTGCTCGCCGGCCCAGCGCATGTGGAAGGCCACGACGGCCTCGATGCCGTCGCGGGCCTCCTGGTGGCTGACCAGCTCGGCGAGGAAGGCGTCCTGGTACGCGGTGAGGATCTCGGCGTACAACACGCCGAAGACGTGCTCTTTGCTGGCGAAGTGGTGGTAGAAGCTGCCGACGCTGACGCCGCTCTCCTCGCGGAGGCTGGCCAGCGTGGTGGCCGACACCCCGTCCTGGCTGAAGCGGCGGAGGGCGCCCTCGATGATGCGGGTCCGGCCGTCGCGTCCGTTCTTGGCACTCTTCACGCTGTCAATGGTGTGCTACCAGAACCTTGTTCCGCAAATAGACCGGCCGGATCGATCCTGGCGGTCACCTCCACCGTTCCGGAGGAGACCGTCATCCGGGCGTCCGGCCAGAACCTGCGGATGAGCCTGAGCACGCGCCGGTTCTCGCCCAGCACGTCCATGCCCACGGTCCGCGCGCCCCGCACGGAGGCCCGCAGCAGCAGCGTGTCGATCAGCCGGGGCCCGATCCCCCGCCCCTGCCACCGGTCGGCCACGACCACGGCGATCTCCACGTCGGCGCAGCCGCCCTTGAAGCTCATGGCGTGGCCGACGATCTCGCCGCACTCCACGGTGGTGGCGACGAGCGCGTCGCGGCGCTCGTCCGTCGCGATCAGTTTGCGCACCAGCCCGGCTGCGGGGGTGCTGACGCCGGTGAAGAACCGGAGCGTCTGCGTGTGCAGCGACAGCCCCGCCAAGAAGCACCTGATCCGCTCCTCGTCGTCCGCGCGGGCGGGGCGGATCTGAGTTCCACACATAGACTCAGAGTCCCAGCAGAGGCTGAGTCTGTCAATTGAACTCAGGTATAATACAAAGATGAACGTTCCCTTCCGGGTGAACAACTGCTCGATCGAGCGCACCCTGGACATCGTCGGGGAGAAGTGGACCTTCCTGGTGCTGCGCGAGGCGTTCAGCGGCGTGCGGCGGTTCGCCGACATGCAGGCGATCACCGGCGCCCCCCGTCAGGTGCTCAGCGCCCGGCTGGCCCGGCTGGTCGACGAGGGCCTGCTGCGCAAGGAGCCCTACCGCGAGCCGGGTCAGCGGCAGCGCGACGAATACCGGCTCACCGAGAAGGGCCGGGATCTCTATCCGCTGCTGGTCGCGCTCATGCACTGGGGCGACAAATACCTGGCCGACGAGGAGGGCCCGGCCGTGGTGCTCACCCACCGCGACTGCGGCGCCCCCATCGAGCAGCACTTCCGGTGCGCCGACGGCCACGAGGTGGGCGGGCCACGCGAGGTGACCCCGGTTCCGGGGGCAGGCGCCGAGCTCAGGAGCGCATAGGCGGGTGCGGGGGCACCCCTGCTGGTGCCTAGTCTTGAGAGCGTGTACCGGTTCCTGCTGACGCCCAGATGGCTCGCGCTCCACGTGGTGGTGCTGCTGGTCATCCCCGCCTTCGTGTTCCTCGGGCGGTGGCAGTTCGGGCGCTTCGAGGAGCGCTCGGCCAACAGCGAACGGGTCACCGCCAACATCGAGGCCGCGCCTGTGCCGCTGGAGAAGCTGGCGACCCCTGGGCAGCCCGTCCGCGACGCGGACCGGTTCAGACAGGTCGAGGTCACCGGCGCGTACGACCCGGCCCACGCGCTGCTCGTACGCCGCCGCCCCCAGGAGGGGCAGAACGGCTTCTACGTCCTGACTCCCCTCGTCACCGGCAACGGCACGGCGGTGATCGTGAACCGGGGCTGGGTGAAGGCAGGCGCCACCGCCGACGCCGCCCCTGAGGTGCCCGCTCCGCCCACCGGGCAGGTAACTGTCACCGGACGGCTACGGCTCAGCGAGACCGAGGAGTCCAGCGGCATCAGAGAGCGCTCCGGGCTGCCGCCTGGCCAAGTGCTGCTGATCAACGCCGACAAGATCGGGCAGGGGCTGCCGTACCGGCTCGTGGGTGGCTACGTGGAGCTGACCGAGCAGTCACCCAAGCCCGCCGCGGCGCCGGCGCCGGTGCCCGCGCCGGACGTGGGCGCCGGAGGCGGACTCAACCTGGCGTACGGGATCCAGTGGTGGCTGTTCATCGGCATCGCCGTGGTCGGATGGATCCTGCTGATCCGGCGCGAGGTGGCCGAGCGGAAGGCCGGGGAGCACTCCAAGGACTCCGTAGCCGCCGCCAATTAAGGTATTGAGGGTGATCCGCCACATTGAGTTCGCCAGTATCCGGAATTTTCGCGACGTAGGTGGATATGCCACCCAGGACGGGCGCACCGTCCAATGGCAGCGGCTCTACCGGGCCGACTCGCTGGGCTGGCTGGCCGGGGACGATCTCGCGGCCTTCCGCGCCTTACACGTGCGCACGGTCATCGACCTGCGGCACTCGTTCGAGATCGAGAAAGCGGGACGCGTTCCCGACACCGAGGGACAGCACTACCACAACCTGCCCATCGAGGGACGCCGCTGGGAGCTCACGCCGTACCGCGAGGAGATCGGGGTCGGGAGATACCTCGCCGACCGCTACCTCGAGGTGAGCGAGGACGGCGTCGCGAACCTCAGGACCGCGCTGGAGACGATCGCGCGGGCCGAGAACGCCCCCGTGGTGATCCACTGCGCTGCGGGCAAGGACCGCACCGGCGTGCTCACCGCGCTGGTCCTGTCGCTGGCGGGCGTCGGCGAGGACGACATCGTGGCGGACTACGCCCTCACCGGGCTGGCCACCGAGGCCTTCATCGCCGACTGGCGCAGGAGGCATCCCGACGCGCGCCTGTGGCCGGGATTCGGCACGGCGCCCGCGGAGGCCATGCGGTTCTTCCTCACCGATCTGTCGGCGCGGCACGGCTCGATCGAGAGGTACGTCACACAGGTCCTGAACGTCTCCCCCGCCACCATCGCAGAACTGCGCGACCACCTGCTGACTGAACCGGGCACAAGCGGGTAGTGGCAGGCCGGGTCCCGTCTGCTGCGTCCAGACGAGCGGCCCATCCCGGGCCTGGGACCGCCCGCAATCCCCCTCCCGGCGGTCCCGGGTCCAAAATCTTGGAGACCCAACGGATACGTCGCAGCTTGTTCGACGTTATCCCGCCGTCGTACGGTTACCTGCGTGACTACGCCGCTGCTCCCCGACCCTGACCCGAGGCGGCGCGACTACGTGATCATCTCCGCCGACGATCACCTGATCGAGCCTCCCGACTTGTTCGAAGGCCGGTTGCCGGAGAAATATGCCGAGGTCGCGCCCAAGGTCGTGGAGACGGAGGCGGGTCACCAGGTCTGGCGCTACGGCGGGGCGACCTACCCGTGCGCCGGCATCGACGTGGGCGCCGGGCTGCCCCGCGAGCAGCGCACGCTCGAGCCGATCAGGTTCGAGCACATGCGCCCCGGCTGCCACGACATCGAGGCCCGCATCCAGGACATGGACATCGCGGGCATCTGGGCCGCGATGTGCTTCCCCGGCATGCTGGCCGGGCAGTCGGGCATGCCGTTCGCCAGGACGCGCGACCAGGAGCTCGGTCTGGCCCTGGTCAAGGCGTGGAACGACTGGCACATCGACGTCTGGGCGGGCACCTACCCCGAGCGCATGATCGGCCTGCAGCTGCCGTGGCTGCCCGATCCCGACGTGGCCGCCAAGGAGATCCGCGCCAACGCCGCCCGCGGCTTCAAGGCCGTCGTCTTCCCCGAGTTCCCGACCCGGCTCCGGCTGCCGTCGATCCACTCCGGCCACTGGGACCCGTTCTTCGCCGCCTGCGAGGAGACCGGCACGGTCATCGCCCTGCACGCGGGCGACTCGTCGTGGTCTCCCGTGCCCTCTCCCGACACGCCCATCGAGGCCATCACCACGCTGATGCCGACGAGCGCCATGTTCGCCTGCGCCGACTGGCTCTGGTCGGGGGTGGCGCTGCGCTTCCCCGCGCTGCGCATCCTCATCGTCGAGGGCGGCGTGGGCTGGCTGCCGATGCTCGCCGAGCGTGCCGACTACGCCCTCGACCACCCGGTCGCCAGTGAGGCGTCCTGGGAGGGCGGGCTCAAGCCCAGCGAGGTGCTGCGCCGCAACTTCTTCTTCGGCACGCTCGACGACCACGCGCTGTCGGGCGTGCGCCTCGCGGTCGGGCTCGACCACGTGCTGCAGGAGAGCGGCTATCCGCACTCCGACTCGACCTGGCCGGACACGCAGAAGTCCGTGGCGCGCAACCTCGGCACGCTCCCGCCCGCCGACATCGCCAGGGTCGCCTACGGCAACGCCGCCCGCCTCTTCGGCCACCCGCTGCCCTCACGCGCCTGGCTGCGGATGGAGGAGATCTAGGCCTCCTCCTCCAGGAGCCGCCCCTGGATGACGTGCCGCTCGTGCTCGACGTAGCGACCGCTCTCGCCGAGCAGCGAGGCGACGAGCCACAGGAACACGCCGAAGTCGTCGGCCACGCCGATCAGCATCAGGAAGTCGGGCACCACGTCGATGGGCGACAGGATGTAGACCACCCCGAGCCCGAGCAGGGCGAGCCTGCCCTTGCCCATGCCCTCGTACTGCCCGCGCATGACCGCGCCGACCATCCGCGGAATCGCCCTGACCCTGGTCATCAGGCTGGGCGAGCCTGGCTTGGTCACCTCGCGGTACGTCCGCCACGCCGCCGCCGCCCGTGCTGCCTTCGCCATCATGAGAAACCCCCTACCCCCGTCCTCTCACGACATAACGCGTCGGCACGGCCACGAGTTCCTGGCGATCAGCGCATGGCCGCGTGCGCGAACGGCCTGGCCAGCTCGATCTGCGCGGCCACCCTGATCAGCAGGTCCTCCCTCCCCGCCGCCGCCACGAGCTGCACGCCCACCGGCAGCCCCGCCTCGGTCGTGTGCAGCGGGAGCGAGATGGCCGGCTGTCCGGTCGCGTTGATCGGCGAGGTGTACGCCACGGCGTGCCCGGTCCTGCCGAACGCGGTGCTGAGGTCGTCCGGCGGGATCCAGCCCAGCGGGAACGGCGCGACGCCCAGCGAGGGCATCAGCAGCAGGTCGTGGCCCGCGCTCCACCACGCGGCCATGCGGCGGCGGAAGCCGTCCACCCACTGGGTGGCCAGGATGTGGTCGGCCGCGCTGTGCTTGACCGCCGCGGCGAGCATGGCGGCGTTGCGCGGCTCCAGCTCCTCCGGCTGCACGGGCTTGCCGCGCAGCTCGCCGAGGCTCGCCACGTGCGCGGCCAGGTTGTTCGCCACGATGGCGCCGAACTGCTGGGCGAAGTTCGGCTCGGCGAGCGCCTCGGGGCCGCCGGGCGCGACGTCGTGACCGAGCGACTCCAGCAGCGCGGCGGCCCTGGTGACGGCCTCGGTGAGCTCGGGCGAGTCGGGCACGGCCCTGTTGGGATGACTGGTGAGGAACCCGACGCGCAGCCGCCCCGGCTCCCTGCCCACCTCGGCGGCCAGCGGCCCCGGCAGGGCGGGGGCGTCGTACGGGTCGCCGGGGTACATGCCGGACACGACGTCGAGCGCCGCCGCCGTGTCACGCACGCTCCTGCTCACGAATCCCGCGCACGAGAACCCGCTCCACCCCTCGCCCATGGCCGGCCCCGCACTCACGCGCCCGCGCGACGGCTTGAGCCCCACCAGGCCGCACAGGGACGCCGGGATGCGGATCGAGCCGCCCCCGTCGCTCGCGGTGGCCAGCGCCACCATCCCAGCCGCCACCGCCGCCGCCGACCCGCCGCTCGAACCCCCCGGCGAGTACGCGGGATCGTACGGGCTGCGCGTCGGCCCGAACGCCACCGGCTCCGTGGTGATCGTGCTGCCGAACTCGGGGGTGTTCGTCCGCCCGAGCATGACGAACCCGGCCTCGCGCAGGCGCACGACGCCGTACCCGTCCATGCCCGGCTCCACGCCGTCACGCACGTTCGAGCCCGCGCCGTACGGCTCGCCCGCCTGCCGCCAGCCGAGGTCCTTGAGCAGGATCGGCACGCCGCGGAACGGCGCGTCCTCCGGGATGGAGTCGATCTCGGCCAGCGCCCGCTCGAACCGGCGGTGGATGACCGCGTTCAGCTCGCCGTCATGGGCCTCGATGTGCGCGATGGCGGCCTCGGCCAGCTCCCGAGCCGACACCTGCCCGTCCCTGACCGCCTGGGCCTGACCGACCGCGTCCAGCCCGAGTACGTCGTCCATGCCCGCTCCTATGCTTCGGGGGCCAGCGCCCGCACGGCCTGCTCGATGGAGACCTCCCCGCCCGGGACGGGCGCTAGTACAGGGGTGTCGAGCCCGTTGTCCACGTACTCCTGGATCCTGGCCCGGCAGGTGGCCGCGTCGCCGTGCACGATCAGGGCGTCCACCACCTCGTCGGGGATGGCCTTGAGCGCCGCCTGCCGGTCGCCGGCCCGCCACGCCTCGTGCATGGGACGCAGCACCTCGCCCCGGCCCAGCCAGTCGTGGAAGGCGGCGTACACCGGGACGGTCAGATAACTGGCCAGCATCCACCTGGCCATCTCCCGCACCCGGTCGACGTCCTCGCTCACGCAGACGAACAGGCGGGCGATCAGCTCCGTGCCCTCACCCAGCTCGGCGCGCACCTTGCGTACGTCGTCGGGCGAGAGCCAGTTCGTGATCGCGCCGTCGGCCTCCTCTGCGGCCAGCCGGAGCATCCTGGGCCGCAGCGCGGCCAGCACGATCTTGGGCGGGATCTCCGGGGCCCGCTCCAGCTTGAACCCCTTGACCTCGAACGTCTCGTACGCCTCCGAGACCTTCTCCCCCGCCAGGGCCTTCTTCAGGAAACGCAGCGTGTCCCGCGTGCGCGCGTACGGCCGCTCGAACCGCCCCGCGTTCCATCGCTCGACGATCGCCGGCGAGGACGCGCCGATGCCCAGCACGAACTGCTCGGGCGCCAGGTCGGCCAGCGTGGCCGCGGACATGGCCAGCAGCCCGGGACCGCGCGTCGAGACGGGCACGATGGCGCTGCCCAGCCTGATCCCCGGGGCCCACTGCGCGGCCATGGCCAGCGGCACGAACCCGTCGGCCCCGTTGACCTCGGCGGACCACGCGTCGGTGTAGCCGAGCCCGGGCAGCTCCGCGATCAGCTCCCGCGACTTCGACAGCGAGCGGTCGGAGAACGGGATGGTCATGCCCCAGTTCTGACTCATTCCCGCACCGTACCAACCGACCGGTATGTGGTTCTAGGCGCGCAGCTCGTGGACCGCCGCGATGAAGTCCTTCGTGATCCCCCTCAAACCCGGTAGATGTGACAGTCCGACCAGCCGGTCCACCAGCGGCACCGTCACCTCGATCAGCCGGTACGTTCGCGCACAACCCGGCGAGGTGTCGTGCACCCAGAACAGCACCATGCCCATGGACAGCAGCCAGAGCAGCTCGGGCAGCTCCTTCCGCAGCTCGGCGTTCATGCGGTCGCGCGACCCCTCCACGACCTGCCGGTAGATCGCGATGGAGGCCTCCCGGGCAGGTGAGGACTGCTCACTGAACGGGCTCAGCGGGTTGGTCGGCTCGGCCGCGTGTTTGTAGAACTTGACGGCGAACTCGTGGTACGGCTCGGACACGCGTACCCATTCGCGTAGCACTCCGCTCAGCCTGGCCGCGAACGATGTCTCGGTGGCCAGGAACTGCCTGCAGGCCTCCTCGTGCTCGGCCTGGGCGCGGTCGTAGTACGCCTGGATCAACGCCTCCTTGCTGTCGAAGTAGTAGTAGGCGTTGCCCACGGACACCCCGGCCTCGGCGGCGATGGCACGCATTGTGGTCGCGTCGAAGCCGCGCTCCCTGAACAACCGCAGTGCCGTCTCGACAATGACCTCTCGGGTGCTCTCCGATCCTCGGTTTCGGGCTTCGGACACGTTCGTCACTTTACGTGGTTTTCCGCTCGTAGGTCATGGAGCCGCACGGTGATCGCCGCCACAAGGCAAAGTTGCCTCCGCGGCATGAGTTATCTCCCGTGAATGGTGGGATTGTCGTTTCAGGCGGAAGGGCTATTTCCGCGAAAAGGCATCGACATGTGGATACGTGGAACAGTGCGCCTCACAGTAGTCGCACTCCTCGGCGTTGAGATCTCCATAATCGCGCTGGCCTCGGCCGCTTCAGCCGCTACCCACCCCGGAGGGTCGCCGGCAGGGAGCAGCCACGACACGGCCGGACTTACCGACTGGGACTACGAGGTCGGACCGCACCTGGGCGAGCCATGGGCTTTCGAACCGCTCATGACGGACCGCGAGGAACTGGCGGCCCTCCTGGACTCGCCGATGGGCGAATCGGCCGACACGCGGGACTGGCGCACGGAGCGCCCGATCGGGCCGCGAAAACCGCGCTCGGCGGCCGTCAAGCCCGCCAAGAGGCCCGCACACGTCCGGACGGCACGAATTGCCCGGGCACGGCCACGCCTGGCGGGCAAGCACTCTCGCGTCGATCTGACGCGCGTCCTGCCGCGGCAGGGGGCCATACAGATGTCCCACACCACCGCCGCCGGGTGGCTGAAGAGCGGGGGCGTGAAGACGAGGTCGAGCGGCAACTGCACGAGCAAGCACGGTCACAACTGCACCTCGCTCGACTCGGTGCGGACCGGGACGATCGCCGGCATCATGGACCTGAAGCGCGAGAGCGGCTGCCCGATCATGGTCACCGGGGGCACGGAGGCAGGCCATGCTCCTGGGGTCTACAGCCACGGGAACGGCTACAAGCTCGACATTTCCCACAACAGCTGCATCGACCCGTACATCACGAAAAATCACGAGAAGGCCGGAACGCGCAGCGACGGCGCGCGGCTGTACCGCGCCGACTCAGGCACGATCTTCGCCGACGAGAGCGACCACTGGGACATTCTGTTCCGGTGACGCGGCCTGTTCCGGTGACGCGGCCGTAAGACGGCGGACGCCGCGCCGGGAAGCACGGCGTCACACCATCAGACGGACTACAGCTCGGCCGCGACCAGCTCGGCGATCTCCGCCGCGTTGAGCGCCGCGCCCTTGCGCAGGTTGTCGCCGCACACGAACAGGTCGAGCGTGTTGGGGAAGTCGATCGCCTGCCGGATGCGGCCCACGTAGGTCGGGTCGGTGCCCACGACGTCGAGAGGCGTCGGGTACACGCCGTTGGCCGGGTCGTCCACGAGGACCACCGTCGGCGCCGCCTCAAGGACGCGGTGCGCGTCGGCGACCGTGATCTCGCGCTCGAACCGCGCGTGCACGGCCAGCGAGTGGGTCGTGACCACCGGCACGCGCACGCAGGTCGCCGAGACCTTCAGGTCGGGGATGCCGAGGATCTTGCGGGACTCGTTGCGGAGCTTGAGCTCCTCTGAGGCCCAGCCGCCGTCCTTGTACGAGCCCGCCCACGGCACCACGTTGAACGCGATGGGCGCGGGGAACGGCGACTCCTCCGGCAGCTTGTTGGCCAGCACCTTGCGCACGTCACCGGCCGCCTGGCCGATCGTGCGGTCGCCGGCCAGCGCCTCGACCTCGTCGTAGAGCCGCGCGGAGCCCGCCACACCGGCGCCCGACACCGCCTGGTAGGAGGCGACGACCAGCTCGGTGAGCGTGAACTCGGCGTGCAGCGCCCCCATGGCCGCCATCATCGACAGCGTCGTGCAGTTGGGGGTCGAGATGATGTTGCGCGGCCGGTTACGCGCGTCGAGCGGGTTGACCTCGGGCACGACCAGCGGCACGTCCGGCTCCATGCGGAACGTGCCCGACTTGTCGATCGCGATCGCGCCGCGCTCGGCCGCGATCGGCACCCACACCGCCGACACCTCGTCGGGCACGTCGAAGATGGCGACGTCGATGCCGTCGAAGACCTCGGGCGCGAGGGCCTGGACCACGACGTCCTCGCCGCGTACCTGGAGCACCTTGCCCGCCGAGCGGGGCGAGGCGACGAGACGGATCTCGCCCCAGATGTCCTCACGCGACGACACGATGTCGCGCATGACGGTGCCCACCGCGCCGGTGGCGCCGATCAGGGCGAGACTGGGCCTGCTCATCGTCCACTACCTCCGTACACCACGGCTTCGACCTGGTCGGCGTCGAGCGAGAACGCGCGGTGGGCGGCCGCCACGGCCGCGTCGACGCCGTCCTGCTCGACGATCACTGAGATGCGGATCTCCGAGGTGGAGATCATCTCGATGTTGACCCCCGCGTCGGCGAGGGCCGCGAAGAACGTCGCCGTGACGCCGGGGTGCGAGCGCATGCCCGCGCCGATCAGCGACACCTTCCCGATCTGGTCGTCGAAGAGCAGCGACTCGTAGCCGATCTGGCCCTGGATCTTCTTCAGCGACGACAGCGCCGTCTGGGCGTCCGCCGTGGGCAGCGTGAAGGAGATGTCCGTGCGGCCCGTGGCCGCGGCCGAGACGTTCTGCACGATCATGTCAATGTTGATCTCGGCGTCGGCCAGCGTTTTGAAGATCGAGGCAGCCTCTCCGACCTTGTCGGGGACCCCGACAACAGTGATCTTGGCCTCGCTCCGGTCGTGCGCGACGCCGGAGATGATCGGCTGCTCCATCTCGGTTCCTTCGGTGTAAGGGTCGGAGACGACCCACGTGCCTTCCCTGGTGCTGAACGAGCTGCGGACGTGAATCGGCAGGTCGAACCGGCGGGCGTATTCCACGCAGCGCAGATGCAGGATCTTCGCGCCGCAGGCGGCCATCTCCATCATCTCGTCGTACGAGATCCTGGGGATCTGCCGCGCCGCAGGAACGATGCGCGGGTCGGCGGTGAACACGCCGTCCACGTCGGTGTAGATCTCGCACACGTCGGCCTGCAGGGCCGCCGCCAGCGCCACCGCCGTGGTGTCGGACCCGCCACGGCCCAACGTGGTGATGTCCTTGGTGTCCTGCGAGACGCCCTGGAACCCGGCCACGATCGCGATGTGGCCCTGGTCGATCGCCTCACGGATGCGGCTGGGCGTCACGTCGATGATGCGCGCCTTGCCGTGGGTGGAGTCGGTGATCACACCTGCCTGCGAGCCGGTGAACGAACGGGCCTCGTGGCCGAGGTTGGCGATCGCCATCGCCAGCAGGGCCATCGAGATGCGCTCGCCCGAGGTCAGCAGCATGTCGAGCTCGCGGCCAGGAGGCAGCGGCGACACCTGCTCGGCCAGGTCGAGTAGCTCGTCCGTCGTGTCGCCCATGGCGGAGACGATCACGACCACGTCGTTGCCGGCTTTTTTCGTCGCGACGATCCGCTGCGCGACCCGCTTGATGCAGGACGCGTCGGCGACGGACGAACCACCGTACTTTTGCACAACGAGCGCCACGAGAGTCTCCCGGTTTGGACTGTGAGCTGTCAGTCTACTGGGGGCCTCTCATGCGGCCGATGGCCCATACCACTATATGGATGATCAGACGGCGGTGGTCTCCTCGGCCACGTCGAGGCGCGAGTGCGCGGCCAGCGCCTGCAGCGCGCGCATCGCGGCGCCCGCGTGGTTGCCCCAGGTGTTGAAGTAGGAGTACTGCCACCACCAGAGCGCCTCGTAAGGGCGCCCCGCGTGGTAGTGGCGCAGCCCGTGGATGAGGTCGGCGGCGACCGCGGTCAGGTCGTCGGAGAGCCGGTACGGCGTGACGGCGGTGTCCTTGTACGGGTCGAACACCTCGGCGTAGTCGTCGACCGCCTCCAGCCGCTCGGCCAGCGCGGTGCGCACGCCGTCGATGTCGGGATCCTCGCTCATCGGCGGCTCGTTGTTGCCCGCGAGGATCACGTCGCGGTTGGCCCCGAGCTTGGCGCCCGCCAGGCTCACCTGCGCGACCTCCACCAGCAGCAGCGACCAGATGGCGTCGCCGCCCTCGCCGCCCGCGACCCTGGTCAGGCCGTCGACGTAGTCCTGCGCGTGCCCGGAGATCTCTTCGGCAAGGGCGCTCCACTGGTCAGACATCCAGCAGCCTCCGTCCTTCGAACGCGCGGCCCAAGGTCACCTCGTCGGCGTATTCGAGGTCACCGCCCACAGGCAGACCGCTGGCCAGTCGTGTCACTTTGATGCCCATCGGCTTGACCAGACGGGCCAGGTAGGTAGCAGTCGCCTCACCCTCGAGATTGGGATCGGTGGCGAGGATGAGCTCGGTGACCCGGCCGTCGGCCAGACGCGTCATGAGCTCGCGAATGCGCAGGTCATCGGGGCCGATGCCGTCGATCGGGCTGATCGCGCCGCCGAGCACGTGGTAGGTGCCGCGGAACTCGCGCGTCTTCTCGATCGCCACGACGTCCTTCGACTCCTCGACCACGCAGATCACGTGCGTGTCGCGGCGCTGGTCGCGGCAGATGCGGCACTCTTCCTCCGCGGCCACGTTTCCGCAGACCCGGCAGAAGCGGACCTTCTCCTTGACCTCCAGCAACGCGTGCGCCAATCGCTTGACGTCGGCTGGATCGGCCGCCAGCAGGTGGAACGCGATCCGCTGCGCGCTCTTGGGACCGACGCCGGGCAGCAGGCCGAGCTCGTCGATCAGATTCTGGACGACCCCTTCGTACATGCCTAGAACCCTGGCAACTGTCCGAGGCCGCCGCCGCCCAGCCCTTGGGCCAGCGGGCCGAGCTTCTCCTGTTGCAGGTCGGCAGCGGCGCGTACGGCGTCGCGGACGGCCGCGATCACCAGGTCGGCGATCGTGTCGGCGGTGTCCTGCGGGTCGCCGGCGTCGATCACGCTCGGGTCGATCTTGAGCTCGAGCAGCTCGCCCGAACCGTTGACGACGGCCGTGACAAGCCCGCCGCCGGACGAGCCCTCGATCTGCGCGTCGTTGAGCTCCTGCTGGGCGCTCACAAGCTGCTGCTGCATGAGCTGGGCCTGCTCCAGCAGCTGCTGCAGGTTGACATCCCCTGGGTTCACCGTGGTGCGCTCCTCGTGGCTCCGCATTCTTGACTCCACGAGCCTACGGGGTTTGGGCGGCGTCATGTACTGGGGTGCCCCGCCTATGGGATGTTTTTGGCCGGATCTCGGCCCCCCTCCAGCGTCCGAGACCCGGCCACCACGTCGGCGGAGCGGCCGCACCACGCCGACGCGTTGATTCAGGAACCTAATGAGCCGAACGTTGCACACAGGTTGCGTTCATTCAATCACCCTCCGCAATCCCCCCGAATAGCTTGCGCGGATCGCCTCGAAGACGGATGCTCTAATTGACTACTTGGAGTGACCGATGAGTTACGCCCATCTCAACGCGTACTCCCGTCTTCTGCGCGGAGCACACGAAGCGGCGGCGACCGGCCGCGACTGGCAGGAGCTGCCCCGCAGCCTGATCACCGCATCCTGGGAACGTTCCCTGGAGGCCGGGATCGACCCGGAAAGCAAGGGTGCACCCCTGGTTTACGACGTTTCCCGCATAAAGGACGTTCGCCAGGCCCACCCGCTGCAGCCGTTGGTGCCGCTGATCGCGCAGACCCTCACCGGCCTGGCGGACGAGGTGTTGATCGTCACGGATGGTGAAGGCCGGATCCTGTGGCGCGACGGCAACCACACGATCATGCGCCGCGCCGACCAGATCGGCCTGGCCGACGGGCACCAATGGACCGAGGACAGCGTCGGCACCAACGGCATCGGCACCGCGCTCGCCGCCGGCCGGCCCGTGCACGTCTACTCCGAGGAGCACCTCATGCGGGTGCTGCACATCTGGTCGTGCAGCGCCGCCCCCATCACAGATCCCGACTCGGGCCTCGTCATCGGCTGCGTCGACGTCAGCGGCACCTCGCGCAGCCTGCACCCGGCCACCGTCGCCCTGGTCGCCGCCACGGCCAAGCTCGCCGAGACCCAGCTCGCGCTGCGCATGCACGAGCGCGACGAACGCCTGCGCCGGCGCTACGAGTCCCTGCGCGGACGGCCCGGGGTGCTGCTGTCGTCCACCGGCCGCGTCCTTCTGGGTGACCCGGCGGGCGACCTGGGCGAACGCCTGCGCCTCACCGGCCGCCGGGTGATACTCGCCGACGGGTCCGTCGCCCTGGTCGAGCCGTTCTCCGACGGTTTCCTCCTGCGGCCCACGCCGTCCGCCGCGCCTGCCGCCCTCACTCTCACCTTCCTCGGCGAGAGGCCGCCCAGGGCCACGTTCGGCGACCTCGACCGGCCCCTGTCGCTCCGGCACGCGGAGATCCTGGCCCTGCTGGCGCTGCATCCGCACGGGCTGACGGCCGAGCAGCTCTCGTTCTACCTCTATGGGGACGAGGGCAACCCGGTGACGATCAGGGCGGAGATCCATCGGTTGCGGGCCCAGCTCGGGGACGCCATCGCGGCCAAGCCCTACCGGCTGACCTGCCCGCTGGAGGCCGACTTTCTGGAGGTGCGGCGCCACCTGTCGCTGAACGACCCGCGCGCCCTGGCTCACGCTTACCCGGGTCCGCTGCTGCTGCGCTCGGAGTCACCGGAGATCCGCCGCGAACGTGACGAGCTGGAGGCCCAGGTGCGGGCCTGCCTGCTGCGGTACGGCTCGCCGGACGAGCTGTGGGTGTACGCGCAGACCTGCAACGGCCACGACGACTACGAGGTCCTGGAGCGCCTCGCCGCCCTCCCCGCCACCGACCCCCGCTCCGCCACCGCGCGCTCCCGCCTGGGCGTCTGAGCCCTTTACGGCCGTTTCTCACGGAACGTCGTCACTGCGGCCATCACTTCACCACGAGTTCAGGCCGTAACGTCGCACTCTTCCCCATGCCCATCGTGGCCGTCGTGGGGCAGGCGTCCCATCCTGGTGTCGTAGGGCAGGCGTCGCCCATCGTGGCGTCGCGGGGCAGGCGTCGCCATCGTGGCGTCGCGGGGCAGGCGTCGCCATCGTGGCGTCGCGGGGCAGGCGTCGCCATCGTGGCGTCGTGGGGCCTGCCGGCGTGTCGTCTCGTCGAGGGGCCAGGCCCCGGTCGGGTCAGGTGTGGTCGATTTCGCCGATCACCTGGGCGCCCAGTTCGCGCTCCAGCAGGGCCATGCCCGAGACCGCGTCCACGTCGGCGTCCGCGTCGTTCAACGGGTCGACGTCGTCCGAATCCGGCACCTTGTTGCGGCCGGGGACCGTCTCCGGCCAGGCCGCGGCGCCGCCACGGGCGGACGGGACGCGGGGTCCCGCCTGCGCGGCGGCTCGCGCCGCCGACCTCGCGGCGGCCAAGCCCGTACCGCCTCCCGGGGAGCCCCCCGCCGGTGCGGCGGCGTGTTGTGTGGCGGGCATGGTCTGCGTCGGGTCAGGGCTCGGTGGGGAGCCGGGGCCGAAGTCGTCTGGAGCGTCGGGCCAGGACTCGTCCGTGGTCTGGCGTCCAGGGGATGCGGCCGGAGGTTGGCCGGGGCCTGGCTCCTGGGCGCCACGGTCCTCGTGGGAACCGCCGTGCGACGCCGTACGGCCCTGGGGTTGGGTCGTGGCAGGTGTGCCTGCCGCCCCTTGAGGCCCAGCTGCGCCCGCCGAGCCCACCGCCGTACCGTGACCACCAGCCGCGCCGTTGTGACCACCAGCCGGGCCGCCGTGACCTGCGGCCGGGCCGCTGTGCGAAGGGGGACGAGAAGAGCCTCGGGGAGGAGGCGGTGAGCCGCCGACGACCGCTTCGACCCGCCACGTGCCGCCGAGCACGTCGCCGAGCGCTCCGGCCACCACGGCGTCCTTGCCGCCGCCCGTGAAGTTCTTCATCGCGCCGACCTGGGTGAAGCCCAGTGTGACGATATTGCCTTCCACGCCCACCACCTGGGCGTTGGTGCTCACGTTCGCCCAGACCACGATGCTGCGCTGCTTGAGCGCGGCGAGCACGGCAGCCCACTGAGCCTGTACGGCGCCGGCTCCGCTCCCCACGGGAGCCCCGGCAACCGGAGGGGCCTGCTGTGCCCCGCTCCCCGCCTGGGACGCCTGCGGCGCGCCGCCCATCGCCGGGGCCGTCTGCGTACCGCCTGATCCGCCCGCCGACGGAGAGCCGGGGCGGGCGGGCTCAGGCCAGTCATCAGCCCCCGCGCTCACCCCCACACCCGCACTCGCACCCGCACTCGCCGAGTCAGAACCGGCATGAGACTGTGCGGTCGAACCGGCGTATGGCTGCGCAGCCGGAGCGGCGGCGGATTGCGCGGCCGGCCCGTGGGAGTCCGCACCGGCCGGATCGTTGGCGGCCCCCGCTGGGACCTGGGTGCTGACCCGGCCGGACGACGAGGTGCCGGGTCGCGGGATGGGCACCGAGGCGGGAGCGGGTGCGGCAGCCGGAACGGATGCGCCGGAAGCGGCCCGGACGGCCATCTGCGCGACGGCACCGCCGCGTTCGAGGCGTTCGAGGCGGGCGAGCAGAGCCTCCTCACCCTGCGCGGCGCCGGGAAGCAGCACGCGGGCGCACATCAGCTCGAGCAGCAGCCGCGGCGACGTGGCGCCGCGCATCTCGGTGAGACCGGCGTTGAAGACCTCGGCCGCGCGGGTCAACTCGGCCGGACCCATCGAGGCGGCCTGCTGGACGAGGCGTTCGAGCTCGTCGGCGGGGCGGTCGAGCAGCCCGCTCGAGGCCGCCTCTGGGACGTTCGCCAGGATTACCAGGTCGCGGAAGCGTTCGAGCAGGTCGGAGGCGAAGCGGCGGGGATCGTGGCCGCCTTCGATCACCCGGTTGACCGCGTGGAACACCTGTCCGCCGTCACGTGCCGCGAACGCGTTGACGACCTCGTCGAGCAGGTCGCCGTCGGTGTAGCCGAGCAGGGAGACGGCTTTGGTGTACGTGATGCCGTCCTCCTCGGCTCCGGCGAGGAGCTGGTCGAGGATGGAGAGCGAGTCACGCGCGGAGCCCGCGCCCGCCCGCACGACGAGGGGCAGCGCGGCGGGCTCGAAGGGCACGTTCTCGGAGGTGAGGATCTCCTCCAGCAACGCGCGGAGCGTGGCGGGCGGCATCAGCCTGAACGGGTAGTGGTGTGTGCGCGACTTGATCGTCCCGATGACCTTTTCCGGCTCGGTCGTCGCGAAGATGAACTTCAGGTGCGGCGGGGGCTCCTCGACGAGCTTGAGCAGCGCGTTGAACCCCTCACGGGTCACCATGTGCGCCTCGTCGATGATGTAGATCTTGTAACGCGCGGAGACGGGGGCAAAGAATGCCCTTTCGCGCAGGTCGCGCGCGTCGTCCACACCTCCGTGCGAGGCGGCGTCGATCTCGATGACGTCGAGATGGCCGGGCCCGGTCGGGGCGAGCGCGACGCACGACTCGCAGACGCCGCACGGATCGGGCGTCGGGCCCTGCTCGCAGTTGAGAGAGCGCGCCAGGATGCGGGCGCTGGAGGTCTTGCCACACCCGCGGGGACCGCTGAAGAGATAGGCGTGGTTGATCCGGCCTGTACGCAACGCCTGCCGCAGCGGGTCTGTGACGTGCTCCTGACCCTTGACCTCGGCGAACGTCCCGGGCCGGTACTTGCGGTAAAGCGCAAGGCTCATGCGACCATCCCGCCTGCGAGGGGGCTCCCAACGAAGAGACCCCTCGCACACCCGCCAGAGCCCGCTTATCCTTGCTGCCTTCCGGCCCTGGGGAGGTTCACAGGATGACGCCGCGCGAGGGGTCCTTCCACAGTCTAGCCGGATGCCGCAGTGCTCGCTCCACCCCGGAAAAGGTGGTCTGCGCACGCCCAGAAGTCCGGTAAGCTCGTCGGCGGAGGATTCGCCTAGTGGCCGAGGGCGCACGCTTGGAAAGCGTGTATAGGGCAACCTATCAGGGGTTCAAATCCCCTATCCTCCGCGCCTGGTTGAGGCAGTAAACGCAAAGGGGCCGACCCCATCCAAGTCGGCCCCTTTCGCTATTCCAGTCTCAGTTGGCCTCTTCGGAGAGCCCGTCTCCCTCCTCACCCACTTCCCGGAGCAGGCCGTCGACCTGCTTGGCCACCGTGTTCCGGATGCCGTCGGTGACGTGCTGGTACCGGCGTGCCATGCCGCTACTGGACCACCCCATGATGGCCATCACGGTTCGCTCAGGAACTCCGAGGATCAGCAGGACGGTCGCGGCGGTGTGCCGGGCGTCGTGGAGCCGACCGTCCCTCAGCCCGGCGGAAGCCAGGAGATCTTTCCACTCGTGGTAGTCGCTGTAAGGGCAGACGGGGCGGCCTGTCGCAGTGGTGAAAACCCAGTCATCCTCTTTCCAGACCTGGCGCGCCTTGGCGCGCTCCGCTTGCTGTTCTTCCCGATGTCTGCGTGGTAGAGCGATGAGCTGAGCCGAAAGCCCGATGGTGCGGCGGCCAGCGCGGGACTTGGTGTCAGCGGTCTCGGCTCGCACCTGCTTACGCTCGGGGCAGTAGCCAGGCTTGCGTCCGCAGTTCTCTCGGCAGCCATGTTCGTACTTCGGGCGCTGGCGCCCCCGGCGTACTCGCGGCTTGCCCTGTCGAGATCCATGCCGTCGCATTTGCGGCAGGTGCCGAACGGGCGGATCCAGCAGGCGAAGGCGTAACGCAAAGTGACGAACGCGACCACGGTCGCGGGCCTGCACGTGGTCGACGTGCGTGATCCGCTGCCGTTCGCCGACGGTGCATTCGACGACGTGGTCGCGTCGCTGGTGCTGCACTACCCGGAGGACTGGGGCCGACGCTGGCCGCGGCCCAACTATTTCGCGACCACCAGCTATACCGACGAATGGACGTTCATCTGCGCCTTTGAGGCGGCCTGGTGATTACCGTGAGGTGCGTCATCACTCCGGCAGCCGCCCTAGATCGGATACCGGCCCGATGTGGGCAAGCTTGTCGGGGTTGGCCACCGCGTGGATCGCGCGGACCACGCCGTCGGCGATGTCGAGCTCGACCACACCGATCACGCGGCCTTCGGAGTCGTACTTGACGGCGCCCGGACGGCCGTTGATCCAGGCCGGCCGGAGGGAGACGCCCAGGATCCCGCCCCGGCGGAACACACCGAGGAGCAGTCGTATGACAGCCGGCCGCCCGGCCAGCCGACTTCCGAAGGCCCGCACCTTGCCGCCCCCGTCCCCGTGGAGCACCACGTCAGGCGCGAGCATGCCGAGCAGCGTCTCCATATCGCCACCCTCGGCGGCCACGAAGAACCTACGCGCGAGTTCCTCACTTTCCGCCCGCCGCTCGCGGGACAGCGCGCTGTCGGCGACCTGCCCTCCGGCGGCGATGCGCTGCCGGGCGCGGGCGAAGATCTGCCGGCAGTTCGCCTCGGTCTTGCCGGTGATCCCCGCCACCTCCGGATAGCCGTACCCGAACACCTCGCGCAGCATGAACACGGCCCGCTCCACCGGCGAGAGCGACTCCAGCAGCACCAGGAAGGCCATCGACAGCGAGTCGGACAGCTCAGCGTGCTCGGCCGGTCCAGGCATGTCGGCGAGCACGACGACCGGCTCCGGCAGCCACTCGCCGACATAGGTCTCCCGGCGGACCCGGGCCGAACTCAGGTAGTTGAGGCCCAGTCGCGTCACGGCCGTGGTCAGGTACGCCTTCGGATTCTCGATCACGGTCCCCGCCTGGTACGCCCGGGTCAGGCCGAGGAACGCGTCCTGCACGATGTCCTCGGCATCGCCCACGGACCCGGTCATCCCGTAGGCGATGGAAAACAGCAGCGGCCGGTAGCCGGCAGCCTCTCTCTGAGCGGTTGATCCCGGCACGGATTCCTCCCCAACTCGCGTACGGCCGTGCCCAGCCGCGCCCTTCTGCCGGCCGCCCTCGTCGAGGACGCTTGCGCATGACGTACCGCAGGGTAGCCGAGGAGCTTTGCCGTGGATCACGCCGTGTGGCGCCCGCGCGGAAGAGGAGACGCACGTCACATTCGCCGCCGTCACAGGCCGGCGGACTGCCCTGTCCTAGAGGGGCGACAACGGAACAACGACAAGGAGAGCACGATGGATGCTCGCTTGAACCTCTTCGGCAACCCGGTCGCGGTCAAGTCTCTGAAGCACATCCTGGCGGCGGGCAAGGTGGTCGCGGACTCGACGCTGCCGCCCGTGACGCGCGAGCTGGTGTTGCTGCGCGCCAGTCAGATCAATGGGTGCGCGGTCTGCGTGGACATGCACAGCAAGGACGCCGCACACGCGGGGGAGACCTCCACCCGTCTCAACCTGGTCGCGGCCTGGCGGGAGGCCACGGTGTTCACCGAGGCCGAGCGCGCCGCCCTGGAGCTGGCCGAGCAGGGCACCCGCATCGCCGATGCGGCCGGTGGCGTCAGCGACGAGGTCTGGGCGAATGCCGCCAAGCACTACGACGAGGACCAACTCGCCGCCCTGGTGTCCCTCATCGCCCTCATCAACGCCGTCAACCGCGTGAATGTCATCACCCGGCAGCCCGCCGGCGACTACCAGCCCGGCCAGCACGGGTAACGAGCAGGACCGGCCGATGCCAGAGATCGGATACGCCTACAACCCTTGTCAGGAGAAATCTCATGAACCTCGCTCTATGGATCTGCGCCGGATTGCTGGCTGTTGTCCTCCTCACCGGTGGCGTCGGCAAGCTGATCGTGCCCCAGGAGAAGATGGCCGCCATGCGCGGCGCGGGATGGACCGCGGACTTCAGCGCCGGGTTCCTGAAGATCCTCGGGACCATCGAGGTCCTGGGAGCGGTGGGACTCATCCTGCCCGCCGTGACCGGCATCGCGCCGGTTCTGGTGCCGGTGGCGGCAGTCGGTGTGGTGGTGCTGATGGTGGGTGCGATGGTCACGCACCTGCGCCGTGGTGAGGTCATGTCGGCCGCGGGAAACCTGATCTACCTTGCCCTGGCCGCCTTCGTGGCGTGGGGCCGCTTCGGCCCCGAGTCCTTCATCGGCTGACCCTAGATCGACCGCCATCAGCAGGAGGAGGCGCGGTCGCTTCGACCGCGTGATGGTCGACCCCGTGGAGGGGCGGCCCGCTGTGCTTCGGGCTCGCCCCGGGGGATGGCGCCGGCCACGTGAACAGGTGCAATTTCGCCAGTTAGAGATGAGGAATTCGGATGAAAAGACAGCAACGTCGATCAGTCGCGGCGATCGCCGCCCTGGCGCTCGGCGCGGCGCTGACCATGACGGCGTCGCCGTCGCCGGCAGCGGCGGCCGAGCCCGTTCCCGCCCCAGCGGGCACGGGCAAGCCGGCGGCAGCCACGGCACCTGGCTTCCCGACGTTCGTGCGCCTGCCGGCCGATCAGGCGGCGCATCCGGACGCGCGCCAGGAATGGTGGTACCTCGTCGGACACGTCGACGCCCGTGGCCACCGGTTCGGCTACCAGGTCACGATCGGCGGCGCCGGACGACCACAAGTCATGATCGCAATCACTGACAAGACGACCGGCGCGTTCTACACCGAAACCAAGACCTACCCGCTCGACCAGACCAGCTTCTCCACCACCGAGCTGGACATCCGCACACCGACGGCGACGCTGTCCGGGCCGATGGAAGCAATGCGCCTGCGCGCGACGCTGCCGGTCGGCGAACTCGATCTGAACCTCACGGCGCAAGGACCCGTCCTGTACAACAACGGGACCGGGCTGATCCCCTTCCTCGGCGGCACGAGCTACTACTACTCCCTGCCCAGCCTGGCGACACAAGGCACACTCAAGGTCAACGACCACACCTACCCCGTGACCGGACAGTCCTGGCTGGACCGTCAATGGGGCTCCTGGGACTGGAGCACCATGCACAAGTGGACCTGGATGGCCGTGCAACTGTCCAACGGCGACCGGATCAACCTCTGGGACCTGTTCGCCGAGGGTAAGGAGTTCCCCTACGCGACTGTGCTACGCCCCGACGGAACCCACGAGGTCCTCGCCGTGAACCCGCTCGCCGACACCACCTCCGGCTACTGGACCAGCCCCACCAGCGGCCAGCGGTACGGCACGCGCTGGATCGTGAACATCCCCACGCTGGATACCAGCCTCACCATCACCGCCAAACCGGGACACGAACTCCAAAGCGCCTTCGGCGGCCTCTACGAAGGCGCCGCCACCGTCACCGGACAGTACCGGGGCAAGCCGATCACCGGACAGGCCTTCGTCGAGCAGAACGGCAACTGGCGATAACGCCGCGGACAGCTACCCGGCCCCGAACGACCCTGAAAGGCCAGTTCCGCCCCATCGCCACATCACACCTGAAACCCTCCTGGGCGCTCCGCGCCGGCACCTCGACCGATCCACTGTGCTCCGGTTCGCCCAGAACAATCGAAAGGATCCTCAATGTCCATCCGTCTCCTGCTCGCCGCACCCGAGGCCGTGCAGCTCTCCGTCGCCGCCGCTGGTTACGACATCGGCTCCGGGCGCACGCTGCCCAGCGTGGCCGTCGTGGTGGGACTGATCAGCGTGGTCATCGGTGGGCTGGCCCGGGCCCGCTCCGCGGGTCGTATCGGCATCGGCAACCGGCGCGCCGGCGCCGTCACGGCCCTGGCGCTCGGGCTGACCAGCCTGATCATCGGTGGACTGCATGCGGCCAACTCCGCCGGCGGTTTCGGCACCGGCAACGGGCTGGCCGGGGCCATCTTCGCCCTCCTGCTCGGGCTGATCGGCATGGTCCTGGGCGGGCTCGCCCTGTCCCGAGCCCGCCGCACCGCCTGACCCGACCAAGGCTCGGCTTCACCGTCGCCTTCGACGCCGGATTCAGCCTCAGAGCTCGGCGATCTCGGCGTTGGTCTCGCCGCGGGCCATAAGGACCTCGCGTTCGCGGTTGGTGAGCGGATCAGGCGTGCTGTCCGGCGCGGGCAGCGTGGGCGCCACGTGGTCGAGCAGGCGGCGGGTCGTCGACGGGGCGATCACTGCGTCGCCCCGGTACACCGTGCGGATGGCGGCCAGCAGGTCGGTGGCGGGGGCGTCCTTGAGCAGGAAGCCGGAGGCGCCGGCACGCAGCGCGGCGAAGGCGTACTCGTCCAGGTCGAAGGTGGTCAGCACGACGACCTTGGGCACGGGCTGATCGTGGTCAATCCTCTGGCCGTCGATCTCGTGGGCGTCGCGCCCCTGGCTGCCGCGTTCTTGGCCGTCGAGGAGAGCGCGGGTGGCCGCGACGCCGTCCATGCGGGGCATTCGGACGTCCATCAGGACCACGTCGGTCTGGGCGGCCCGCAGGCCGGCAACGGCCTCGGCGCCGTCCCTGGCCTCGCCGACCACGGTCATGTCGTCCTGGGCCTGGATGACCATGCCCGTGCCCGTCCGCACGAGGTCCTGGTCGTCCACGACGTACACCCTGATCGTCATCGGGCAACCTGTCAGGGCTTCAAATCCCCTATCCTCCGCCAGCTCAGAGGGGTCACGCCGTCATCAGCGGCATGACCCTCCTCTTGCTTTGGGTCTCAGTTGGTCCCTCCGGACCACCCCGTGCTGGCCATGACCGTGCGTGCAGGCACGCCGAGGATGAGCAACACCGTGGCGGGCGTCGTGAAGGCTTCCGTCCCGTAGACCAGCGGCCTTGCGCAGGGCCTTCCACTCGTGGCAGTCGGTGTACGGACTCACGGGCCGGCCGGTCGCCGTGCCCAGATCCCGGCTCGCCTTGCCCGCAGCGTGGATGCGCTGGAGGCAAGGTCCGCCGGCGACGTTCTTCGTCATGACTAACCTCCTACTAAGAGATCTGGTTGAGTTGTTCGGGTCTGTTCGGGTCTGTTCGGCCTGTTCGGGTTTGTTCTGCGGTGAGCACCGGCGGCGGAACAGCCGCGGCTGACCAGGCACCGGCGTCTGGCTTCCCGCCGAGGGTGGTGGGGTCGCGGATGCGGTGCGGGTCAGTTCGTCGAGGTTGCGAACGTCGTAGGGGCCGGTGATGCGGGCGTCCTCAGCAGTCTCGCCGCGACGGTGGCGGTAGGGAGGGTGCGCAGGCCGCTGGCCAGGCACAGCGCTACACCGAGCGTGAGCCAGGTGACCAGGACGGTGGCGGAGTGGGTGGCGCCGTGGCCGTCGAAGAAGGCGGTGGAGCGGAGCAGCGCCTGAGTGGACATGTCTACTCCTCGAAGAGGACGTTTGCGTGCTTCACGTGGTGACGGGGCCGGGCCGGCTCGTACGTGTGCCGATGAGCGGATGCCTTCGCTCGGGGTGCTCCGCACTGTCGCCGATACCGTGATCAGGGAGTGGCGGCTGAAGGATTACCTCAGCGTGAGTGGGGTCTCGGATGCGATGCGGGTCAGCTTCTCGGGGTTGCGGACGTAGTACAGGCCGGTGATGCGGGCGTCCTCCACGCGGACTGCTATGACGCCGTCGATCTCGCCGTCCATGCGGAGGACGAGTGCCGGGTTGCCGTTGACCACGGTGGGGTGACTGGTGAGCGCGACTTGGGCCTTGCCAAGGCCGTTGACGATCATGCGGGCCACCTTGTCGGCGCTGATGACCGGCCGTGGCGAGGCCTGCTTGATGCCGCCGCCGTCGCTGATGAGGACGACCTCAGGGGCGAGCACGTCGAGGAGACCCTGCAGGTCCCTGGTTTCCAATGCGCGCTGGAACGACTCCAGAGCTGCCCGGGCCTGGCTCGGGGAGACCTCCTCGCGGGGGCGGCGGGCTTCGACGTGCCGGCGGGCGCGGTGCGCGATCTGGCGGACGGTCGCCGGGTTCTTGTCGACGGCGGCCGCGATCTCCTCGTAGCTGACGTCAAAGACCTCGCGCAGCACGAAGACGGCGCGCTCCGTCGGCGACAGCGTCTCCAGGACGAGCATCAGCGCCATCGACACGCTCTCGGCGAGCTCGACGTCCTCGGCCACGTCCGGCGTGGTGAGCAGCGGCTCGGGCAGCCAGGGGCCGACATAGGCCTCCTTGCGGCGCTTCATGGTGCGCAGCCGGTCCAGCGAGCGCCGGGTGGTGATCCGGACCAGGTAGGCGCGCTGGTCGGACACCTGTGCGATGTCGACCTTGACCCAGCGCAGCCAGGTTTCCTGCAGGACGTCCTCGGCGTCGGCAGCCGAACCGAGCATCTCGTAGGCGACGGTGAACAGCAGGTTGCGGTGGGTGAGGAATACATCGGTCGCCTCGGTGGCGCCGTCCATCCGGCCGCCACCAGCCATCGGCTCGGCTGTGCCCGTCGTTGCATCCCTGCGTTCGTTCATACCTGGCTCCTGCCTGTTCACCCTCAACTCCTGGTCCACGCACAAGACGCCGACCCGCACCGCTGTGTGACACCCCAAGATCGGTGGCGTACATCACATGACCGCACTGTCACAAAGTTCGAGGCGCCGGCGCCTCATGGTCGTCAGGACGCCACGCGAACGATCCGCGCGGCACACACCGATCACCTTGGCCCCGTTGCGTGGTGACCGCCGCGCAACCGCCACCGCAGAAAGAACGGAAAGACATCATGAGCAAGGTCTGGTTCGTCACCGGTTCCTCCCGCGGCCTGGGCCGCAACTTCGTCGAGGCCGCCCTGTCGCGCGGCGACAAGGTGGCCGCGACCGCCCGGACCACCGCGAGCTTCGATGAGCTGGTCGCCGCCTACGGCGAGGCGGTGCTCCCCCTCGGGGTGGACGTGACCGACAAGGCCGCCGTCTTCGACGGGGTGAAGCGGGCCGCAGAGCACTTCGGCCGTCTGGACGTCATCGTCAACAACGCCGGCTACGCCCAGGTCGGCGCGATCGAGGAGCTGACCGAACAGGACCTGCGCGACCAGCTGGAGACCAACCTGTTCGGCGCGATGTGGGTGATCCAGGCCGCGCTGCCGTACCTGCGCGAGCAGCGCTCGGGGCACATCATCCAGCTGTCCTCCGCCGCCGGGCTCATGGCGATGCCGCTCAGCGGCGCCTACAGCGCCTCCAAGTGGGCGCTGGAAGCCCTGAACGAATCCCTCGCCCAAGAGGTCGCCGACTTCGGCATCAAGGTGACCGTGATCGAGCCCGGCGGCTTCGCCACCCGGTCCGGCAAGAACCCCGATCCCCTCAACAACGGCCACATGGCCGAGCCCAACCCGATCTACGACGGCCTTCGCCAGCGCATCGCCGCGTTCGCGGGAAAGCAGCCCGCCGGCGACCCGGCCGCCGCGGCCCAGGCGCTCCTCAAGCTCGTCGACTCCGACAACCCACCCTTGCGGGTGCTCTTCGGCCAGGGCTTCTACCCGATGCTCCAGCAGGTCTACGCCGACCGGCTCAAGACCTGGGCCGACTGGCAGGACCTTTCGGCGGAGGCTCACGGCAACCTCGATCAAGAAAATCGGTGACACAGGGCCGAGCTTTACGAGACCTGAGCCGCGCTCGTTCGTCCCCGCCCGATGTATGCCCCGACGGGGAGGCGGCGGCCTGCGGCGACCCCCCGTCCGGGCGTGCATGAAGCGGCCCTTTCATCTGCGCCGAGGAGGAACGGTGCCCGCCGGCCGCCACCGCGTTGTCCTCTCCTCACAGCCGGGGCAGGTCCAGCCGCAGGTAGGCGTGACCACGCCGTGAGGACAGCCCGTCAATGCCGCGGCGGCCGACCGGCGCGGTCGGTCCAGATCTGGACGAGCTGCAGGACGCTCATGCCGAACATCAGCACGCCCAAGGGGACGTGCAGCGTCGTCACATGCGCAAGGCCCAGCGCTACCTGCCCCGAGGCGAGCCCGAAGAACCCGGCCGCGTACAGGATGGGCCTGGCTGGGCCGCCACCCGGCCGCCACACCAAGATCGAGACGATCAGGTGCAGCAGCGTCACGATGAACACCGTGTACGCCCCCGCACTGTGCAGTGCGCCACGATCGGGTGAGGACAACAACAGCCCGGCGGTGATCGCCTGGACGAAGACAGCCACGGTTTGCAGGGTGATCGCGGCATGCAAGAACATGAGGGTGCGCGGCTTCGTCGTCGTGTGCGTGGGCATGGTGAGGTTCCGTTCTCTATGTCAGCGGTGGTCGAGGCTTGGCGAGCTGGCGTCTCAGTAGTCCGGCAAAACAGCTGCCGGGAATGTGGGGCGGCGGGCCAATGTCACCGTGCGGTGCGCTGTCTCGTCGATCTGGTGGGGGCGGATGTGACCAGGGGAGACCGGGGAACTGTGTTCATCGTCAGCCGGCGAGGGGTTTGAGGAAGAAGCGGCCGGGCGCCACGCAGGCGGCCATGGCGGCCGAGGACAGCTGGATGATGTGCCCCGAGCGCTGCTCGCGCAGGTACGGCAGCGCGGCCTGGATCACCCACATCGCGCCGAACAGGTTGCTCTCCAGCTGGTCGCGCAGGTCCTGTTCGGTCAGCTCCTCGATCGCGCCGACCTGGGCGTAGCCGGCGTTGTTGACGATGACGTCCAGACGGCCGAAGTGCTCTGCGGCCCGCTTCACCCCGTCGAAGACGGCGGCCTTGTCGGTCACGTCCAGCTCCAGCGCAAGCACCGCCTCGCCGTAGGCGGCGACCAGCTCATCGAAGCTCGCGGTGGTGCGGGCGGTCGCGGCCACCTTGTCGCCGCGCGACAGGGCGGCCTCGACGAAGTGGCGGCCCAGGCCGCGGGACGAACCGGTGACGAACCAGACCTTGCTCATGATGTCTTTCCGCTCTTTCGCTGTTGGCCATCGGCGATGAGATGCCGATCAACCACCGACACGGCACGGGCCGTGCCATTCAGGAGTTAGCGTCGGCGATTGGGCCCACTTTGTCAATACGGCACGTGCCGTTCCGCTAGGGTGCCGACATGACCGACCGCCGTCCCACTCGCGCCAACGACCGGACCGAAACGATCATGCGGGCCACGCTGAACCTGGCCCGGGAGGTCGGCTACGCCAAGCTCAGCATCGAGGCCGTCGCGGCCCGCGCCGGCGTCGGCAAACACACCGTCTACCGCCGCTGGCCTTCCAAAGGCCTGCTGTTCCTCGACTCGCTCCTGTCGCTGAACGTGTCCGTGCTCGACTATCCCGACACCGGCGATGTCCTGGCCGACCTGCGCCGGCAAATCCACGCAACAGCAGACCTGCTGGGCAATCCGCCATGGGGCCCGCTCTACCAGGCCCTGGTGGGCGAGGCGCAGCACGATCCCGCAGTTGCTGCCGGCCTCAACGAACGCTTCATCCAGCCGCAGACGCACAAGACCATCGCCCGTCTCAGGACGGCCCAAGAGCAGGGGCAGGTGTCACCCGACTTCGACCTCGACCTGGCGATGGAGATCCTGTCGGGCCCCTTGTACCTTCCGATACCTGATCGACAGCAGCCGGTGACACACGACTACATCGACCGAGTGCTCCAAGCACTCTTCGCCGGGATGGGCCCCAGACCGCAAGCGTGACAGCGAACGACCCGCGATGACCCGGCGGTCTACTGGAACGGAATCCGGCATTAGCGGGTTCCGCTAGTCAGCGGGGCCCCCTGAGTGAGACCGGGCGCCGGTTCGGCAAACGCCCGGACCGGGCAGGCCTGGCTCTGGCAGGTCAGGCGGCGGTAGCGGCCATACACCGGCGAGGAGGATGTGCCGCACGCCCGGCACCGCTCAAATGCTGATCTCGTTCTCGGTCGAACAAGATCCCCACGGGGCAGCAGGCCTATGCACATAAAGATCGCCAGAGCCTCTCCTGGGCGACGGTGAACAGCAGGTTGCGGTGGGCGTGGAATGTCTCGATCGCCTCGGTGGCCGAGTCCATCCAGTCGCCACCAGCCATCGGCTCGACTGATCCCGTTGTTGGCTCGCTGCCCTCGTTCATAGCCGGGGTGCTCCACGCATAAGACGCCGGCCCGCACCGCTATGTGACACCCCGTGATCGGTGGCGTACATCACATGGCCGCACTGTCACAAAGTTCGGGTCGCCGGCGCCTCCTGGTCGTCAGGACGCCGCGCGAACGATCCGCGCGGCACACAACTCCCCGAGCGATCACCTTGGCCCATTGCGTGGTGACCGCTCAACTCACCGGGAGCAAGCGAACCGACAGGAGCAACACATGAAGCACCGCATCGTCGTCCTCGGCGCCGGCTATGCCGGGGCCTATGTGGCCGGGAACCTGGTCCGCCGTCTGTCCCCGGCGGACACCGAGATCACCGTGGTCAACGCTGTGCCGGACTTCGTCGAGCGGCTGCGGCTGCACCAGCTCGCGGCCGGCCGGGAGATCGAGGCTCAAAAGCTCGCCGACGTCTTCGCGGGCACGGAGATACGGCTGCGCCTGGCCCGTGTCACCGCCGTCGACCCCGACCGCCAGGTCGTCACTCTGGCCGACGCCGACGGCGGCGGCGAACTCGGCTACGACACGCTTGTCTACGCGCTCGGCAGCCACGGTGACGTCGAAGGTGTCCCCGGCGTGGCCGAGCACGCCTTCGACATCGCCGCCAGGACCTCGGCGCTGCGCCTGCGCGAACGCCTGGACAGCCTGGGCAGGCGGGGCGAAGGCGGGCGGGTGCTGGTCGTCGGCGACGGGTTGACCGGCATCGAGACCGCCACCGAGATCGCCGAATCCCGGCCCGGCCTGTCGGTGGCGCTGGTCGCCCGCGGAGAGCTGGGCGCCCGGCTCTCCGCCGGAGCCCGCAGCCACCTGCGCCAGGTCTGCGACCGGCTGGGCATCACCGTCCTGGAGCACACCAGCGTCGAAGCCGTCGAAGCGACGCGGGTGCTGTGCGCCGACGGCACCGCTCTGGCGTCCGACGCGACCGTGTGGACGGCCGGGTTCGCGGTCAGCCCCATCGCCGCCGCCGGCGGGCTGGAGGTCACCACGAACGGTCGGATCACCGTCGATGGCACCATGCGGTCGGTCTCGCACCCGAACGTCTACGCCGTCGGCGACAGCGCCTACGCCATCGGCGACAACGGCCGGCCGCTGCCGATGTCCTGCGCGTCGGCCGGCTACACCGGCGGGCAGGCGATCCACGCGATCGTGGGACGCCTGACCGGCCGAAAGATCGCGAAGACCAAGCTGGTCTACACGTACAACCACATCAGCCTCGGGCGGCGGGACGGGATCCTGCAGCCGATCGACGACGAAGGGCAAGCAAAGCCGAAGTACATGGGCGGCCGGAAGGCCGCGCGGGTCAAGGCGGGCATCCTCAAGGTGTCGCTGTGGGCCAACTCGCACCCGACCTTCGGCCTGCCCAAGCGCAGGCACCGCCTGGCCGCCGCGTCGGATGCCTCCGCCGAGACGGTCGAGAAGGCCCGCATCAGCGGCAGCTACGTCCGCAGTCCCGAAAAGCTGACCCGCGTCGAGTCCGAGACCCCGCTCACCCGGCGATGAACTCCCCCTCTGAAGGAGTAGACATGTCCACTCAGGCCCCGCCGGCAGCCGACACACCACCGTCACCCTGGCCGAGGGTGGCCGGGGCAGTCGTCTTGCTCACGGCGATCATCTCCGTGCTGCTCACCGCCTTCGCTTGGCCGTCGGTGCGTTCATCGGTGCATGATGTGCCGATCGCCGTCGCCGGGCCCGCCGCCGCCGTCAAGCGGGTCACCGCCGTGCTCGGCCAACGGCTGCCGGGCGGTTTTGAGGTCAGCGAGGTCGCTGACACCGCTGCCGCCGAACGGTTGATCCGCGACCGCAAGGTGTACGGGGCGATCGACCTCAGCTCCGGCACCCCGCAGATCATCACCGCCTCCGCCGCAAGCGCCGCCGTCGTCCAGACCCTGAACGGCATCGCGGCCGGCCTCAGCCAGGCGCAGGCGCAGGGAACCAGCAGGGTGGTCGCCGTGCGCGACCTCATCGCCTTGCCGGCCGACGACCCGCGCGGCGCCGGACTGGCCGCCGGAGCGCTGCCCCTGGCCATGGGTGGCCTGCTCGCCGCGCTGCTGCTGACCAGACTCGTGCGCGGCACCGCCCGCCGCGTCACCGGAGCGCTCGCCTTCGCCATCACCGGCGGACTTGCCGTGGCAGCGATCCTGCAGTTCTGGCTCGGCTCACTCAACGGCTCCTACTGGGCCAACACCGGCGCCATCGCCCTGACCATCGCGGCCACCTCCCTGAGCATCCTCGGACTACAGGCACTGCTCGGCCACGCCGGCTTCGGCCTGGGCGCCATCGCCATCATGCTCATCGGCAACCCCCTGTCCGGCACCGCGACCGCACCCGAAATGCTGCCCGGCTGGTCCGGCACCCTCGGCCAACTACTGCCACCCGGGGCCGGCGGCCAACTGCTGCGCTCCACCGCCTTCTTCGACGGCCACGGCGCCGCCCACTCCGCCACCGTCCTGGCCACCTGGCTCACACTCGGTGTAGCACTGTGCCTGGCCGGCAGCCTGCGCACCCGCCCTACCGCCACCGTCGCAGACACGGCCGCACAGCCGGCCACGTACGCGACGGTCTGACCCCCACAGCACGCGCCAGCGGCGGCGCGGCTCGTGTCGAGTCACGCCGCCGGCTCAGGACGTGCCATCGATCGGGGCCGTGACGAATGCGCCTACGCGGGCGCCACCGTGTCCCGGATGGCGTCGGTGACGTGCTGGAGCTGCGCGGGTCGGCATCCCATCAAGCGGCGTCGAGGGCTCCGGTGATCTTGCGGGCCATCTCAGCCAGAGTTGGGCTGGGCTCGCCCTGCTGGGGCCGGGCGGCTGCCTCGATGGCGACCATGACGGTGCGTCGGAAGTTGTCCGCCTCCGCCGGAGCCTGCTGCCTGAGCAGGCTCACGGCTGCCGTCAGGGCCGGCAGCACCTGGTCGGCGAGCTCGGCGACGCTCTTGCCGTACTTCACGCCCTTGGGCGCCTTGGTGAGCACGTGCCCGACCAGACCGGTCGCGGAGGTCAGGGCGATGGAGCCGTGCGTGGCGACCTTGTGGGCCGAGCCGGCGGCGCCAGCGGCGGACATCAGCGAGACGGCGCCCCACGCGGCGATCCGCAGGGTGAGCTTGTCCTGGTCGGAAAGGGTGATGGACATGATGGTGCGCTCCTTCGAACGTGTTACGGAAGTCCAGCTGAACGGACGGATGGGCCTTGGGGCCGCAAGCGCTGAACCGTTCATGGCATCCACCATCGCCGACCGCTCTGATACCGGGCCGTCGTCGCCCTGACGCGGCCGCTGACACGACGCCGCGTGGCGGCCGGAGAAGGCCGAGCGGCTCGGGAATCCAGGCTTGAGAAGAAATCTTTGCATAGATATCTTCTCATCATGTCCACATCACGACGGCGCGAGCTCTCTGACATTGACGCGCTCAAGGCACTTGCTCACCCACTGCGACAACAGTTGCTGGCCTGGCTCCAGCGTCATGGCTCCGCCACGTCTGCGGACCTGGCCGCCGAATTCGGCGCGGATCGCGGCGCGACCAGCTATCACCTGCGGCAATTGGCCCGGTTCGAGTTCATCGAGGAGGACACGGAACGTTCCTCTGGACGACGCAAGTACTGGCGGCCCATCCCGCAGGACGTACGGCTTCCGCGCCGCTCGGCGGATCCGGAGGTTGCTGCTGCCGCTGACGAGATCGGCCGGCAGTGGATGGTCCGTGCTGATCGCGATCTCGCCACCTACCTGTCCAGCAGGGAGTCGTTCGGCGAGTTCGCCACCGCCGCCATGCACTCCTTCGGCAGCACCATGCTCAGCGCTGAGGAGTTGGCCGAGTTCGGCGAGGAATACATCGCCTTTCTCAACCGCTGGCACCGGGAGCCTGGTAAGACATCCCCCGACAGCCGGCACATCACCGTGGTGTTCCACGCATTCCCCACCCCGGACGGCAGGGATGGGTCATGACTGCCCCGGCTGCGCAGGGAGCCGCCGAACGGCCGTCGTTGTGGCGCAACCGTGAGTTCGTCACTGCGGCTCGCGAGGAAGTCGTCGCGCTGATCGAGTCGCGGTAGGGACCGTTCTCGCACGACTGGTCACCGCCACGGCACCAGCACTGGCAGGTGCCGGTACTCCCTGATGATGTCCGGCGTTTCCCCTGACGATGTCGTAATCAGGCGGCGACCATGGCCTTTGAGCGGTCCGTGGCCATGTGCACGGCGAAGACGCCGAGCACCGTGCCCGTGACGTAGCGCTGGACGCGGAGCCAGAGCGGGCGGCGGGCCAGGAAGGCGGCCAGGGCGCCTGCCGAGATCGCGATCAGGGCGTTGACCGTGGTCGCGACGACGATCTGGACCGAGCCGAGCGCCAGGCTCTGCAGCAGCACGTGCCCCATGGCCGGGTCGATGAACTGCGGGAGCAGCGACAGGTACAGAATGGCGATCTTGGGGTTGAGCAGGCAGGTGAACAGGCCCATGCCGAACAGTTTGCGCGGGGGCTCAGGCACGAGCTCGCGCGGCTGGAAGGCCGAGGCGCCGCCCGGCTTGACGGCGTTCCAGGCCAGCCAGAGCAGGTACGCGGCGCCGGCCAGCTTGAGCGCCGTGTACGCGGCCGGCACGTACGCGAAGACGGCCGTCAGCCCCAGACACGTCGCGGTCAGGTAGACGGTGAAGCCGAGGACGACGCCGGTGAGGGAGATCAGGCCGGCTCGGCGGCCTTGAGTGATCGAACGTGAGACCAGATAGATCATGTTCGGCCCGGGCGTGAGAACCATGCCCAGCGAAACCAGCGCAATACCAATCAATCCACCCGTCATGTCGGCAGATTAGCGGACATATACCTGATTTCGCAGCACAGGCCCCATTGCGCCGCGTAATCAGGTCGCTACGGGGGAGGAGGTGGGACATGCAGTTCGACGACGACGCGCAGCTTGACCCGTCGCAGGTCGAGGACGTGCGGGCCTCGGGTCCGCAACCGGGCGGGGGCGGCTGCATGTTGCCCATCGGCGGCAGGGGCGGCGGCTGCCTCCTGCTGATCCTGGCGGTGGCCGGGATGTTCCTGTTCGGGGTCTTCCCGTCGCCGTTCAGCGATAACGAGAGCGGCCTTCAGGGTGGCGGCCAGCAGCCGAGCGCGCCGGCCGGACGCGCCCCGACCGGCGACCTGGCCGCGCGCTGCCGTACCGGGGCCGACGCCGCGCAGTCCGAGGACTGCCGCGTCGTGGGGACGGTCAACAGCATCCAGTCGTACTGGCGGCAGGCGTTCGAGGAGCGCGGACGCAAGACGTACGCGCCCGCCAAGACCGTGCTGTTCTCGCGGGCGGTCAACACCGCCTGCGGCACGGCCGACTCCGCCGTGGGCCCCTTCTACTGTCCCGCCGACCGCAAGGTCTACCTCAACCTGACGTTCTTCAACACGCTCCAGCGCGACTTCGGCGCCGAGGGCGGCCCGTTCGCGCAGGCGTACGTGATCGCCCACGAGTACGGCCACCACGTGCAGAACCTGCTCGGCACCATGAGCAGGGTCGGCCGCAACAGCAGGCCGGGCGCCGGCAGCCCGTCGGTACGACTGGAGCTCCAGGCCGACTGCTACGCGGGCGTCTGGGCGCACAACGCGGTCAAGACCGGCTTCTACCGTGAGCCGTTCTCCCAGGGAGACATCGATCAGGCGCTCAGCGCCGCCGCGGCGGTGGGGGACGACAGCATCCAGCGGCGCACGCAGGGCCGGGTGACCCCCGACGCCTTCACGCACGGCACGTCGCTGCAGCGGGAGAAGTGGTTCACCGCCGGGTACGAGAGCGGGGACCCGAAGCGGTGCGACACGTTCTCCGGAGGCATTTAGACGGACCGCCGGGGAAGCTGTCAGTCGGGCGGCACCCCAGAAGGGACGTCAGGATGGACTTCAGAGACGACGTCAAACTCGACCCCTCGCAGGTGGAGGACGCCGGCGGTTATTCGGGCGGAGGCGGAGGCGGCGGTTTCCCCGGCGGCATGATCATCGGCGGTGGCGGCATCGTCAGCCTGATCGCCCTCGTGCTGGTCTTCGTGCTGAACAACATGGGCGGCGGCGCCGAGCCGGCCCAGCGGCGGCCTCCTTCCAACCTGTCCGATCAGTGCCAGACGGGCAAGGACGCCGACCAGTCGGAGCGGTGCCGGGTGGTGGGCGTGGTCAACAGCATCCAGGACTACTGGAAGCAGGAAATTTCCGGATATCGGCCGTCCAAGACCGTCCTCTACTCGGGCCGGTTACGGACGAGCTGCGGCACGGCCAGCTCGGCGGTCGGCCCGTTCTACTGCCCCGGCGACCAGCGCGTCTACCTCGACCTGAGCTTCTTCGAACAGCTTCACAGCCAGCTCGGCGCCAAGGGCGGCCCCTTCGCGCAGGCGTACGTGATCGCCCACGAGTACGGCCACCACGTACAGGACCTGCTGGGCGCGCTCGGCTCAGGTGCCTCGTCGGTCCCCATCGAGCTCCAGGCCGACTGCTACGCGGGCGTCTGGGCGCACAACGCGGTCAAGACCGGCTTCTACGACAAGCCCTTCACCGCACCGGAAATCTCCGAGGCCCTGGACGCCGCCGCCGCGGTCGGCGACGACAGAATCCAGCAGCGCACCACCGGCAGAATCGATCCTGAATCGTTCACGCACGGCAGCTCCGAGCAACGCGTCAACGCCTTCCAGCGCGGCTACGAAAACGGCCGGCCCGACGACTGTGGGCTGGCTGAACTGCGCTGACGCGTCCTGACAACGCAAGGATTCGAATTCTCTCCTAAAATCGGGGGGGTGATCTTCAAGCTTGTCGGCGACGGACGCCCTTATCCCGAACACGGTCTGACGCACCGAGAGTGGGCGCAGATCCCTCCACGGCAGGTCCGGCTCGACTCGTTGATCACCACGAAGGCCATGTTGGACCTGCACTCGTTGCTCGCCGCCGACTCCACCTTCTACGGGGATCTTTTCCCGCACGTGGTGCAGTGGCAGGGCGAGCTGTATCTGGAGGACGGCCTGCATCGCGCGTTGCGCGCGGCCCTGCACCAACGATCGATCCTGCACGCCAGAGTCCTGGAGTTGCCCAGCTGAGAATGGAAAAGGGAGCCGCGCGATTCGCGGCTCCCTTTTCGTATGCGCGCCTGCCCGGCAGCCCGGACGCCGCGCCTTTCCAACATCATTTATGAAGAATGTCGCGCCGCGCGTCGGGCTCCGCGCTCCATGGACGAGGTCCGCACGGTCGTGGCAGCCGCCTTCGAGGCGTCCTGGTGCCGATGCCCGGCGTTTCCCGATGGATCGCCGTCAGAAGGGGTGCACGTTGTAGAGGTCGTCGGGGCGTTCGATGTCCATTCGGGTGGTCGACGCCCTGTGGGCCAAGTCGCCACGCCGGACGCTAAGTTCGTGCACCCTCTGCTGCAGACTCTGGAGCTCGGAGGCATCCAGCCCGTATTTCCTTGCGATGTCGAGCCCCTCGTCCACGTGGCGTCCCGCGCTGTACAGCTCGCGGGCGTGCCCGCCGAGCTGCGCTTCGACCTGCTTCAACTTTGCCGCGTGTTGGGAGAGCTCCTGCCTGGTGTCGTAGTCCAGCGAATCGTGGTGGATCAGGCCCTTGCGATCGGCCTTGATCGATACCGAAGTGTCGGCATCGATGTCTCCGCGGCGGACTGCCGCGTTGATGTCGGCGTTGACCCTGCTCCTGGCCTTGCTCACGCTCATTTCGGCCTTGCTCACCCCGCGCCCGGCCTGATCCAGGCCCTCAGTGGCCCGGTGTAGTGAGGTCCTGGCCTGTGCGGCATGTGCGACCCTGGTCGTGTCGCGCGCTGCCAAGGTGCTCCGCCCTCGTGCCGCCATCAGCTGCTGCTTCGCCGCCAGGTTGTTGCCGATCTGTTTCTTGGAGGGATGCCTGCGCAGGAGCTCGGCCAGGCGCGAGATGTGCCGGCCGATGGTCTGCCTGATGATTCTGATCCACTGTTGCACCCGTTGAGCGAACAGCCGCAACCGTGCCCGAATCGCCACCACCAGCTCCGGCCTGATGGCGGCGACCGCGGCCACCCCGCCCGCGATCCCGGCCAGCCCGATGAGCAGGTTCTTGGCCCACTCGTGCCCGGCGAACGTGACCTTCATCACGCTCGCCGCCACCGAGACATGCAGACCGTCCGCGGTGCTCCGCGGGAACACGCCGTCCTTCCCCGCCACGTGCTCGGCCAGCGCGTCGGTCGCGGCGCCGACGTTGCTCCCGGCGGCCAGGTACGCGCGAGCGCCGTCATCGCCGATTGACCGGTGCACACCCGCCACCGACTCCAGCAGGCCGGCATGACGCGCGAGCTCGCCGGTGTCCGGTGGCGGCGCCACACCCAGCATGTTGAAACCGACCGCCTCAAGCCCAGCTGCCGCCATGGTCGAAGATCACCTCGTTCGCCTTCTCGGCCTCCCTGTCCCTGGCGCCCATCAGGGCTTGACCTTCTCCCACGCGCCCCAGATCGGCGACCTGTTCTTCGAAGCCACCGAACAACGCGCTCAAGAATGTCTGGTAAGGACCATCGAAGTCGGGATCTTGCAACAGGCTTCCGGTGCCCAGCTCCGCGCGAAAGCTCTGCAGGAATTGCTGCTGCTCATCTGTGAGCGTACGGAATTGCTGAGCGGACGCCTGCCGACCAGCCACATCCCACACGACGCCATCATCTGTCACGAATAGGTCACCTCTCGTCCAGGCGACGCAGCGTCTCATCGAGGCTCGCCGTCAACTTGCCGAAATCGTGGGCCGCCTGCTCTTCCATGGCGTCCAATCGGCGCAGGAACTCTTCCATGTCGACGCCCTCCTCAGGAGGCTCCGGAGGATCGCCGACGCGCCTCAGCCGATCCTGCTGCGCCGCCCGTACGGCGGAGACGATGTGCTCCGCCAGGTCCTGAGACGCGAACCGCATCGCCCGCGCGTCCAGCCGCAGTCCGGCCAGCAGGCCGTCCTCACCGACGACGGCACGCACTAATCCTCCGGCGGCCTCCGCTTCGCCGGTGGGCTCGTCATCCTGGGCTGCCGCAGCCATGTCATCACTCCAGTCCCAAAAACCACATCTGACACAGGAGGGTCAAAGACATTAAAGCGCCACACCACGTTGCTGACCACCAGCTCTGGTATGTCCCGCCGCCTTTGGGCGGTTCGGCCGATGCCATGTGCACCCCGAATGCCCCATGACCTTGGAAGACAAGAGGGCCTCCGACCTGTTCGCACAGGTCGGAGGCCCTCTTGAGCGGCGGTGGTGGTGGGATTTGAACCCACGGATGAGTTGCCCCATCACACGCTTTCGAGGCGTGCGCCCTCGGCCACTAGGCGACACCACCGCGCATGAGCTTACCGGATCCGCCGAGTGGCGAAGAACCGCTTTAGTACAGACGAGCACTCATCGGCCAGCACCCCCATGACGACCTCGGGCCGATGGTTGAGCCGGCGATCGCGTACGACGTCCCAGAGCGAGCCCACGGCTCCGCCCTTCTCGTCCACGGCGCCGTACACGATCCGGTCCACCCTGGCCTGCACCGCGGCGCCCGCGCACATCGTGCAGGGCTCCAGCGTCACGACGAGCGTGCAGCCGCCCAGGCGCCACTGCCCGCGCCCCATGGCCGCCTGCCTCAGCGCGAGCACCTCGGCGTGGGCCGTCGGGTCGGCCGAGGACTCGCGGTCGTTGCCCGCCATGGACAGGACCTCGCCGAGCGGGCCGAGCACGACCGCGCCCACGGGGATCTCGCCGCCGGCGCCCGCCGTGACGGCCTCCGCCAGCGCCAGGCGCATGGCCTCCTCGTACGTCACGGCGAGAGCCAGATCACCGCAGCCGGTCGAGCTCGTCGGCGAAGGACAGCCGCTCGGCGATCACCGACAGGATGTCGGCCGGCAGCATGCCCTCCTCCATGCTCAGCTCAAGCAGCTCCTCAGAGCTCACCCCGAGGTCGCTGAGCAGCTCGAAGTCGCCGGCAGGGCGCACGCCGAGGCCGTTGCCCTCCTTGTCGGGCACCACGCCGGCGAACTCGGCGAACAGCTCGCCCAGCCGGTCGGAGAGCACCGCGTGCACGTCGGACAGGAAGACGCGCGGCTCGTCCTCGCCCCGGTATCGGGCGATGGCGAACCACTCGTCCTCGACCTCGACGCAGAGCAGGGCCAGCTCGTCGCCGCCGAGCCCCAGCGCCTCCGTGACCGTGTCACCGAGGTCGTCGACGATCTCGGCGTCGCTGAGATCGACCTCGGCGCCGCTCCAGCCGTCGGAGGTCCTGACGAAGGCCGCAGAAAAGGTGTTGGACGCCATGTCCGCGCTCCAGGGGGGTCAGCCGAAGACCGATTCGATGGCACGCTCGAACGGCTCGGAGAAGCCGAGCCGCGCGGCGATGCTGGACAGCACATCTTCGGGCAGCAGGTCAATGTCGCCGGAGAGGATGCCCAGCTCCATCTCGTCCAACCCGAGATCGGCGAAGATCGACAGATCTCCGGCGGGGAGCACGGTCTCCTCGTCCTGGAGGATCTCGTCGAGCTCCTCCTCGTCCGGCACCGGCACGTCCAGATAGTCGAGAACCTGGCGCGCGAGCGGGAAGTCCCAGGAGGCGGCGATGTCGGACAGGAAGACGTCCACCCGCTCGCCAAGGACCCGCAGCGCCACGAAGAACTCATCCCCCACGGCGACCAGGCCAATCGTGCCGCTCTCGCTCGGCTGCTGGCGCAGGGCGTGGATGAGCCCCTTCAGGTCGGACGTGAGCGTGGCCGGCAGGAGCTCGGCATCCCAGCGATCGTCCTCGCGGTAGACCACGATGGCGAAGTCGAGAGAGTCTTCGTCTGTCATCGCCATCTCCACCCGACCTCACCCGACAGATATCACCAGCACCCAATCGTTCCAGAACCGGCCACTCCGCGTGTGGCTCTCCGACCAAATTGTGATCAAAACCAATGACTCCGAGGCGGCCGCGTTCTGTGATCATGCGCAGCTGACAGGGGTCCACATCATTGTCCACCACCAGATACGTTGTCCCTTATGGAAACCCTCGTCGTAGATCATCCGCTCGTGGCGCACAAGCTGACCACGCTGCGTGATGTCCGCACCGACTCGCCGACCTTCCGCAGGCTCGCCGACGAGCTGGTGACGCTGCTGGCGTACGAGGCCACCCGCGACGTGCGGGTCACCGACGTCACCGTCGAGACGCCGGTCGCCCCGGCGCACGGCGTCCGGCTGGCCAAGCCCCAGCCGCTGGTCGTGCCCATCCTGCGTGCGGGGCTCGGCATGCTCGACGGCATGACCAGGCTGCTGCCCACGGCCGAGGTCGGGTTCCTCGGCATGATCAGGAACGAGTCCACGCTCAAGGCAGAGACGTACGCCACGCGGCTGCCCGACGACCTCTCGGGCCGGCAGTGCTTCGTCGTCGACCCCATGCTGGCCACCGGGGGCACGCTGGCGGCGGCCGTGCAGTTCCTGTTCGACCGGGGCGCCGTGGACGTCACGGCCATCTGCCTGCTGGCCGCTCCCGAGGGGCTGGCCTACATGGACAAGGTGTTCGCCAACTCGGGCAAGCCCATCCGTGTCGTGACCGCCGCGCTCGACGAGCGGCTCAACGAGAGCGGCTACATCGTGCCCGGCCTCGGCGACGCGGGAGACCGGCTCTACGGCGTCGTCTGATCCTGCGACGTGGGCTTAAAAGCACCCTTCCCGTCACAAGCAGTCACCGCTTCGTTACATACTGTTGTCAGGTGGGTACGAAGAGGTAGGAAGGCAACTTCCGCATGCGCGTGGGGAGCACGATGAGCGATCACACCGAGGCGGATCCGACTCCGTACGCGGAGGTCGAGACGGTGCTGTGCGACGAGTTCGCCGGCATCCACTCCGCGACCACCGTAACGCGGTGCGTCGAGGCGGCGCACTACGGCGCGCTGGAGGTCACCGGTTACGCCCATCCGAGCCTTGTTGAGCGCATCGCGCGCAAGCACCTTCACGTCCTGGCCCTGGTGGCCAGCGAACGAGGCTAAGCAAGATCAAAACTATCCCGTCAAGTCACCTTTACCCGGGCAGCCGGGTGGGTAATGTATAGGGCGGGTGGAGTGGGTAAGGGCACGGAGGCAACGGTGCAGGTCAAAAAAGTCCTCACATACGGTGGCATCGCATTTGTGGCGTACTACCTGTTCGCGCGTCCATCTGACGCCGCGGACTCGGTGAAGGGAGCGTTCGACACAGTGTTCAACGCAGCCGACTCGCTGGCGCAATTTGTGAACAGCCTCTCATGAGACTTGTGACCCACGGGGACTCCGCTCCGTCGTCGGTCAACCGCTACCTCCTCCCCCAAGAACAACAGTTCATCATGGTCCGGCGGCATCCTGCCATCCTGCTGCGCCCGGTCGCCGAGGTGCTCGCCGGACTGATCGTCGCCGGCTTGCTCAGCAAGGTCTTCGGCGGCAGCGATCAGGGCGGCACCGCGCTGGTCGTCGTGTGGTGGCTGTGGCTCCTGCTACTTGTCCGTTTCGTATGGAAGGTCGCGGAGTGGTCGGTCGATTACTTTGTGGTGACTTCCAAGCGCATGCTGCTGACCACCGGGCTCATCACCCGGAAGGTCGCGATGATGCCTTTGGGCAAGGTCACCGACATGAGCTTCCAAAGATCTCTGCTTGGGCGCATGCTCGGTTACGGTGAGTTCATCCTTGAGTCGGCCGGTCAGGATCAAGCACTGTCCACAGTTGAGTACATTCCGTATCCGGAGACCCTGTACCTCGAGGTCTGCGGCATGCTTTTTCCGAGCAAGGACGAGAGCGACGATTAATCTCCCGGCGGGGAATTCTTCAGCAGGGATACCCGATTCGGCTACTTCATGCAATCATTGCGTGTTGTTGACCCTTCCCCGCCTTGAGAGATGAGATGCCGAGTCAGGGAACCATCGGTGACCGCGTCCGCGGACTGCGGCTGAACAGGCGGATGTCCCAGGCCCAACTGGCCGGACCCGACCTGTCTGACAGTTATGTCTCGCTCATTGAGTCGGGCAAGCGCACGCCGACTCCTGTTGTGGCTCGGCTGCTCGCCGAGCGGCTGGGGTGCACGACCGAGTTCCTCCTTCACGGGATCGAGCCTCGGCAGCGCATCGACACCGAGCTCGGGCTGCGCCACGCCGAGCTGGAGCTGCAGCACGGCGACCCGGCCGTCGCGGCGGACCGCTTCACGGAGATCGTGAAGGCGGCCGACGAGGAAAACGCCATGCTGACCGCGCACGCCCGGTTCGGCAGGGCGCGCGCCCTCGAAGCCCAAGGCCGCCTCGGTCAGGCTGTGGAGGCGTTCGAGCGCCTGCGCAGGGAGGCCGCGGCCCACCCCGAGCGGCTGGCCGACCTGCCGCTCACGATCGCGCTGAGCCGCTGCTACCAGCAGGCGGGCGACCGGCTGCGGGCCCGTGACCTGGCCTCCGCCGCCCTCGAGCAGGCCGTGCGGCTGTCCATCACGCAGGGCGAGATCGCCATCGACTTGGCCGCCGCGCTGGTCGAGGCGCGCAGCGAGCGCGAGAGCGACTCCCCCGAGCTCCAATACGTCAAGCGGGTGCTGGACCTGACCGGCGTTCCTGAAGTTGTGGACCGTTCCGGAGAGATTCGCGCGCTGTGGTACGCGAGTGCCGCCGCCGCGGCGGGCGAGGACTCCGCGCTGGCCGTGCGCCTGGCCGACGACGCGATCATGGCGGGCCGCCAGGCCCGGCTGTCGCTGCAGCTCGCCAGGACCGCCATGCACTGGTCCAGGCTGGCCACGGTGCCGGTCGACGAGGCCGAGCGGCTCATCGCGGCCGCGTCCAAGGCGTTCGCGGGCTCCCCTGCCACCGGCAGCGAGCACGGCGAGAGCCTCATCGTGCACGCGCGGGTCAGCCTGCGTGCCGGCAAGCCGGCGCGCGCGGGCGAGCTGGCGGGCGCCGCTCTCGAGCCGGTGGTCGACCGCATGGGCACGACGGCTGCCGAGGCCCACCTCGTGCTGGCCACCATCGCGATCGAGCTCGGCGGCGACGCCTCCACGCATCTGGGCAACGCGCACCGGGCGCTCGACGCGCTCGACCGGCCGGTGTTCGGCTCCGATCGGCAGGCCGCCCGTTGCTGGCGCGAGCTCGGCGATCTGTACGGCCACGTCGACTCCAGGGCACAGCAGACGGCGGCATATCGTAAAGCGCTCGAAGCCGCCGGAGTCCGCTCCGCGCTGGCAGGGGTGACGGTGGACGCCGCAGTTCCCCGCTGAACCTCCCCCCGCTCCGATTTGGCGTTTGGAGCGTGGAATAATTAGGGTCTACCAGTCATTGACTCATAGGATGATTGGTTTCCCCGGAGGAGGCGGACTGTGAGTCTGCGTACGGCGCAGCGGGCTTCGCTCGTCGACCAGGTGATCGATCAGCTCAAGGAGCAGATCACCTCAGGGTCGTGGCCGATGAACGGCAAGATCCCGACCGAGACGGTGCTCGCCGAGCAACTCGGAGTGGGTCGCAACACCGTTCGGGAGGCCGTACGCGCGCTCACGCACGCCGGGCTGCTCGAGTGCCGTCAGGGGGACGGCACTTACGTCCGCGCGACCAGCGAGCTGTCCGGCGCGATGCTGCGCCGGCTGAAGCAGGCCGAGCAGCTGGAGATCCTCGAGGTACGGCGCGCGCTCGAGGTCGAGTCTGCGCGCCTGGCCGCGACCCGGCGTACCGACGACGACATCAAGCGCATCGAGGCGGCGCTGGCCGAGCGGGACCGGGCCTGGGAGCTGGACGACCCCGACTTCTTCGTGGAGGCCGACCTGGCCTTCCACATGGCCGTGGCGCACGCGACGCACAACCTGGTGCTGATCGACCTGTACGAGGACTTCTCGGCGGCTCTGCGGGCCAGCATCACGGCGGCGGGCACTTCGCTCAACAAGACCTACATCCCGCACGACGCCATCGCCCGCGCCATCGCGGCGGGCGACGCGGCGGCGGCAGAGCGGGCCGGCCACGCCTGCATGGAGCACATCCTCATCGCCCTCACCGAGTCCTGACTGCCTGCCACCCCTAAAAGGGTGTGACAAAACAGACAACTCACCCAGGAATGGCACCTGATCGCTTCATTGCTCTAGCGAAAGAGCGAATAGCGAAAGGGAAAACGTCATGACCATTCTTGTCGCCTACGACGGCTCCGCCGATTCGCGCGCCGCGATCGAGTTCGCGGCCAAGCACCTTGCCGCCGAGCCCACCGTCGTCATCACGGTGTGGGAGCCGCTGCTCGTCCAGCTCAAGAAGTATCCGCTGGCCGCGGCCGCCATTGACCCGGGCACCGAGGACGAGGCCAAGGTCCTGGCCGAGCAGCACGCCAAGGAGGGTGCCGAGCTGGCGATCGCCTCCGGGCTCACCGACGTCTCCTACCGGGCGGTGGCCGACAACGAGTCGATCTGGAAGACAATTGTGGACGTGGCGGACGAGATCGACGCCTCGTTGATCGTCACGGGCTCGCGCGGTCTGGCCGGGGTCAGGTCGGTGCTGCTCGGCAGCGTGTCCAACCATGTGCTGCACCACGCGCACCGGCCGACCCTCATCGTCCCGCCCGCCAAGACCCCGCGCTGAGCCGCCCCCTCGGCCCTCACACCGGCCGCTACGAGGCTGCGGGAATTGTGGAGCAGGCGGCCTGTGGAGCTCCGCCGGCAGCCGCGGGCGCGCACGGGCCGCCGGAGGCTTGCGGCCGGCACAGCTGGACGTCGATGCGGCGCGCGCCCGGCCCCTCGTCACCCAGCCGGTCGTGCGGGTTGGCCACCGGGCACCGGTCCAGCGACAGGCACCCGCACCCGATGCAGTCGGTGAGGTCGTCACGCAGCCGTTGGAGCTGCTCGATCCGGTCGTCCAGCTCGCCGCGCCAGGCCGCCGACAGCCGGGCCCAGTCCTCGCGGTTGGGGGTGCGCTCGTCCGGCAGCTTGGACAGGGCGTCCTTGATGGTCTTGAGCGGGATGCCGATGCGCTGGGCCAGCCTGATGAACGCGACCCTGCGCAGGGTGTCGCGGTGGTAGCGGCGCTGGTTGCCCGCCGTACGACGACTCTTGATCAGCCCCTTGGCCTCGTAGAAGTGCAGGGCGGACACGGCGACCCCGCTGCGCTCGGCGAGCTGGCCGACCGAGAGCTCCTTTGTGTTCCAGGCGACCTTCGTCATACCTAGAGATTACTTGAGAGTTCGTTCGAAGAACGTCTCCAGCACCACGACCGTCTGCGTCCCCGTGACACCGTCCAGGCCGAACACCCGGCGCAACACGTCCTGCAGCTCTGCCGTCCCGGACGTACGGACCTTGAGCAGCACCGACGCGGGACCTGCGATCACGTGCGCCTCCTCGACCTCCGGGATCGCCGCCAGCCGGTCCGCGCTGTCGCCCATCCACGTGCTGCCGTCCACGAGCACGTATGCCGTGACCGAGCGCCCGAGCGCAGCCTGGTCCACCTCGATCGTCGTGCGCCTGATCACGCCGCGCTCGCGCAGCTTGCGCACCCGTTCGTGCGCGGCCCCGCTCGACAGCCCCACCGCCTTGCCGAGGACCGCGTAGGACTGCGTCGCGTCTTCCAGCAGCAGGCCGATCAGCATCCTGTCGATATCATCCACGACTAGATGGTATCCGGTGATATGCCCTTCATGCCGAACAGCGTATGGTAGGCGGCATGACGGACACGATCCCTACTGAGTTCGAAGTGCTCGACGAGCGGTTCGCCGCGATCGGCGGAGACGACCAGATCGAACGGCTCCACACCGGCACACGCTGGGCGGAGGGCCCTGTCTACTTCCCCGCCGGCCGGTTCCTGGTGTGGAGCGACATCCCCAACGAGCGGATGCTGCGCTGGGACGAGATGACCGGTGCGGTCGGCCCGTTCCGCCAGCCGTCCGGTTACACCAACGGCAACACCCTCGACCGCGAGGGCCGGCTGATCTCCTGCGAGCACGGCAATCGCCGCGTCACCCGTACCGAGCACGACGGCTCGATCACGGTGATCGCCGACCGCTGGGAGGGCAAGCGGTTCAACAGCCCCAACGACGTCGTGGTGCGCTCCGACGGGTCCGTCTGGTTCACCGACCCGCCGTACGGGATCATCAGCAACTACGAGGGCTGGGCCGCCGAGCAGGAGATCGACGGCTGCCACGTCTACCGCGCCGACCCGGTGACGGGCGAGGTCCGGATCGTGGCCGACGACTTCGTCCGCCCCAACGGACTGGCGTTCTCGCTCGACGAGAGCCGGCTCTACATCGCCGACACGAGGATGAAGCACCTGCGCGTGTTCGACGTGCGCGAGGACGGCACGCTGGCGGGCGGCAAGGTCTTCGCCGAAGGCACGGAGCAGGACAACTTCGACGGCCTCCGGCTCGACGACACCGGCCGCGTCTGGGCCGCGGCAGACAAGGCGGTGCTCTGTTACGACCCCGGCGGGACGCTGATCGGCCGGCTGAAGCTGCCGGAGGCCACGTCCAACCTGGTGTTCGGCGGGCTCAAGCGCAACCGGATGTTCATCACGGCCTCGTCCTCGCTCTACTCCCTGATGACCAACGTCACCGGCGCGCGCCCGGTCTGGGCCAGGCGCTAGCCTCACTCCCATCTGAACAGCCGCACGGCCAGCCCGCCGAAGATCACCAGCCCGGCGGCCACCACCGCCAGGTGCGCGAGCTGCGGCGGGTGACCCGCCCAGGTGTCTCTGAGCGCCTGGGCGAACGGCCCCGCGACGGAGTAGTCGCTGACCGCCCGCAGCGCGTCCGGCATGACGTCGCGCGGCACCCACATGCCCCCGAGGAACATCAGCGGGAACATCACCGCCGACCCGATCCCGGGCGCGACCTTCGCGTTGGGCGCCAGCGCGGCGATCACCAGCCCGATGGCCTGCAGCGCGGCGCTGCCGAGCAGGAAGACCAGGACAAATCCCACCCACTGCCGCGGCGCCGACGAGCCGAAGAGCAGCGAGCCCGTCACGATCAGCAGGACCGTGGACACCGCTCCGACCGCCAGGTTGATCAGGAGCTGCACAGCCAGCAGTCTTGCCGGGTGCACGGGCGTGGTGGACATCCGCCTGAGCACCCCTTGCTCGCGGTACGCGGTCAGCACCGCGGGCACCACGCTGCAGGCCAGGGTCAGCAGCGCGAGCAGCGTCATCAGGCTCGGCATCTGCGTGTCCACGGCCCTCTCCCCCGACGCCGCGCGCTGGGTCATGTCCGGGATGCTGAGGCCCAGCACGACCAGGAGCCCGACCGGCAGCCCGATCGTGAAGATCAAGAAGGGCCATTCGCGCAGGTACAGCTTGGTCTCCACGAGGAGCAGCTTCATGACAGCTTCCTTCCGGTGAGTGCGAGGAACGCGTCGTCGAGCGTGGCCTGCTCGATCCGCAGGTCTCCTGGGACGATCTGGTGCTGGGCCAGGGCGAGCGTGACGGCGGGAGCGAGGTTGCCCGTACCGCTCACCACGATCTGGTCGCCGCTCCTGGCGACCTCGCGCACCTCGGGCAGGGCCAGCAGCACGCCGTCCTCGACGGGCGCCGACGGGCGGAACCTCAGCCGCTGCTCCACGCCCACCTGCGCGATGAGCCCGGCGGGCGTGTCGGTGGCGACCACCTTGCCCGCGTCGATGAGCGCGAGCCGGTCGCAGAGCCGCTCTGCCTCCTCCATGAAGTGGGTGACCAGCACGATCGTCACGCCGGATTCGCGTACCTGCTCGACCAGCTCCCAGGTGTCCCTGCGCGCCTGCGGGTCGAGTCCGGTCGTCAGCTCGTCGAGCACCGCCACGCGCGGCCTGCCCACCAGGGCCAGCGCGACCGAGAGCCGCTGGCGCTGCCCGCCGGAGAGCTTCTTGAACGCCGTGTCGCGCTTGCCGGCGAGGCCGACCCGGTCGAGCAGCTCATGCCAGTCCGCCGGGTCGGGGTAGAAGGAGGCGTAGAGGTCCATGGCCTCCCACACCTTGATCTTCTCCGGGAGTGCCGCGCTCTGCAGTTGCATGCCCAGCACGTGCCGCAGCTCGCCCCTGTCCAGCCGCGGGTCCAGACCGGCCACGCGTACGGTGCCGCCGTCCGGCGCCTGAAGGCCGGCCACGCACTCCACTGTGGTGGTCTTGCCCGCGCCGTTCGGCCCGAGGATGCCGAAGATCTCACCCTCCGCGACGTCGAACGAGACGTCCTCGACCGCCAGGTGCTTCGGGTACTGCTTGCGCAGATTCCTGACTTCGATGACTTTCATGCCATCGACGCTAGAAACCCGGGCTTTATCGGGGAATCCGGCTGGGTGTCGGTCAAGGGTGTACCTAGGTGCAATGGCCGGACCGTACCCGTTGCCGCAGACTGAGAGCATGCTGTCGCGAAGGTTCGGTCAGGTCGTGGCCCTGCTCGCGCTCCTCCTCGTCGAGGTGCCCGCGATCGTGCTGAGCATCGCCACGCTGCTGCTGTCGCTCGCGCTGGGCATGGTCTTCCTGTTCCCCCCGCAGGTCATGATGGTCAGGAGGCTCGCCGAGCTCAACCGGCGGCTGATGCGGCAGTGGGTCGGCGCCGGCATCGAGCCGCCGTACCTGCCCGAGCCGCCGCCTCCGGTGCCTCAGGCGGACGGCATGTACCGCTCCGACCGGACCCTCTACAAGACGCCGCGGATACCCGCCTGGAACAACCGGTGGAAGTGGCTGGTCGGCGACCCCGCTACCTGGCGGGACGAGGCCTGGCTGGTGCTCGACCCGGTGGTGAAGGCGGCGCTGGTGCCGCTGTTCGTCCTGGTCCCCGAGCGGGGGCTGCGCGTCTACGCGCTCTGGAGCGAGCTGCTGCTCGGCGCGACCGCCGCCAGCCGCCTGGCGAGCCAGGTGAGCCACCTCAGGCGGACGCGTAACCTGGCCGCCGACTCGCAGGCGGCCGAGATGCGCAGGATCGAACGCGACCTGCACGACGGCACGCAGGCCAGGCTGGTGGCGATCGGCATGACGCTGGGCGCGGTCGAGCAGCTCGTCGACGACGATCCCTCAGCGGCCAAGACCCTGCTCGCCAAGGCCAGGGAGGCCTCCGCCGAGACGCTGACCGAGCTGCGCAGGGTCATCCGCGGCATCCACCCGCCGGTGCTGGCCGAGCGCGGACTGGCCGACGCCGTGCGTGCCCTGGCCATGGACAGCCCGATGCAGGTCACGGTGGACGTCGATCTGCCGCACCGGCCTGAACCTCCGGTGGAGGCGGCGGTGTACTTCGCGGTCAGCGAGCTGCTGTCCAACGCCGCCCGGCACGGCGACGCGCGCTCGGCGACGGTGGACATCAGCTCCAACGGCCCCGACCTGCGCGTCACCGTCACCGACGACGGACTGGGCGGCGCCGACCCGGCCAAGGGCAGCGGCCTGTCCGGCATCGAACGGCGGCTGGCCGCTTTCGACGGGGTGCTCGCCCTGAACAGCCCGCCCGGCGGCCCCACCACCGTGACCATGGAACTGCCCCGGGCGCTGCCCGAGCACTGGGCGGGCAACCTCCCGAAGATGCCGCGCTGGAAGGCGGCCGCGGTCATCCTGCTCTGGGCCACGGCCTGGTGCCCGACGTTCCCGCAGGGACTCGTGGCGGGCATCTTCAAGATCTTCGACGTCGACGAGAAGACCTGGTTCCTCGCGCTGCACCTGCCCGAGGTCTGGCAGTGGCCGGTCATCCTCGGCATGATCACGTTGGGCACTTTCATGCACGCCATGGCCATCTGGCTGCCTTCCACCCACAACCGCGAGCGCTGGTTCGAACGTGTCCAGCCGAGCAAAATGTCGTGTTGATGAACGTACTGATCGCTGAAGACCTCTACCTGCTCAGGGACGGGCTGGTGCACCTGCTCCAGGCCCACGGCTTCTCCGTCGTGGCGGCCGTGGAGAGCGGGCCCGAGCTGCTGAAGGGCCTGCTGGAGCTCCGGCCCGACGTCTCCATCGTGGACGTGCGGCTGCCGCCCACGTTCACGGACGAGGGCCTGCAGGCCGCGCTCGCGGCCAGGGAGAAGGTGCCCGGGCTGCCGATCCTGGTGCTGTCCCAGCACGTCGAGCAGCTGTACGCGCGCGAGCTGCTGGCCGACGGCTCGGGCGCGATCGGCTACCTGCTCAAGGACCGGGTCTTCAACGCCGAGCAGTTCGTCGACGCCGTACGCCGGGTCGCCGAGGGCGGCACGGCCATGGACCCCGAGGTGATCGCCAAGCTGCTGGCCAGCAACGCCAGGAACGAGCCGCTGGCCGCGCTCACGCCGCGCGAGCGGGAGGTGCTCGAGGCCATGGCGGAAGGGCGCTCCAACGCCGCCATCTGCCAGCGGCTCTACCTCAGTGAGAGCGCCGTGGCCAAGCACACGGCCTCCATCTTCGCCAAGCTGGGGCTCGCGCCGTCGGACGACGACAACCGCCGCGTGCTCGCCGTACTCGCCTATCTCAACAGCCGCTAGGACCCTCCACCTGGGGTTGGCCATCCCGCGAGATCGCCCAGACTTGTCGGTCGCACCGGCTATTTTCATAGAGGCAGGTGCGACGAAGGGGTGGTAACAGGTGAAGATCCGGGTTAACCGCGATGTTCTGGCAGATGCGGTGGCGTGGGCCGCCCGAGTTCTGCCCACCCGGCCTGTGGTGCCCGTCCTGTCCGGGCTGCTGTTGGAAGCGAGCGACGAGCTGACCCTGTCCGCGTTCGACTACGACGTCTCGGCCAGGGCGGCGATCGACGCCGACGTGGCCGAGGAGGGCCGGGTGCTCATCCCGGGCCGGCTGCTGGCCGAGATCAGCAGGAGCCTGCCCGCCGACGACGTGGAGATCGTCACGGAGGGCCCCGAGGCGGTCCTGACCTGCGGCACCGCGGAGTTCGGGCTGATCACGATGCCGGTCGAAGACTTCCCGACCATGCCCACCATGCCGCCCAGCATCGGCGCCATCGGCGGCGGCGTGTTCGCCTCTGCCGTCGGCCAGGTCGCGCCCGCGGCCAGCCGGGACGACACGTTGCCGATGCTCACCGGCATCAGGGTCGACATCGAGGGCGAGTCCGTGGCGATGGCGGCCACCGACCGCTACCGCATCGCGGCCCGCGACTTCACCTGGCGCCCGGCCAGTCCCGGCCTCGCCGTCTCCGCCATGGTCCCGGCCCGGGTGCTGGTCGAGGTGGCCAAGTCGCTGCGCGGCGGCGAGGTGTCGATCGCGATGGGCGACGGGGTGGCCGGGTTCGAGAGCGTCGGGCGCAGCACGACCGTGCGGCTGCTCGACGAGCAGTTCATCGACTATCGATCCCGGCTGACCTCCGACTGGTCGATCAGGGCCGACGTGCCCGTGGCGCCGTTCGTCAACGCGATCAAGCGGGTGGCCCTGGTGGCCGAGCGCAACACCGCGATCCGGCTGTCGTTCAGCCAGGGGCAGGTTCTCATCCAGGCCGGCGGCGGCGACATCGGGCGCGGCGCCGAGGTGGTCGACTGCGAGCTGCGCGGTGACGACATCCAGATCGCCTTCCAGTCGCAGTTCCTGCTCGACGGGCTGACCGGGATCGAGGGCGAGCTGGCCCGCATCAACATGGAGTCGCCGACCAGGCCCGCCCTGATCCAGGACGTGCCCGGCGACGCCGAGCCCGCCTTCCGCTACCTCGTCATGTCCCTGCGCCAGGCCTGAGCCGTCACTTCTGCCGGCCCCCTCCTGCCTGGCGCTCGGCGACCAGCTTGAACACCCTCTTGAACTCCGCGTACGCCTGCTCGCCCACGGCCTCGGCGTGCTCCGCCTCCATGGCGGCGATTATGGCGTCCGACCTGACCATGTGGTCGCGCCCCTTCTCGGTGGGCACGATCAGCTTGGCCCGCCGGTCGGCCGGGTCGGGCTGCCGTTCCACGTAGCCGAGCTCCACCAGCTCGTCCACCAGCGTGCCGATCACCTGCTTGTGCTGGCCCGACTGCGCGGCCAGGTCCGTGGCCCTGCTGCCCTCCTCGTCCAGGTACGCCAGCACCGCCCCGTGCCGCGGCCTCAGCCTGGGATGCCCCTGCTCGGCCAGCGTCTCGAACAGCTCACGTTGCAGGCCGAAAAGCGTCCTGCTCGACAGGATGCCGAGATCGGGCTCGTCCTGCTTGCGCCGGCTCCTGCGCACCGTCACACCCTCCTTTTAGTCACTAAGCTTGATTGTCACTAAATCTTACTATATTGTCGGCTGCATGAGCATCTTGATCACTGGTGCCAACGGCACCGTTTCCAGCGCCGTTCTTCGTTCCCTGTCCGGCACCGCGGACGTGCGGGTCCTGGTGCGCGACGCGGCCAAGGCGCCGTCAGGCGTGGCGGTCGCGGTCGGCGACCTGGACGACCCCGCCACGCTCGACCAGGCATTCGAGGGTGTCGACACGCTGTGGCTGCTGACCGCCATGGGCCCGCAGGCGCCGCACGCCAGCATGAACGCCGTCTGGGCGGCGCGGAAGGCGGGAGTGCGCCACGTCGTGCGCATGTCGGCCATCGGCGCCGCCCACGACGCACCGACCCGCAACGGCCGCCTGCACGCCCTGTCGGACGTCGAGCTCGCGGCCTCGGGCCTCGACTGGACCGTCATCCGCCCGGCCTTCTTCATGCAGAACCTTTTCGGCTCGGTCAACGGCGACACCTTGTACGGCGGGACGGGCGAGGGCCGGCTCGGCATGATCGACGTACGCGACATCGGCGACTTCGCCGCCGCCGTCCTGCGGGCTCCCGCACAGCACAAGGGCAGCACCTACACTCTCACGGGCCCGGCCAGCATCTCACTAGGCGACGTCGCCGCCGAACTCGGCACGGTGTACGGCACGCCGATCGCCTACCAGCCGGTGACGCCGGACGACGCTCGCCGGTCGATGCTGGACGCGGGCCTGCCTTCGTGGGTGGCGGCGGTCACCCAGGAGTACCTCACGGCGTACTCGGCGGGGTGGGGTGACTACACGACCCAGGACTTCGAGAAGGTGATGGGCCGCCCGGCCCGGTCGTTCGCCGACTTCGCCCGCGACCACGCCGCCCAGCTCCGCCCATGATCCCGCACCCGCCACACGTGGTCGGGGTCCCCAGGAGTGCCCAAGGAGCCCGACCACGTGCCAACCCCGCAGGCCGGGATCCTTGGGGATTTCACGCACGGATCGGATAAGCCGTATCCGTGAATCTCGTTACCAGGGTGTTCGACTGGTGAGAAGATCGGGGGTGCTCCGAATAGCAAACGCCGTACTCGCAAGATTGCCGGAACCGCTGCACGCACTCGCGCTGAAGCACCGTGAACTGCTGAAGTTCGCGGTGGTGGGTGGAACAGCGTTCTTAGTGGACAACGCGGTGTTCTATGGGCTGAAGCTGACCTTTTTGGAACCGAAGCCGGTGACCGCGAAGATCATCGCGGTGCTCGTGGCGACGATCGTGTCCTACGTGTTGAACCGCGAATGGTCGTTCCGGACCAGGGGCGGTCGCGAGCGCCGTCACGAGGCGGCGCTGTTCTTCCTGGTCAGTGGCGTCGGTCTGGTGCTCAGCTCCGCGCCGCTATGGATCTCCCGGTACGTATTTCGCCTGGAGACCCCGGATGTGAGCCTGGTGACCCAGGAGGTCGCCGACTTCATGAGCGCGCAGGTCATCGGCACGCTGATCGCCATGGTCTTCCGCTTCTGGGCGCTCCGGAAGTGGGTCTTCCCCGACGAGAAGGCCCAGTCCGGCAGCGTGCGGCTGGTTCCCACTCCCGATTCCACGAAGGAGGCGGCTTGATGGCAGCGAATCCTGATCGTCTCCGTCAGTGCTGCGCCATGTCCACGAAGCGGCTGTAGTGCCCCTGGAACGCCACCGTCACCGTCGCCGTGGGGCCGTTACGGTGCTTGGCCACGATGAGGTCCGCCTCGCCCGCCCGCGGTGACTCCCGCTCGTAGGCGTCCTCCCGGTGGAGCAGGATGACCATGTCAGCATCCTGCTCGATAGATCCGGATTCGCGCAGGTCGCTAACTTGAGGGCGTTTGTCCGTTCGCTGCTCGGGGCCACGGTTGAGCTGGGAGATCGCGATGACCGGGACCTCCAGCTCCTTGGCCAGCAGCTTGATCGCACGGGAGATCTCGGAGACCTCGTTCTGCCGGCTCTCGGTCTTCTTCGGCGAGCTCATCAGCTGGAGGTAGTCGATGACCACGAACCGCAGGTCGTTACGCTGCTTGAGCCGCCGGCACTTGGCCCGGATCTCCATCATCGACATGTTGGGCGAGTCGTCGATGAACAGCGGCGCCTCCGCCACCTCGCTCATCCGCCGGGCCAGGCGCGTCCAGTCGTCGTCGCCCATCATGCCCGAGCGCATGGCGTGCAGCGCGACCCGGGCCTCGGCGGAAAGGAGCCGCATGGTGATCTCGTTACGGGACATCTCCAGCGAGAAGATGACCGTGGTCATCCCATGCTTGATCGCTGCGGAACGGGCGAAATCCAGACCTAGTGTGCTTTTCCCGATGGCGGGCCGGGCGGCCACGACGATCATCTGGCCCGGGTGGAGGCCGTTGGTGAGCTGGTCGAGGTCCTGGAAGCCGGTCGGCACGCCGACCATCTGGCCGCCGCGGCTGCCGATGGCCTCGAGCTCGTCGAGGGCGCCGGGCATGATGTCGGCCAGCGGTGCGTAGTCTTCCGAGGTGCGGCGCTCGGTGACCTTGTAGATCTCCGCCTGGGCGCGGTCCACGAGGTCGTCGACCTCTTCGTTCTGGCCGCCGTAACCGTAGGAGACGATGCGGGTGCCGGCCTCGATGAGGCGGCGGAGGATGGCCTGCTCTCTGACGATCTTGGCGTAGTAGCCGGCGTTGGCCGCGGTGGGGACGACGGCCGTGAGGGTGTGGAGGTAGGCGGCGCCGCCCACTCTGGCCATCTCGCCGCGTTTCTGCAGCTCGTCGAAGACGGTGACCGCGTCGGCGGGCTCGCCCCGGCCGTAGAGGTCGGTGATGACGTCGTAGACCATCTGGTGAGCGGGACGGTAGAAGTCGTCGGAGCGCAGGATCTCGACGACGTCGGCGATGGCGTCCTTCGACAGCAGCATGCCGCCGAGCACCGACTGCTCCGCCTCGATGTTGTGCGGCGGTGTGCGCTCGAAACCGGGGCCGGCGCCCGTCTCTTCGTCAATGCTCACCGCGCCCCCTCGAACACCTTGCAGGCGGTCGCACCACCCCCACTTGTAGCCGACCGGTCTGACAGTTTCCCGGAGTCGCGTGCCGACTGGCAACGCGGCCTGTGGACAACCCTGTGGTCAAGCTGTGTACTACCGCGCCCAGGGTGTGAAAGGCCTGTGGACACAGGCTGTGGATAACTCTTCGGGATAGGTGCCGAATGGCCTCTGACCTGGGAGAACGTTATCCACCACCTGTGGAGGAAAGAAAGTTTCCCCAAGAAGCCGCGTAATGGCCATAATAGACAAATGCCCATTACATCCAGGGATCGGGAGATACTCCGGCTGGCAGTGCCCGCGTTCGGCGCGCTGGTGGCCGAGCCGCTCTTCCTGCTCGCCGACTACGCCATCGTGGGGCATGGGCTGGGCACCACGGCGGTGGGCGCCCTGGGCGTGGCGGGCACCGTTCTGGCCACGTTGGTGAACCTGTGCGTCTTCCTCGCGTACGGCACCACGGCCTCCGTGTCGCGCCAGACGGGCGCGGGGAACCACGCGCGGGCCATGCGCAGCGGTGTGGACGGGATCTGGCTGGCGTTGGCCATCGGCGTCGCCCTCATAGCCGTGGGCTGGCCGCTGGCGCCGGGGATCGTGGAGCTGTTCGGGGCGGATGGCGAGCAGGGGGCGCAGGCCGTGACGTACCTGCGGATCAGCCTGCTCGGCGCGCCCGGCATGCTGGTCGTGCTGGCCGGGACGGGGGTGCTGCGCGGGCTGCAGGACACGGTCACGCCGCTGGTGGTGGCCATCGGCTCGTTCATGCTGAACGCCGCGTTGAACGCCTGGTTCGTGCTCGGCTTAGGGTGGGGCATCGCCGGGTCCGCCTGGGGGACGGTGCTGGCCCAGACGCTGGGCGCCGCCGTCTACCTCGCCGTGGTGGCCAGGGGCGCGATCCGACTGGGCACGCCGCTCACTCCGGGTCTCGAGGGAGTCAAGCAGGCGGGCACGGCCGGGTTCGCGCTGCTCGTCCGTACCGTCTGCCTGCGGGTGGTGCTGCTCGCGGCCACGGTGATTGCCACCAGGATGGGCGAGGCCGAGCTGGCCGCGTACGCCATCGCCACCCAGGTATGGACGCTGCTCGCCTTCGCTCTGGACGCCATCGCCATCGCCGGGCAGGCCATCACGGGACGCTCGCTCGGCGCCGGAGACGTCGCGGCCACCAGGGCCGCCACCAGGAGGATGGTGCAGTGGGGCGTCTGGTCGGGCGTGCTGCTCGGCGTCCTGGTCGTCGCCGCCCGGCCGGTGCTGCCCGGGCTGTTCGACGCGGATCCGGTGGTCACCGAGCTGCTGCTGGCCCTGCTGTGGCCGGTGGCGGCGTTCCAGCCGGTGTGCGGAGTCGTGTTCGTGCTCGACGGTGTGCTGATCGGCGCGGGCGACCAGCGTTATCTGGCGTGGGCGGGGGTGTGGACGACTCTGGCATACCTGCCCGCCGCCTTCCTCGCCTCCGGGTTGGGGGTCGTTGCTCTTTGGTGCGCGCTCGGGGTGTGGATGATCGCACGTTTGATCACTCTGGTACGCCGGGCCGCGGGCACTGAGTGGCTGGTGACCGGGGCATAACACACACCGCCCTCAAACGCGGCCCCACCGTGATCCCTTCGTGCTTGGTGTTGTTCAGGATTGTCAGGAGTTCCCTGAGCGGGGTGTTCCTTGACGACGATTCTGCGACGGCTCCCGCCCTCTGAGGCGACCGGGTTACGCACAGGAGCCCGACACAGCCTGGCCGAGCTCTACCGCCCGGCCGACCTGGTGGTGCTCGGGCTCGGTGTGATGATCGGCGCGGGCATCTTCTCCATCGCCGGGCGGCAGGCGGCCACCACGGCGGGGCCCGGCGTCATACTCTCCTTCATGATCGCGGGCATCGCCTGCCTGCTCGCCTGCATGTGTTACGCCGAGCTGTCGTCCACGATGCCGACCTCCGGCAGTGCCTACACCTTCACGTACGTCATCTTCGGCGAGGTCTGGGCGTGGATCATCGGCTGGGCGCTGATCCTGGAGCTGCAGTTCGCCGTCGCCGTGGTGGCCAGGGCGTGGGCCACGATCACGGTCAGGGCGATCTCCAACTTCGGGGTACGCGTGCCGGACGAGCGGCTCGTCGGCGACGTCCTCGTGCTCGTGATCCTGGTGCTGCTCACCGGCGTCGTGGCGCTGAGCGCACGGGTCGGGCTGCGCGCGCTGTGGGTCATGGTGTCGGCCAAGCTGCTGGCCATCGGCGCGGTCATCGTCGTCGGCCTGCCGCACATCCACGTGGCGAACTTCGGCGACTTCCACGTCCCGCCCGAGACGCTCCCGACGCCGCCCGCGACCGTGCTGGAGGTCCTCTTCGGGCAGAGCCAGGTGTTCGGCTGGTTCGGGATCTTCGCGGCAGCCTCGGCCATAGCGTTCGCGTACATCGGCTTCGACGTCGTCGCGACCGCCGCCGAGGAGACCGTGAACGCGTCCAAGGCCATGCCCAAGGGCATGATCCGCAGCCTGGTCATCGCCACGATCATCTACATCGCCGTGGCGCTGGTCATGGTGGGCATGGTCTCGTACACGAAGATCTCGGTGGCGGATCCGCTGTCCAGCGCCTTCCGCGCGGTCGGCGTGGACTGGATGGCGCACGTCATCGACGTGGGCGCGGTGCTCGGGCTGACGACCGTGATCATGGTGCTGATCGTGGGGCAGACGCGGGTGCTGTTCTCGATGGCCCGCGACGGGCTGATCCCCCGCCGTCTGGCCTCGGTCAGCCGCAGATATCACACGCCGTCGTGGGTGACGCTGGTGATCGGGTTCGTCGCCATCGTGCTGGCCGAGTTCGTCCCGGTGCTCACGATGCAGGAGCTCGTGGTGATCGGGACGCTGTTCGCGTTCGCGTTCGTGGCCGCCGGGGTGATCGTGATGCGGCGGCGCATGCCGCACCTGGAGCGGGACTTCACGGTGCCGCTCTCGCCGCTGCTGCCGGGGCTGTCGCTGGTGGCCACCCTCTGGCTGATGGTCAACCTGCGGGTGGTGACCTGGGCGTGGTTCGCCCTGTGGATGGCCTTCGGCCTGCTCGTCTACCTCGTGTACGGCCGGCGCCACAGCCTGCTGGCCCGGCCCCGCGACCCGGTCGAGCCGGCCCGCGGGCGCCACCGGCGCTAGAACCGGCCCGACTGCAACACGCTCCGCAGGAACTCCCTGGTCCTGGGGTGCTCCGGATCGGTGAACATCTTCTCGGCGGGTCCCTTCTCGAGGAGCACGCCACCGTCGAGGAAGCACACCATGTCCGAAATGTCGCGACAAAAGCTCATTTCGTGGGTCGTGAGGATCATCGTCATGCCCGATTCCTTGAGCTCCCTGATGATCCCCAGCACCTCCATCACCAGCTCGGGGTCGAGCGCCGAGGTGACCTCGTCCAGCAGCATCAGCCTGGGCTGGGTGGCCAGCGCCCTGATGATGGCCACCCGCTGCTGCTGCCCGCCCGACAGCTGGTCGGGGTACGACTTCGCCTTGTCCGCCAGCCCGAACCTGGCCAGCAGGTCGTGCGCCTGCTCCTCGGCCTGCGCCCTGGCCACCCTGTGCACCTGGCGCGGCGCCAGCGTGATGTTCTCCAGCACGGTCATGTGCGGGAACAGGTTGAACGACTGGAACACGATGCCGAGCCGCTTGCGCACGTCGTCCACCTTCATGCGCGGATCGGTGATCTCCTCCCCGTCGAGGAAGATCGCGCCGTCGTCCACGGTCTCCAGCAGGTTGACGCAGCGCAGGAGCGTGGACTTGCCCGAGCCGGAGGCCCCGATCAGGCTCACCACCTCGTGCGGGTGCACCTCCAGGTCGATGCCGCGCAGCACGCTGTGCCCGTGGAAGTTCTTCCACACCCCCTCTATCGTCAAAAGGCTCATGCCCCGCGCCTCCTGCGCGTACGGTCCGCCAGGTGGTCGGTGAACCTGGCCATGGGGATGGTGAGCAGGATGAACAGCAGCGCGGCCACCAGGTAGGGCGTGTAGTTGAACGTGCTGGCCACGTGGATCTGCGCCTGCCTGAGCGCTTCGAGCGGCCCGATGGTGGCCACGAGGGCGGTGTCCTTCTGCAGCGAGACGAAGTCGTTCAGCAACGGCGGCACGACCCTGCGGGTGGCCTGCGGCAGCACCACGAACCGCATGGTCTTGATGTGGCTCAGCCCCAGCGAGCGAGCCGCGGCGAACTGGCTCGGGTGGATGGACTCGATGCCGGAGCGGAACACCTCGGCCACATAGGCGCCGTACGAGAGCGTCAGCGCGATGATGCCCAGCGTGGCCAGGTCGGTCGGGATGCCCTGCAACCGGAGGGCGGGCAGACCGAACCCGACCAGGTAGATCACCAGGATCGTCGGCACGCCGCGGAAGACGTCGGTGTAGAGCGTGGCCAGCGCCCGGATCGGGAAGAACGCCGGTGTTTTGATCCCCCGGGCAAGTGCGACCAGCAGCCCGACGACGAGGATCAGCGGCTCGGCGATCAGGAAGATCTTGATGTTGAGCAGGAAGCCGCTCAGCACGTCGGGCAGCGCCGCGGCGAACTCCCCGGGATTGAAGAACTTCTCCTGCACACGGGGCCAGCCGGGCGAGTTGGTGACGACCCATACGACCAGCACGATGAAGACGATCGTCGAACCCGTCGCGATCGAGGCGGAGCGGCGGGCGTACGACCTGCGTACCCGCTCCCGCTGGAGCTGCCGCTCCGACTTGACCCACGCCTGGGCGTGCTCACTCACCGCTGCGCGCTCACTTCAGCTCTGGCGCGCCCGCGGCCGAGCCGAGCCACTGCTGCTCGATCTTGGCCAGCTCGCCCTTCGACTTCAGGGCGTCCACGGCCTTGTCGACGCACGGCTTGAGCGCGCTGCCCTTCTCCATGACCAGCCCGAACTCCTCGGGCGTGCCACCCGTCGAGCTGAACTGCCCCACGATCTTGGACTTCTCGACCTGCGCTGCCGTCACGTAGAACGCCGTCGGCAGGTCCACGACCAGCGCGTCCACCTGCTTGTTCTTCAGCGCGTTGACGGCGTCGATCTGCTCGTTGTAGACGTTGGGATCGGCGGCGGGCTTGATGACGTTCTTGACCGCGTCGAACGAGGTCGTGCCCACCTGTACGCCGACCTTCGCGTCCTTGAGCTCGGCCAGGCTCTTCACTCCCGCGAACTTGCTCCCGTCGATGGCGACAACGGCCTGCTTGACGGCGTAGTAGCCCTTGCTGAAGTCCACGGCATTGGCCCTCTCGGGCGTGATGGACACCTGGTTGACGTCGAAGTCGAACTGCTTCTCGCCGGGCGCGAACGCCGAGTCGAACTTGACCGTGTTCCACTGCACCTCGGTACGGTCGAAGCCCAGCTCCCCCGCCACGGCGAAGGCCACGGCGCTCTCGAACCCCTGCCCGTTGCTGGGATCGTCGTCCTTGAACCAGGGCTCGTAGGCAGGCTTGTCGGTCCCGATGGTCAACTTGCCGGGAGTGACGAGCTTGAGCTGCTCTTTGGTGCAGGCGGTGGACGGGGACGCGGCAGTACTGGCCGTGCTGTCCGTGTTGTCCACGGGCGCACAACCAACGAGCGCCACGGCCAGCGCGAGCAGCATGAGGGGACGGGCCATGGCCAGAGCCTCCAGGGGGAAAGCGCGAAAGAACGAAGGCATTCTACGATGCTCGAATAGGAAATTACGCCGAGGGTACCCCTGACCACGGAAATCATCCGAGGCGGGGGCGATCCGGAACAACCAAAAGCCCCCTCCGGAAAGGGAGGGGGCTTTTGAGCGGCGTCAGGCCGGGACAACCTCGATGTCCACAGAGGCGGAGACCTCGGGGTGGAGCTTGACGGTGACGCGGTGGGAGCCGACGCTCTTGATCGGGTTGACGATCTCGATGCGGCGGCGGTCGAGCACCGGGCCGCCGGCGGCCTTGACGGCCTCGGCGATGTCGCCCGTGGTGATCGAGCCGAACAGGCGGCCGGACTCGCCGGCGCGCGTGGACAGGCGGACGCGCAGGGCGCCGAGCTGGCCGGCGACCTCCTTGGCGGTGCCGAGGTCGCGGATCTCGCGCGCGTCGCGCGCCTTCCTGATGGTCTCGATCTGCTTCTCGGCGCCGCGCGTCCAGCGCATGGCGTAGCCGCGCGGGATGAGGTAGTTACGGCCGTAGCCGTCCTTGACCTCGACGACGTCGCCAGGGGTGCCGAGGCCGGAGACCTCGTTGGTGAGGATGAGCTTCATATCGACAGGCCTCCTTAGCGCGCGGTGCTCGTGTAAGGCAGCAGGGCCACCTCACGCGCGTTCTTGATCGCGGTCGCCACGTCGCGCTGGTGCTGGGTGCAGTTGCCCGTCACCCGGCGCGCACGGATCTTGCCGCGGTCGGAGATGAACTTCCGCAGCAGGGCCGTGTCCTTGTAGTCGACGTAGGAGATCTTGTCGTGGCAGAACAGGCAAACCTTCTTCTTCGGCTTGCGCAGTGCCGGCTTAGCCATCGTGGTGCTCCTTTCAGAGCCCCGCCTTCCGGGCGGGAATGGACTCGGGCTTGTGGACAGGTTTTAGAAAGGCGGTTCGTCGCTGAAGTCGCCACCGCCGCCGCCGAAGCCGCCGCCACCCTGCTGGCCGCCGCCGTAGCCGCCACCACCGCCGCCGCCGCCCTGGGGCGGGGCGGGCGTCGCGGAGGCCCACGGGTCGTCGGCCGGGCCGCCGCCGAAGCCGCCGCCGCCACCCTGACGGGAGGTGCGGTTGACCTTGGCGGTGGCGTTACGCAGGGACGGGCCGACCTCGTCGACCTCGACCTCGTAAACGGTGCGCTTCTCGCCTTCCTTGGTCTCGTAGGACCGCTGCTTGAGCCGCCCCTGCACGATGACCCGCATGCCGCGCTGCAGGCTCTCGGCGGCGTTCTCCGCCGCCTGGCGCCACACGTTGCAGGTCAGGAAGAGGCTCTCGCCATCTTTCCACTCGTTGGTCTGGCGATCCATGAACCGCGGAGTGGACGCGATGCGGAATCGAGCCACCGCTTGACCCGTCGGGGTGAAGCGCAGCTCCGGATCGTCGACGAGGTTGCCGACGATGGTGATTACGGTGTCGCCTGCTGCCATGGCTAGCGCTCGCCTTCCTGCACGCCTTCGCTTGGGTTACGGCTCAGAGTACGGGGCTTCCCCGACAAAAAACCGGGAGTTAGTGCACGTCCGGACGCAGGACCTTGGTGCGCAGGATCCCCTCGTTGAGGTTCATCTGCCGGTCGAGCTCCTTGACCGTCGCGGGCTCCGCGGACAGGTCGATGACGGCGTAGATGCCTTCCGACTTCTTGTCGATGTCGTAGGCGAGACGGCGACGGCCCCAGACGTCGACCTTCTCCACGGTGCCGCCGTCGTTGCGGACCACGGAGAGGAACTGGTCGAGGGACGGCGCGACGGTGCGCTCATCGAGCGAAGGGTCCAGAATGACCATTACTTCGTAACGACGCATGCGGGACTCCAACCTCCTCTGGACTCTTGCGGTCACGACACTCTGCCGTGACAGGAGGACGCTGACGTCTGTGCCCGTGGCGCCCCTTTCGGCACCTCGGGGCGATGGATCACCCATCACAACGCAGCTTGCTCAGGTTACCAGCCGCGAGTACGTGGGAAGGCCTTTAGGAAACCTAGGGGGTGGTGGCAGTGCCACACGTGCTTCAACCCTCCGAAAAGGAGCGGTTCAGGCTGACGCTCAACACCGACGGACAGTCTCACCCTGTGGAAAACAGCCTTGCCGTGGCCGCGCTGGCCTGCGGCGTGGTGGCTTTCGTCTCGACGTTCTGGGTCTCCGCCCACCCGATCTCGTCGTGGTTCGGCACGCTGGGCTTCGGCGTGGGGCTCTATTCCCAGTACGTGTCGGCGACCACGCCGCAGCGCTCGCTCAACATCATCGGCCTGGTCGGGTCGTTCGTGGGGGCTGCCCTCGGCATCGCCCACGGCGGTTTCCTTCCCCATCCATGAGCAACGGCCCCGGCATACCTCCCGGGGCCGTTCGATATGCGGCTCACCTGCCGATGTGCAGGTCTATTCCGAGCAGGACCAGGAACCAGAGGAACACCGCCAGCAACGCCTCGGCGACGTCCCTGAGCAGGCCGGGGGTGATGTAGTCGTACACCCAGGCCACGTAGAGCCCGATCACGACGTAGATCAATAAGATCAGCGCTCGCCAGCGCCAGCGTGCCATGTCGCTTCTCCTCGCGTAGGGGGCGCCAGCCGACTGCCCTGACGCGCTCCCGGCAAACCGCGCTTCGCCGGTCATGCAGGCCGTAAGCTCGGGGACTATGGTGCGCATCGGAGCTCATGTCGATCAGGACGACCCCGCCGCTCACGCGGAGGAGGTGGGGGCCGAGGTGGTGCAGTTCTTCCTCGGCGATCCCCAGGGTTACAACAAGCCGGTGCTGCCCGCCAAACCGGTCGAGGGCGTCGACATCTACATCCACGCCCCCTACCTGATCAACGTGGCCACCACCAACAACCGCATCAGGATCCCCAGCCGCAAGCTGCTCGAGCAGCACCTCAAGGCGGCCGCGGGCCTCGGCGCCAAGGGCCTGGTCGTGCACGGCGGCCACGTCAACAAGAGCGACGACCCGCAGACGGGGTTCGACAACTGGCGCAAGGTGTTCGAGCGCATGGAGTGCCCGATCCCCGTGCTGATCGAGAACACGGCGGGCGGCGGCAACGCCATGGCGCGCAAGCTGGAGCGCATCGCCCGGTTGTGGGACGCGCTCGACGGCTTCGACGTGGGCTTCTGCCTCGACACCTGCCACGCCCATGCGGGCGGCGAGGAGCTGGTCGACCTGGTGGAGCGGGTCAAGGCCATCACCGGACGGATCGACCTGGTCCACTGCAACGACTCGCGCGACGACTTCGACTCCGGCGCAGACCGCCACGCCAACCTGGGCAAGGGGAAGATCGACTCCGAGCTGATCCTGGCGGTCTGCCGGGCAGCCGGCGCGCCGATCGTGGTGGAGACCCCCGCGGAGGGCCAGGCGGACGACATCGCGTTCCTGCGGAAGAACCTCTAGGAAATACACACAGCCTGTGGATAACTTTCCTGGATTACCGAGACGAAGAAGCGGGTATAGAGTTCAGCCCGCCCACGCGCCACTCAGGAAACGTCCCGCGTTGAGCAGCATGAGCGGCCCGCAGATCAGCGCGTACCCGGCCATCACCCACGGCTTCCTGGTCGCGACCTTCGCGACCAGCACCCACAGCGGAAACCACAGCAGCAGCGAGCGCGGGATCGACAGGTAGTACGCCGACGTCATCAGCGCCGCCGCCTGCAACCCCGTGTAGACGAGCTCGCTCCATCTGCGCAGCAGGAGCAGCCAGACCAGCACCGCGAACGCCACCACGGCGCCGGCGATCTCCATCCGGAAGGCCACGGCGAAGTCGTCGGAGCCCATGGCCGAGCGCCAGGTCGTCTTCCAGGCGTCCCACGGCCACGCGAAGTCGCGCCCCCATCCGGCCTCCTGCGCGTGCTTCCAGGCCAGCCAGTCGCCCGACCGGCTGTAGTGGTAGTACGAGTACGCCACCAGCGGCACGAAGGGCACGGCCAGCCACCCGGCCCGCCGGACGGTCTCCCTGCTCGTGCAGAACTCCACGACGAGCGCGACCGCGAGGAACAGCCCCGTGATCCGCACACACGAGGCCCCCGCCGCGAGCAGCGCGGCAGCCGACCAGAGCCCCTGCCTGGCGGCCAGCCACGCCGGGATCGCGAAGGCCAGGAAGAGCGACTCGCTGTAGCCCGCCGCCAGGAACACCGCCATCGGGTAGAGCAGCAGCCCCAGTACCGCCATCCAGCCGGACGCGCCTTCGAGCTCGGCCAGCCGGGCCAGCGACACCATGGCCACCGCCCCGGCAACCAGCGAGATCAGCAGCCCGGCCGCCGCCCAGTCCGGCACGAGGACGTGCACGGCCCGCAGCACCACCGGGAACCCGGGGAAGAACGCGGGCAGCCCGTCGTCCACCGGCTTTCCGGGCTCGCCGTCGTAGCCGTACTGGGCGATCGTGATGAACAGCCCGGCGTCCCACTGGCGCCACTTGCCGGCGTACGCGCCGAGCGCCGTCCCGAGCAGCGTCGCCACCAGCAGCCCGGCCCGCGAGCCGAACCAGAGCAGCAGCGCGTCCCGGCCGGCCGAGCGGGTGATCATCGAACGACGGACGCCAGCGTGAACCGGTCGGGAGCGTCGTCGAAGACGCCGCCCGCCTGGTCGTCGAGGTCGGCCTGGCGCACCACGTCCTTCTCGGGACGGAGGATGTCCCGCACGACGAACGCCATCATGATCCCGATCGTGATGATCCGCCCCCAGACGGCGGTGAAGTACGTGTCGTCACCGATGCCGAGGTCGCTCCTGCTGAGCGGCGGCTGGGAGAGCAGGTAGAGCCAGATGGCGACGAAGTACCAGACCTCGGCGAGCTGCCACAGCACGAGCGGCTTCCAGTTGGGCCTGGCCAGCACGGCGAACGGCACCAGCCAGAGCACGAACTGCGGCGACCACACCTTGTTCGTCATCATGAACGCGGCCAGCGCCAGGAAGCAGATCTGCGCCAGCCTGGGCCGGCGCGGCGCGGCCAGCGTGAGCACGGCGATGCCCAGGCACAGGATGGCCAGCGAGGCCATGCCCAGCTTGCTCACGTCGCCCTCGCCGAGGATGGGCCACCCCTTGTTCTGGAAGAACAACCACGGCGAACCCCAGTCGACCCCGCGCTCCTGGGAGAAGACGTAGAACCTGCGCCACCCCTCCCACGCGAAGAGCATGAACGGCACGTTGACCACGAGCCACGTGCCCGCGGTCGAGGCCAGCGTGACCAGGAACGGTCGCCATCGCCCGGTACGCCACGTGAGCAGGAACAACGCGCCCAGGAACATCAGGGGATAGAACTTCGTCGCGATGGCCAGCCCCAGCAGCACCCCGGCCAGCACTTGCTTGCGCCGCGCCCAGGCCAGCAGCATGCCCATCGACAGCGCGCCGGCGACCAGGTCCCAGTTGATGTAGGCGGCCAGCACCACGGCGGGCGAGATGGCGTACCAGAGCGCGTCCCACCGCCGCGTCGGCCCGGCCACCGCGGCCATCAGCAGGACGCCGGCGACCAGGCTGATGCCGAGCAGGATGACCGTCAGGTCGTAGAACCTGACCGCCTGCGCGGCCTCGGGCGTGACCGCCCTGGCGAGCCAGCTGATCACCTGCATGACCTCGCCCAGCACGACCGGGTACTCGACCTGCTTGTCGAACGGCACGCCCTGGGCGAAGTAAGGGTTCTGGGTGGCCAGCTCCCTGTCGAAGTACAGGGGGTAGATGTCGGTGTAGCAGAAGTTCGTGTACGTCGAGACCTGGTCGTTCCAGCCGCCGGTGCGGCACGGCAGGCGCACCACGTACGCGAGGGTCGCCCCCAGGGCCGCGATCAGCCCCAGGGGTAGGTACGGCACGGCGCGCGCCACGAAGGGGGCGCGCACCTCCACGCTTGTCACCGGTCCTCGGGTCGGGCCATCGACGTCCACCCCGTGGATCTCGGCTCAGGCAGCCGCCCGCCACCGTTGCCGTGACCGTTGCCGTTGTTGCCGTTGGTGCCACCGGCCACGTCGCCGTTGGCGGTCTGCGGGAAATCGGGTTCGCCGTCGTCGATGGTGGGCTCTTCGGTGGGGGTCACGTCGTCATCGCATGGGGCGATGAGGCAGTCCTGGTCGCCGTTCTGGTCGCCGAAGGGGTCGTCCCCGCTGTCGAACGGGTTCTCGTCCTCCGGCTTCGGCGTGGGCGTCGGGCTGGGCACGATGTTCTCGGGCAGCCCGACCTCGGCCCGCTTCGGGAACTGCTCGATCGGCAGGCCCTCGTGAGCGAGCTGCATGAACTTCTGCCAGGTGAGCGTGGGCGGACCGGCGCCCTCGAAGCCCAGGGGCGCCTCGTAGGGCCTGGTGTAGGGGTTTTCCGCGTTGTACCTGGTGCTCGGCTTGCCGCGCGGAGTGATCGGGCAGTTGGAGTGGATGGGCTGAACGACCTTGCCCGACTTCGTCTTGCACTGCTCGCGGTAGAACCCGACCGCGGCGGAGATCTGCGGCGTGTAGCCGACGAACCAGGCTTCCTTCTCGTTGTTGTTCGTGCCGGTCTTGCCGGCGGCGGGCCGGGTGCCCAGCCCCTTGCCCCGCGCGGTACCGCTGCGCAGCACCTCCTGCATGGCGACCGTGGCGTCGGCGGCGACCGCGGGATCGATGATCTTCTTGGCCGCCCTCTGCTCGCCGTAGACGACCTGGCCGCCCTGCTCGACCTTCTGGACCACGTGGTACTTGGTGTACTTGCCGCCATTGGCGAAGATGGAGTAACCGGCGGCCTGCTCGACCGGGGTCACCGGGGCGCTGCCGATGGCGAACTGGTAGCTGTGCTCCTTGACGTCCGCTTCCATGCGCTCCTGGTTGAACCCCGCCGCCTCCACGAGGTTCTTCAACTCACCGAGCTGCCCGGGCAGCTTGTACGCCATCGACACGTACGCCGTGTTGACCGAATCGGCGGTGGCCTTGATCACATCGATGGACCTGCCGGCGTTGTGGCTGTTCCTGATGCCTTCCTTCTGCACGCCGGGGATCACCTTCGGCACCGTCTCGTTGCCCGGCACGTAACTCTTGAGTGAGTAGCCGGCCTGCAGCCAGGCCGCCAGCACGTACGGCTTGAACGCGGACGCGGCCTGCTTCTTGGCGTCGAAGGGCTCGTTGAACGGGTCGGTGATGTAGTTGGTGCCGCCGTAGAACGCCAGAACGCGGCCGTTCTTCGGATCCACCGCGGCCAGCCCCGCGTGGTACTCCTTGCTCATGCTGCTGGTCGTGCTCTTGACCGCCTCCTGCGCGGCCAGCATGAGCTTCCGGTCGAAGGTGGAAGTGATGTGGTATCCACCACTACGGACCGCGTCGGGGGTCAGGCCGCGGCGCTCCTTGAGCTCCTGGAGGACCTGCACCACCATGTAGCCCTTGATGCCGCCGAGCTCGTTCGCGTCGTCGTTCTTGCGGACCTTGGGGAACTTGGCGGTCTGCGGGAGGTTGCCGTACCGGTCGGGCCACTGCTGTGCCATGTAGTCGATGACGGTCTTCCAGCGGTCCTTGAGCGCGGGCGCGTCGGGCTCCCAGTTGGGCTGCTGGATGCGCGCGGCGAGGTAGGCGCCCTGTTCCGGCGTCAGCTTCGCGGCGGTGACCTTGTCGCCGAAGTAGGCCTTGGCGGCGGCCTCGACGCCGTAGGCGCGGCCGAAGTTGATGGTGTTCAGGTAGTTCTGCAGGATCTCGTCCTTGCTCAACTGCTCGTCGAGCTTGACCGCGACGAAGATCTCCATGACCTTGCGCTTGATCGAGACCTCTCGGTTGAGGCCGTCGTAGTAGTTGCGGGCCATCTGCTGCGTGATCGTCGAGGCGCCCTGCAGCTGCTGCCCGGTCGCGGTCATGTACAGCGAGCGGAACATGCCGGAGATGGAGATGCCGGAGTCCTCGTAGAACGTCTTGTTCTCGATGGCGATCGCGGCGTCCTTGACCGTCTGGGCCATCTTCGAGATGGGGACGATCTCGCGCTTCGTGCCGAGCTTGGCGATCTCGTGCTTGCCGTCCCGGAAGTAGATGGTGCTCTGCTGCGCGAGCGCGTCGGACTTGGCCTGGTCGGCGGTAGGCACCGGCGTGTTGGCGTACGCGACCATGATCATGCCGAAGAGGCCGGCGGCGAGCACCACGAAGCCGGCCACGACGATCTTCCAGCTCGGCACGAACCTGCGCCAGCCGCCCTTGCCGCCGTCCTTCTTGGTCGGCGGTCCAGGAGGCTCCGGCGGCCCGCCCTCGCCCCTTCTGCGAGAGCGCCGCGGCGCGTCGCTGACGATCGTCTCCTGGTTACTCACCGTGCGCGTGTCCTGCCGGGCGCGCGAGCGCGGCGGCGGCTGGTCGCCGCGCTTTGGCGGGTCGTCGCCGCGCCTCGGCGCGTCGTCGTACGGCTGCGCGGCCATGGCGCCGGTCTGCTCGTAGGCGGCTTCCGGACGACGCGGCGGCTGCGCCGCTCCCCAGCTCGACTCGCCGGTTTGCGGGGGAGAATCCTGGGGCACAGAACGGGATGAGCTGGAACGACGGCGCCTTCCCGGGCGGCCGGTCCCCTCATTCATGCTGTTACTCACACGTCCTCGCATCGTCGTCGGAACATAAACGGCGGTTGGGCGTGAGGTTCTCGCCGCCCTCGGTCATCACTCTTGGCCAGCGGAGTCAGGCGGTCCGTTGCCAAGGATGTACGAAACCGTCAGGTGGTTCCAGGAACAACCTTGGCAGACCTCGACCACGTACACGCGGAACTCATCGTAATCATGTGCCATTGCGACGAGTTCTGACGCGACCTTTGCCTGACCGGCATGCCGTCCTAGCGAATCGCCGTAGACATAGGTCACGTTGGTGACGTTCTCCCTCTCGCAGACCGGGCAGAGGCGTTCGGTCGGCTCGCCGAAATAGCGCGCCGCGCGAAGGAGGTACGGCTGTGCGTCACAGACATCGCCGCGCGAGGCTCGCCCCGCACGCAGGGATCGGACTACCGCCCGTTTCGCCAGGCCGTAATCCACCACCCTTCTCTGTGACCACATGAGCGCCAGACTACGGCGTTTTGCGACTCCATCCCAACGGCTTGGCAGATTCACAGATTGCAGCGATATAGCGGGGCGACGTATCCTCGGGATGTATCGGCTCGATACATCGATGCGAGAGGAGGCGGTTCCGGTGGCCGGCGGACAGGGCAGGGTCTTGGAGCTGGCCGTGCTCGGGTCGCTGCACGAGACTTCGCTACACGGCTATGAGCTGCGCAAACGGCTCAACGCCCTGCTGGGGATGTTCCGCGCGTTCTCCTACGGTTCGCTGTACCCCTGTCTGCGATCGCTTCTGGCTCAGGGCCTCATCGCGGAGGAGCAGCCCGCTCCTGCCACGATCGTCGGCGGCAGATCGAAGATCGTTTACAAGCTGACCGCGGAGGGCAAGGAACGGCTGCAGGAGCTGCTGACGCAGGCCGGTCCTTCCGCCTGGGAGGACGAGAGCTTCGGTGTGCACTTCGCGTTCTTCCGCCACACCGAGGCCGAGGTGCGCCTGCGCATTCTCGAAGGACGCCGTAGCCGGCTGGAGGAGCGGCTCGACGCGGTGCGCACGGCGCTGGCGCGCACCAGGGAGCGTCTCGACAGTTACACGCTCGAGCTGCAGCGTCATGGGCTCGAGTCGGTCGAGCGCGAGGTGCGCTGGCTGAACGAGCTGATCGCAACGGAGCGTCGGGCCTCGTCAGAGGAGGGGCCCGAAAGAAATACCACGTCAACTGATGAGTAAGGGAGCGAGTGCGATGGGTTCGGTTCGCGTGGCCATTGTCGGTGTCGGCAACTGCGCGTCGTCGCTGGTCCAGGGCGTTCACTACTACAAGGACGCCGACCCGGACGTACGGGTCCCGGGCCTCATGCACGTGAAGTTCGGCGACTACCACGTCGGCGACGTCGAGTTCGTCGCCGCGTTCGACGTGGACGCCAAGAAGGTCGGCCGCGACCTCTCGGAGGCGATCGTCGCCAGCGAGAACAACACGATCAAGATCTGCGACGTGCCGCCCACGGGGGTGACCGTCCAGCGCGGCCATACCTTCGACGGCCTGGGTGAGTTCTACCGGGAGATCATCGAGGAGTCCGACGAGGCTCCCGTCGACGTGGTCCAGGTGCTCCGTGACAACCAGGTCGACGTCCTGGTGTCCTATCTGCCGGTGGGCTCGGAGGAGGCGGACCGCTTCTACGCGCAGTGCGCCATCGACGCCGGCGTGGCGTTCGTGAACGCGCTGCCGGTCTTCATCGCATCGGACCCGGTCTGGGCGGAGAAGTTCACCGAGGCCGGGGTGCCGATCGTCGGCGACGACATCAAGTCGCAGGTCGGGGCCACGATCACGCACCGCGTGCTGGCCAAGCTGTTCGAGGACCGCGGGGTGGAGCTGCTGCGCACGTACCAGCTCAACTTCGGCGGCAACATGGACTTCATGAACATGCTGGAGCGGCAGCGGCTCCAGTCCAAGAAGATCTCCAAGACGCAGTCGGTCACCTCGCAGATCCCGCACGAGATGGGCAAGGCGGACGTGCACATCGGTCCGTCGGACCACGTGCCGTGGCTGGACGACCGTAAGTGGGCCTACGTGCGGCTGGAGGGGCGGTCGTTCGGCGACACGCCGCTCAATCTGGAGTACAAGCTGGAGGTCTGGGACTCGCCCAACTCGGCGGGGATCATCATCGACGCGGTCCGCGCCGCCAAGATCGCCCTCGACCGGGGCATCGGCGGGCCCATCCTGTCGGCTTCCTCGTACTTCATGAAGTCGCCGCCGAAGCAGTTCTCGGACGACGAGGCTCGCGAGTACGTCGAGAAGTTCATCAGGGGCGAGGTCGAGCGCTGACCCGCTGACACGGCGCCGCGCCCCCTCGGTACGGGGTGCGGCGCCGTCCTTTTGCCCGCGTCAGGCGCCTTCTACAGGCGCGCCGCGGGCGGCAGTGCGGACGGTGAGGCGGGTTGCCAGGCCATCGGGTCGGACCCGAGCTCGTCCAGCAGCGGCACCTGCTCCCGGCACCAGGGCGAGATCGCCAGCAACCCATTGAGGACCCCTTCCGCGAACTCCTTCCACGGCATCCACCGCGTCTCCCCCACCTCCTCCGGGTTGGGCACGACAGGCGCGGACACCGTGGCGCGGTAGACCGGGCAGAGCTCGTGCTCGACGATCCCGTTGGCCATGACGGCGCGGTAGGCGAAGGTCGGCAGCATCAGGTCGACGCTCTCCACCGTCAACCCCAGCTCGTAGGAGAGCCGGCGCGCGACCGCCCGGTCCACCGGCTCGCCCGGCAGCGGGTGGCCGCAGCAGCTGTTGGTCCAGACCCCCGGCCAGGTGACTTTGTGGTCGGCCCGCCTGGTGAGCAGCACGCGGCCTTCGTGATCGAAGACGTAGCTGGAGAACGCCAGATGAAGGGGCGTCTCACGGCCGTGCACCTCGGACTTGGGCGCGGTGCCGAGTGCACGGCCGTCACCGTCGACCAGCACAACGTGTTCCTCAATCGTCACGCTATGAAGCGTACGAGATCATGACGACCGCTCGGAACCCGCGAGCCACCTGCTGCCTCAATAACTCCCCGGCATCGTATGCGACGTGCGGAGGGCTAGGCTTGCCGCGTGTCGTTCGTCGCCGACCTGCGCGTGGTGCTGCGGGGCCATGATTTCCGGAGGTTGTTCGCCACCCGGCTGATCTCGCAGTTCTCCGACGGGATCTTCCAGTTCGGGGTGACGGGCTTCGCCTTCTTCAGCCCGGAGAGCCAGACGACCGCGCTCGAAGTGGCCGTCGGGCTGGCCGTGCTGCTGCTGCCGTACAGCGTGCTCGGGCCCTTCGTCGGCGTGTTCATCGACCGCTGGTCGCGGCGGCAGATCCTGGTGGTCGCGCCCATCGTGCGCGGCGCGCTGCTGCTGGTCACGGCGGGGCTGGTCGCCGCGGACGTGCCGGATCCGGTGTTCTACGCGGCGGCGCTCGCCGTGCTGGGCGTCAACAGGTTCTTCCTGGCCGCGCTCGGCGCCTCGCTGCCGCACGTGGTGCCGGCGGACCGGCTGCTGGCGGCCAACGCGGTCACCCCCACCTCCGGCACCGTGCTGACGTTCGTGGGCGCGGGCGTGGGGTTCCTGCTGCGCGAGGTGTTCGGCAGCGCCGACCGGGGCGTCGCGCTGCTGCTGGTGACCTCCGGCGTGGTGTTCGGGATGAGCGCGCTGATGGCGCGGACGATGGGGCGCGACCTGCTCGGCCCCGAGTACGACCCCAAGAGGCCGCAGGCGCGCGAGGCCATGCGCAACGTGCTGATCGGCTTGGCCGACGGTGTCAGGCACCTGGTTCACCGCCGCATGGCCGCCGCCACCATGGGGGCGATGGCCGCGCACCGCTTCCTCTACGGCATGGCGACCGCACTCGGCATCATCCTCTACCGCTACTACTTCACCGACGGCGACCCCGACGCCGCGCTACGCGGGGTCAGCCTGGTCGTGGCCACGTCCGGCGTGGGCTATTTCCTCGCGGTGGTCATCACCCCGTACGCGACCGAACGGTTCACGATCGAGCGGTGGGTGCCGATCGCGCTGTCGGCGGCCGGGGTGCTGACGGCCGCGCTGGTGCTGCCGTTCCAGGAGTGGGGGCTGCCCGTGGCCGGGTTCGTGCTCGGGGTGGCCGGGCAGAGCGTCAAGATCTGCGCCGACACCACGGTCCAGCGCGACGTCGAGGACATCTACCTGGGCCGGGCGTTCTCCGTCTACGACATGCTCTTCAACGGCATGTACGTGCTGGCCGCGGCCCTGTCGGCGGTGATCCTGCCCGCCGACGGCAAGTCCTACCTCGCCGTCGCGATCATCTCGGTCGGCTACCCCGTGGCGGCGCTCGTCTACCGGATGATCACCCGCCAAGGCCGTTCGACCCGGCCCACTCCCTCAACGCCTCGATAGCCGCCTCCTTGCCGATCATGCCCTTGTCGAGCCTGAGGTCGAGCAGGAACTTGTAGGCCCGCCCCACCACCGGCCCAGGCCCGATGCCGAGGACGCGCTGGATCTCGTTGCCGTCCAGCTCGGGGCGGATCTTGGCCAGCTCCTCCGCCTCGGCGAGCCTGGCGATGCGCTCCTCGAGGTGGTCGTAGGTGCGCGACAGTGCCGCGGCCTTGCGCTTGTTGCGCGTGGTGCAGTCGGCCCTGGTCAGCTTGTGCAGCCGGTCCAACAAGTGACCGGCGTCGCGCACGTAGCGGCGTACGGCGCTGTCGGTCCACTCCCCCGTGCCGTAGCCGTGGAAGCGCAGGTGCAGCTCCACCAGCCGCGCGACGTCCGAGACCACGTCCTTGGGGAACTTCAGCTCGGTCATCCGCTTCTTGGTCATCTGCGCGCCGACCACCTCGTGGTGGTGGAACGACACCCGCCCGCCTGCCTCGTGGCGGCGCGTCTTCGGCTTGCCGATGTCGTGCAGGAGCGCCGCCCAGCGCAGGACCCGGTCCGGCTTGCCGTCCTCCTCCTGCGCGATGGCCTGGTCGAGCACGGTCAGCGTGTGCTCGTAGACGTCCTTGTGCCGATGGTGCTCGTCGATCTCCAGGCGCAGCTTGGGCAGCTCGGGCAGCACGTGGGCGGCCAGACCGGTCTCGACGAGCAGCCGCAGCCCCTCGCGCGGGTTGGCGCCGCAGACGAGCTTGTCGAGCTCGTCGCGGATGCGCTCGGCCGAGACGATCTCGATGCGCTCGGCCATCGCGGTCATCGCCGCCACGGCGCTCTCGTGGACGCTGAACTCGAGCTGTGAGGCGAACCTGGCGGCCCGCAGCATGCGCAGCGGGTCGTCGCCGAAGGACTGCTCGGGCGTGCCCGGCGTGCGCAGCACCTTGGCCTTCAGGTCACCGAGCCCGCCGTAGGGATCGGCGAACTCGTGCCCCGGCAGCCGCACGGCCATCGCGTTGACCGCGAAGTCGCGCCGCTCCAGGTCCTCTTCGAGCGTCTCGCCGTACATGACCTCGGGCTTGCGCGACTTCGGGTCGTACGACTCGCTCCGGTACGTCGTGATCTCGATCAGCCAGCTGCCCTTGCGCAGCCCCACGGTGCCGAAGTCGATCCCGATCGTCCAGACGGAGTCGGCCCAGTCCCTGACGATCTCCAGCACCCGCTCTGGGCGGGCGTCGGTGGTCAGGTCGAGGTCGTTGCCGATGCGGGCGAGCAGCAGGTCGCGTACGGGGCCGCCGACGAGGGCAAGCTCGTGGCCGTGCACGGCGAAGAGGCGGCCGAGCTCGTCGGCCACCGGCGCGATCTTGCGGAACAGGTCCGTCATGGCTCGCTGCTGGCTGTCAGTCAGAGTTGAGTCGGACAAGCGGATAGGTCCTTCTTGTGCTGCCGAAACATATCCCCCGAGCCACATCGGGTCGGGGTTACCGTCGGTCTTGGGACCGTCGGGGGCCATGGAACAAGGCAAGGAGGACTATATGAAGGACGCCCTCGCGATCCACCGCTGGCTCCTCGCACACCAGGTCCATCATGAGATCGTACGCCTTCCGCGCCCCATGACTTGCGCGGAAGATCTGCCTGAGGCGGTCTCAGCGGCACCGGACAGGTGCCTGATGGTCACTGTGCTCGAGGTCGCCACGAGGGTCGGCCGCGAGGTCGTCATCGGATTCACCTCCCCCGTGTCGGCGCCGCCGCCGCTGGGAGCCGTCGGCGGGATCCTGGGCATGCGGCGGGTGCGACCGGCCCCCGCCCACGTCGTCAACGCGGCCACCGACTACGCGAGCGGGCTGGTGTGCCCGCTGCTGCTGCCGGAGTCGCTGCCCATGTTCATCGACGACCGGCTGCTCGACGACGACGATCTCGTCCACACCGCCACCGGCGAACGGCACACCGCGCTCACCTTGCGCGCGCTCGACCTGTTGGCACTCCTGCCAGGCAAGATGGTCGACCTCCGGGCGAAAGGATCACGCGAGGCGGTCGCGCGGCGGCACTGAACCCGTACCATTGCGGGCGTGCGTCGTCGTACTCCAGCTCGGGCATACGCGTGATCCGTAAGGCCACGCTGCTCTTCGCGTTGCTCGCCCTCACCGTGGTGGCGACCGCGCCCGGCGCGGCTGCCACGAAGATCGAGAAGGCGAGCAGGCAGACTCTGTCCGTCTCGATCTCGTCGATCACGCCACAGGTGCCGACCGCGCGTACCGATGTGATCAAGTTCACCGGCACGCTCCGCAACGACGGCAGCGCGCCGATGACCGGCCTGAGCGTACGCCTGCGCTACTCGCCACAGAAGTTCACCGACCGCGCCACCATGGCCGCCTACCAGGGCGACCAGAACCCCGCGACACTTCCGGGCAGCGCCTCCCCCACCTCCCGCTACGACATCCCGGCGCTGGCCGCGGGCGCTCAGGTGCGCTGGGAGTTCACCGCGACGCCCATGCAGCTCACCTCCCCTGCGGTCCCCTCGTTCGGGGTCTACCCGGTGGCCGTGGAAGTGTCCCAGTACAACGTGGGCATCACCGCGCAGCGCACGTACGTCACCTACGCGCCGCCCACGGTGCCGAAGCTGCCGCGCAACAAGCTCGCCATCGCCCTGCCCGTCATCGACCAGCCGCACCGGGCGACCGACGGCCCCCAGTTCGTGGACGACAAGCTGAGCCAGTCGATCAGCGGCAAGGGACGACTCGCCGATCTGGCGGCCATCGCGCAGGCGGCGCCCAAGAACGTCACCTGGTTCGTCGAGCCGGGACTGCTCGACGATCTCACCGCGATGAAGGGGAAATACCAGGTCAAGACCAAGAAGGACGGCGTACAGGACAAGCCGGCCAGCGCCGAGGCCGCGAGCTGGCTGACGACCATGCGAACCGCGCTGGCCGCCTCTCCGGTGTTCGCGGTCCCGTACGCCGATCCTGACGTGGCCGCGCTCGCCCACCAGGGGCTGGACGCGCAGCCCGGCAAGGCGATCGCGCTGGGCAAGCAGAAGCTCGCGGCACAGCTCGGGCGCGAGGTCAAGACCAACGTCAACTGGCCGCCCGCGGGTCTGCTCGACGCCGACGCGCTCGACCTGCTCTCCGTCAGCACGGACAAGGTCGACAAGGTCCTGCTCAACCCCACCAACCTGCCGCCGCAGCCACCCGTGCCGTTCACGCCCGACGCCGCCGGCACGCTCGACTCGGTGAACGGGCCCGTCACCGCCCTGGTCGCCGACGCCGAGCTCAGCAAGCTGTTCGAGCCGACCGCCAGCACGTCGATGCTGCTCAGCACGCAACGCTTCATCGCCGAGACCGCGGTGATCGCCGCGGAGCCCGGCCAGACCTCGCCCAGGTCGATCGTCATCGCCCCGTCGCGCCGCTGGGACCCCAACCCGAAGCTCGTCACCGAGCTGATGAAGACCGCGGAGAAGCTGCCCTGGCTGCGGCTGACCCAGCTGGAGTCGCTCAAGCCGACCAGGCTGGCCGTCCCGCGCGCCGGGCTGACCTACACCGACCAGGACCGCAAGGAAGAGCTGAGCGCGAAATACCTCGCCCCGGTCCGGGACGTCACCTCGAAGGCGCAGCTCACCTCCCTGATCACGGCCGACAAGATCGCCTCCGGCTTCGACGCGGCGGTGCTCAGGCTGACCTCGTCGGCGTGGCGCAACAACACCCGGGTGGGCCGCTCGGTGACCAAGCTGGTCGACGCGGCGGTGACGGAGCGGATCGACAAGATCCAGATCACGGGAGCGGGTCCCGACCGGCCACGCACGCTGGCGGGCAGCAACGGCGTGGTGCCGATCAGCGTGAAGAACTCGCTGGGAGTCCCCATCGCCCTCTACATCGACGTCACGTCCAACAACCCCGAGCTGCTGCGGGTCACCTCGCCGAAGGAGCTGCTGAGGATCGGCGGCGGGCAGAGCGGCACGGTCCAGGTGGATATGAACGCCGCCGCCGGCGGCAGCGGTGACGCGACGGTGACCGTGCAGCTCAAGACCGCCGACGGGCAGCCGTACGGCAAGCCGCAGCGGCTGATCATCCGTACGACCGGCTACACCGGCATCGCCTCGGTGATCGTGGGTGCCGCACTGACCGTGATGCTCGCCGCCGCGGTGACGCGGGTGCTGCGGCGCAGGTCGGAGCGGAAGGTCGCGCGCGCAGCCAAGACCCGGGAGAGTGAGACCGTATGAGCCGCATGCTTCGGGCCGGCGCCATCATGGCGGCCGGCACGATGGTGTCCAGAGTCACGGGCTTCGTGCGGACCATGGTGCTGGCCTACGCCATCGGCACCAGGGCGCTGGGCGACTCCTACAACGCGGCGTACGCGATCCCGTACAGCATCCTCGACCTGCTGCTCCTCGGCGTGCTGAGCAGCGTTGTGGTCCCGATGATCGTCCGGGCGCAGCAGCACGACCCCGACGGTGGCCGGGCGTACGAGCAGCGGCTGCTGACGATCTCCGCGGTGGCGCTGATCGCGGTCGCGGTGGTGGCGGTGTTCGGCGCGCCGCTGCTGATCGACCTCTACACCGACTGGGACGCGGGCAGCGACAAATTCGAGGCCGCGGTCATGCTGGCCCGCTTCATCCTGCCGCAGCTCGCCTTCTTCGGCGTGGGCGCGGTGGCGGGCGCCATACTCAACACGCGCGACCGCTACGGTGCCCCCATGTGGGCGCCGGTGGTCAACAATTTGGTCGTCATCGGCGTGTTCCTGATCTACGTCATGGTCGGCGGCGCACGCGACATCGGTCAGGTCACCACCGGCGACCTGGTGCTGCTCGGCCTGGGCACCACGGCGGGCATCGTGGCACAGGCGGCCATCCTGATCGTCGCGCTCAAGCGGGTCGGGTTCGCCTTCGTGCCCCGCTTCGACGTGCGCAACGCCCGGCTGGGCGAGATGGGCAAGGCCGGTGTCTGGACGATCGGCTACGTGATCGTCACCCAGCTCGGCTTCATGCTGACCACCAACCTGGCCAGCGCGGCGGGCGACGTGGTGGACGGCCACGGCATCAGCTCGTACACGCTGGCGTTCCAGCTCTTCCAGCTCCCGTACGGCGTCATCGGCGTCTCGGTGATCACCGCCATGCTGCCCAGGATGAGCCGGGCCGTCGGCGAAGGGCGGCTCGACGACGTGCGCAGCGAGTTCGGCTCGAGCGTGCGGCTGATCTGCTCGCTCATGGTGCCGGTGTCGCTGCTGCTCATGGTGCTCGGGCCGGCGATCGCCGTGCCCATTTACGGCCACGGCGCCAACAGCGTCGCCGACGCCGTCTACATCGGCAACGTGCTGCAGGTGTACGGGCTCGCGCTGGTGCCGTTCGCGCTGTTCCAGCTGCTGCTGCGGGTCTTCTACAGCTTCGGCGACACCCGCACGCCGGTGTTCATCGGCGCCGGCACGACCGCGGTCAACGCGCTGCTCATGGTGGTGTTCAACGCGCTGCTGCCGGCCCGGTACGCCGTGATGGGGCTGGCGCTCGCGTACGCCATCGCGTACGCGCTGGGGGCGCTCGGGGCCTGGTGGCTGGCCAGCCGCCGGGTTCGCGGATTGGGCGGCTGGACCATCGGCATGGCGCTGACCAGGATGTACCTCGCGGCCATGCCCACCGCCGTGGTGGCGCTGGCGGCGGTCTGGGTGGCCACGGGGGTGTTCACCGGGCTAGGGTTCGTCAATTCCCTGATCGTGCTTGCTGTCGGGGGAGGCCTGGGATTGCTGCTCTATCTCGGCGTCGCCCACAGAATGCGCATCCCGGAGGTCAATTCCATCGTTGGGATGGTCGCGGGGCGGGTAGGTCGGTAAAGAACGCGGGCCGAATCCACTCGGCACTACCATGGTGCGCGACACGCGCGAATGGAAGCAGGAGGGGCGTGGGCGGATCCACCCGGCATAGCGTGCCTTCGTGGGACACCACCACGCAGGTGATTCGAGTCATGAGCACGCCTGATCGGCCAAGCGGAGTGAGCCTGTGAGCACGTCGGCCGTCGAACCCGGCACCCGTCTGGCAGAGCGCTTCCGGCTCGAGGACCGCGTCAGCGAGTCCGACGGCGCCACGTTGTGGAAGGCCATCGACGAGATACTCGCGCGTCCCGTGGCCGTCCACACGTTCTCGCCCGACTTCCCCCGCGTCCACGAGGTGGTCACCGCCGCCCGCGCCGCGAGCAGGCTGACCGACCCGCGCCTGACGCAGGTGTTCGACGCAGCGGAGGAGGACAAAGCCGCTTACGTCGTCAGCGAGTGGGTCACCGGCGAGTCGCTGACCGACCTGCTCGCCTCCGGCCCGCTGGAGCCCGAGCGGGCGGCCGGGCTGGTGGCCGAGGCCGCGGAGGCGCTCGCGCACGCCCACGAGGCGCGGCTCTACCACCTGTGCCTGCGCCCCTCCCACCTGGTGTGGACGACCGGCAACACGGTCAAGGTGCTCGGCGTGGCCGTCGACGCGGCGCTGTCCGGGCTCACCACCGACCAGCCGGCGCTCGACGACGCCGAGGGCCTCGGCCGGCTGCTGTACGCCGGGCTGACCGGCCACTGGCCGGGTGACGAGGAAGAGGGCGGGCTGCCCGCGGCCCCCATGACCGACGGCCACTTCTGCACGCCGCGCCAGGTCACCGCCGGCGTGCCGAGCTACCTCGACACGGTCACCGTACGCTCGTGCCTGCCCGAGGCCCGCAGGGGCCAGGGCGCGCTGGCCAGCCCGTCCGACGTGGCAGAGGCGCTGGCCGGGGTGGCCAGACCCATGCCCATCCCGATCGCCTACCCCTCCACGCCCGCGGTGGCCTCCGCCTCCCACACCGAGGGCCTGGACATCGCGCACCGCCAGCAGCTCACGGTCCCGCCGCTGCCGCCCACGCCGCGCCCCCCGCGCAGCGGCGGCGGCAGCACGCTCAACCGGGTGCTGATGACGCTGGTCGTGCTGCTCGTCATCGCGGCCGTCGGCGTCGGCGCCTGGACGATCGGCCGCAGCCTGGGCAGCCCGACCACGCCTGAGGCGAAAAACACCGGCCCCAGCGCCTCCACGTCGGCCTCGGCCGAGACCCAGGTCGTCAAGCCGAAGAGGGCGCAGGGGTTCGACCCGCTCGGCGACAAGGACGAGAAGTCCGACATGGCCGAGCTGGCCATCGACGGCAAGCCCAGCACCCTGTGGAAGACAGAGGGGTACACCAGCGCCGACCTAGGCAACCTCAAGGAGGGCGTCGGCCTGCTGCTCGACATGGGCAAGTCCATGCAGATCAGCGACGTGGTCGCTACGCTGGCTAATGCTCCGGGTGCGACGGTCGAGCTCAAGGTGGGCGACTCGCCGGAGCTCGGCTCGCTGAAGACGGTGGCCACCGAGAAGAACGCGGCAGGCAAGACCACGCTGACCCCTGATCAACCGGCAACGGGTCAGTACGTTTTGATCTGGTTTACTCGTGTTCCGGCGGATGCGGGCAACTTTCATGGCACCATCTATGAAGTAGTGGTGCACTCTCCCGGATCGGCATAATCAGGAATCCCTCTTGTGAACTCCCCACCCGAGACACCCTCAGCAGCGGAGCGGCCGGCGGTCACAGACGCCGAGCTGCTGACCGCGCATATCAACGGGGATCCACACGCCTTCAGCGAAATCGTCAAGAGGCATCGCGATCGCATGTGGGCGGTCGCCCTGCGTACGCTCGGTGACCCTGACGAGGCCGCCGACGCCGTGCAGGATGCCTTCGTCTCCGCGTACCGCAAGGCCGCCACGTTTCGCGGCGAGGCGGCCGTCACGACCTGGCTCCACCGGATCGTGGTCAACGCCTGCCTCGACAGGATGCGCCGCAAATCGGTCAGGCCCGTCGCGGACGACGAGCTCATCGAGGCCGCCGAGCGTGAAACCCCCCTGCCTGACCAGACCGTCGAGCGCGAGGTCTCGATGGAGGTTTCGGCCGCGCTCAAACTGCTGCCCAGCGACCAGCGGGCGGCGCTGGTGCTCGTCGACATGATGGGCTACTCGGTCGAAGACGCAGCTCAGGTGCTCCAAGTGCCGAGCGGCACGGTGAAGAGCAGGTGCGCGCGGGGGCGCGCGAAACTTGCCCCAATTCTTTCGCATCTGCGGAACCGATCGGACCTCAATCGCGTCTCATCCGCGAAGGGAGCAGAACTTCGTGACGGGTGATACGCACTACGATCTGGACATCCTGGCCGAGCTGGCCGAGGATCTCCTAGACGTCGACACGGCGCGCCAGGTCCGCGGGCATCTCGCGGTCTGCGACCCCTGTGGGGAGCTGCTGGCAGACCTGGCGGCGGTTCGCGAGGTGCTCGCGGCGACCCCCACACCGGCCATGCCGATGGGTGTCGCACTGCGCATCGACAAGGCCTTGGCCGCCGAGGCGGAGTCCCGGCGGGGAGGTGTCGGCCTCGCGGAAGCACCTGACTGGGACGAGCTCATGCGGGACGCCCCGTGGGAGCAGCCGGTCGAGGTGGCCGCGGAAGAAGCCCCCCAGCCGGTACGCCTCGGCGTCGTCTCCGACGACGGCACGATCGTCCCGGCCAAGCGCAGAGCCTCGCGGCGGCGCCGGTGGGCGATGCCCGCGATCGCGGCAGCCGCGGCAGCCGCCGTGGTGGGCACGATCGTGACCTCGACCAGCCTGCTCGTGAGCAGCAGCGGCGGTGGCGCCAAGGTTCAGACCGGTGGCGTCGAGGCCAAGCCCGCGCCTTCGTCTGCGCCCTCGACTCCGTCGAAGGTCGGACAGCGGGCCAAGTCCTACGCGCTGACCGACAGCGGCCACAACTACAGCGACCAGGACCTGCGCCAGCCGCTCGAAGGCATGTTCGGCTTCCAGCGCATGGTGCTGGACGGCTCCGACGACGCCGGCAAGGTCGACAAGTGCGTGAGCCGGGTGGCGAGCCGGTCGAAGCTGCCGACGTACGCGGTCGACCAGGGCCAGTACAACGGACAGGAGGCCCTCGTCGTGGCGTCCTGGAAGGACAAGGCCACCAAGAAGCTGCGCATCGACATCGTTGACCCGTTCAACTGCAAGAACCTCCGTAAGCCCGCCCTGGGCCACTGGTAGCAACGTGCGCTTTTGAGAAGATTCATGGTGAAAGAGCCCGCATTCTGGCGGGCTCTTTCGCTGTGTAGGGGCGTTGTGTGTAGGGCAGGGAATCACGGCGGCCTAGGATCTGTTGACGCCGGTGCAACAGCAGACGAGGAAGGCGTGGAGCGTTGAGCGACGTTCGTAACGTGATCATTATTGGATCCGGCCCAGCTGGCTACACCGCGGCCGTCTACTCCGCGCGCGCCGAGCTCAAGCCGCTGGTCTTCGAGGGCTCCGTCACAGCCGGCGGCGCACTCATGAACACCACCGACGTGGAGAACTTCCCCGGTTTCCCCGACGGCATCATGGGCCCCGATCTCATGGACAACCTGCGCAAGCAGGCCGAGCGGTTCGGCGCCGAGCTGGTGGCCGACGACGTGGTCGAGGTGGACCTGGAGGCCAACCCCAAGGTCGTCAAGACCCACACCGACACCTACTACGCCAAGTCCGTCATCCTGGCGATGGGGTCCGGTTACCGGGAGCTCGGCCTGGAGAACGAAAAGCGCCTGTCGGGGCACGGCGTGTCCTGGTGTGCGACCTGTGACGGCTTCTTCTTCCGCAACAAGGACATCGTGGTCGTCGGCGGCGGCGACACGGCGATGGAGGAGGCCACGTTCCTCACCAGGTTCGGCCGCATGGTGACCGTAGTGCACCGCCGCGACTCGCTGCGCGCCAGCAAGATCATGCAGGAGCGGGCGTTCGCGAACGAGAAGATCCGCTTCGTCTGGGACTCCGAGGTTGTCGACGTGCTCGGCGACACCCACGTCGAGGCCGTGAAGCTGCGCAACGTCAAGACGGGCGAGGAATGCGAGCTGGCCACTGACGCGTTGTTCCTGGCTATCGGGCACGATCCGCGTACCGAGCTGGTCAAGGGGCAGATCGATCTCGACGAGAACGGCTACATCAAGGTGGCCGCGCCGTCCACTGCGACCAACATCGACGGCGTGTTCGCCGCGGGAGACGTCGTCGACCACACCTACCGCCAGGCCATCACCGCGGCCGGCACCGGCTGCTCGGCCTCGCTCGACTCCGAGCGCTGGCTGGCCAACACCGAGAAGTGATTAAGGAGCGCACCGTGAAGGCTGTCACCGACGCCTCTTTCGAAGCTGACGTCCTCAAGAGCGACAAGCCCGTGCTGGTCGATTTCTGGGCCGAGTGGTGCGGCCCCTGCCGTCAGGTCGCGCCCATCCTCCAGGAGATCGCCAACGAGCACGGCGACAAGTTGGAGATCGTCAAGCTCAACATCGACGAGAACCCGGAGGTTCCGCGCCAGTACGGTGTGCTCCAGATCCCGACGATGAACGTCTACAAGAACGGAGAGGTCGTGAAGCAGATCATCGGCGCCAAGCCGAAGGCCATGCTGCTTCGCGAGCTCGACGGCATCATCTAGTCCGCTCTCCCGCGGCGCGCGCCCGGCCCCCTGCCCATGGCGGGGGGCTTTCGCGTTGTACGGCGCTGAGAAGTCGTCAGACGGGACGTAGCGCGCGTTCGGGACTCATGGAGCCCAGGAGGCGTTCCAAGGCCACCTCGACGTCCTCACGCCACGAGACGGCGGTCTTGAGCTCCAGCCGGAGTCGCGGAAAACGCAAATGCGGACGAACCGTCTTAAACCCCACAGAAAGCAAGTATTCAGCTGGAACTACGCAACTAGGCTCTTCCCACTTGAGGTCGCCAAAAGCTTCAATGGCTTTCACCCCGCGCCTGGTCAAGTCTTTGGCCACGCCCTGGATCAGCATTCGCCCCAGCCCGCCACCCGAGAACTCCGGAATGATGTGCGCCGTCATGAGCAGCACCGCGTCGGCGCTGACCGGAGAGGTGGGGAAGGCCACGGAACGAGGGCTGTAGAGCGGCGGGCTGTAGAGCACGAACCCGGCGGGCACCCCGTCGACGTACACGATTTTCCCGCAGCTGCCCCATTCGAGCAGCGTGCCGGAGATCCAGGCTTCCTTCTCCAGCCCCGGATCGCCTGACTCCACCGCCCGCTCCCCGCTGACCGGATCGAGCTCCCAGAACACGCACCGGCGGCAGCGCCGCGGCAGATCATCAAGATTGTCCAGGGTTATGTTGACCAGCCGGCGCGACAACTACGGCCCCCTGTCGTTGACCCGGAAAAGCGCGCGAAAACCGCGTCCACAGGTGGCATCGTAGCCCAGTGAAGATGCAGCCAGCGGACACCACGACGGTCGAGCCCGTCACGGGCGACATGTCCGGTTAGCGTAATCTGGTATTTCAGTCCGATATGACACCTAGGAGGTGGGCCGTGACAGGAGAGCTGGATCACGGTCAGGCACCCGCGACTCAAGGGTCGCGCATCGACGCTTACGTCGATCGGTACGCCGCGCGAGCTACCGGGATGGTCGCCTCCGAGATCCGAGCTCTTTTCGCCGTCGCGTCGAGGCCCGAGGTGGTCTCGCTCGCCGGCGGCATGCCGTACGTCACGGCTCTTCCCCTCGACATGGTCGGCGAGCTGGTCTCCGAGCTCGTCACCAGGCGCGGCCCCGTCGCGCTCCAGTACGGCTCGGGCCAGGGCGACCCGCATCTGCGCGAGCAGATCTGCGAGGTCATGCGGCTGGAGGGGATCAACGCCGGGGCGAACGACGTGGTCGTCACCGTCGGTTCGCAGCAGGCCCTCGACCTGATCACGCGCATCTTCATCGACCCGGGCGACGTGGTGCTCGCCGAGGGTCCCTCGTACGTGGGCGCGCTAGGTACGTTCGCCGCCTACCAGGCCAAAATCGTTCATATCGCCATGGACGATCAGGGCATCGTGCCCGAGTCGCTCGCCCAGACCATCTACGCCCTGGAGACGGCCGGCGCGCCCATCAAGTTCCTCTACACGATCCCGACCTTCCACAACCCGGGCGGCGTCACCCTGAACATCGCCCGCCGGCAGCAGGTGCTCGACATCTGCCAGCGGGCCGGGGTTCTGATCATCGAGGACAACCCGTACGGACTGCTCGGGTTCGACGGGGAGCCCATGCGGGCCCTGCGGGCCGACAATCCGGACGGCGTGGTCTACCTGGGGTCGTTCTCCAAGACCCTCGCCCCCGGCTTCCGCGTCGGCTGGGCGCTGGCCCCGCACGCCATCCGCGACAAGCTCGTGCTGGCCATGGAGTCGGCCGTGCTCTCGCACTCCTCGTTCACTCAGCTGGCCGTGGGCCAGTACCTCGCCACGCAGCCGTGGCAGGAGCAGATCAAGGCGTTCAGGGAGCTCTACCGCGAGCGCCGCGACGCGCTCCTGGACGCGCTCGACTCCCTGATGCCCCCCGAGGTGACGTGGACCCGTCCCGCCGGCGGCTTCTTCGTCTGGGCGACCCTCCCCGAAGGGCTCGACTCGAAGGCCATCCTGCCGCGGGCGGTGGCCGAGCGGGTGGCGTTCGTGCCGGGGACCGGGTTCTACTCGGACGGGAGCGGCGCCCGGCACATGCGGCTCTCGTACTGCTACCCCGAGCCTGACCGGATCAGGGAAGGGGTGCGGCGGCTGGCCGTGGTGATCGAGCAGGAGATGCAACTCCGGGACACGTTCGGCACCGGCTCGGTCCGCGACCACCAGGGCGTCGACACCCCCGGCCCGGACCTGGCCTAGTCCCAATGCCGTTTAGTTTGGCTTCACGCTGGTTTGTCAAGGTTCATCGGGCATGTGGATGTTGATGCTGATGGTGGCCTTGTAGCTGGTTCGGTCGA